>JAYWAO010000583.1:0-8101 GCA_043782365.1 Deltaproteobacteria bacterium
AGGGCATCAAGGGCAAGTCGGGCACGGAGAAGTGGGACGACGAGTAGCTACTTCCCGCCGCCGCAGCTCTTGTTGGGCACCGGCGGCACCGTCCCTTCGGGCGTGACCTCCTGCGCGTAGCCGCTCCTCCAGGTGCTCTCGAAGAACGCGTCCACCTGCGCGGGCACCACGCCGCCGCTGATGATCAGGCCCACGTTGCGGCTCTCGAAGAAGTAGTCGCGCTCCCAGTTGCTGGTGCTGACGAAGGCCTCCGCGCCGTCCACCACCAGGTACTTCGCGTGGGCCACCCGCGCGAAGGGGATGCACTTCTCCAGGGCGGGGATGACCAGCACCTTCACCAGGATCCCGGGCCTGCGGGCGAGCCGCTGCTCGCGGCCGAAGAGCGAGAGCGCGCGCAGGTGGTCGATGCTGCCCTTGCCCATCGCCCAGTCGGAGACCAGCAGCGAGACGGCGACGCCCCGCTCTGCAGCCCGCCGCAGCGCCTCGTCCAGCTGCGTGAAGCCCTCGCCGCCGCGCCCGGTGGGGCGGTATGTCAGCACCTGCACGCGCACCGTCCTGGTGGCCGCGTCGATCAGCTTCACCACCGCCGGCAGGTCCCACTGCACGCCCGCTGGCAGCGTGTGCGGCGGGCTGGCGACCAGCGCGATCCGGCTCGCCCCGGCGGCCTCCAGCGCGGGCGCTCTGCTCGCGGCCTCCAGCGCGGGCGCGGGGAGCTTCTCCCCGGCGGCGGCGGCCCAGTCGGCGTCGAAGACGGCCTGCAGCGCGCCCACCGCAGCCGGCGCGCGGAACCGCACGCCCAGCTCCTGGATCTGCGAGAGCGAGCGCCAGTCGAAGTTCTGCGAGCCGAGCACCGCCTCGTTCGCGTCGATGAGGAAGTACTTCGCGTGCAGGATGCCGCCGCCCGCCGCCCGCTTCCAGTCGAGCCGGCGCACCTCGAAGTTCTTCTGCCGCGCCAGCCGCTCGAGCGTCTCGGGGTACTGCGAGTAGAACTTCTCCTCGGCGAGCACCCGCACGCGCACGCCCCGCGCGGCCGCGCGCTCGAGCGCCTGGACGCAGGCCTCGAGCGGCGAGCCGGGCTCGTTCGAGTAGTAGAACTGCGCGAGGTCGATGCGCTCCTTGGCGCTGTCGAAGAGCAGCGGCCAGGCGGCAGCGGCGTCGCGGAGGCCGGCGTGGTGGAGCGTGGTGCCCGCCGGCCAGGACTCGAGGAGCTCGAGCGGAGAGGCGGCGGCGAGCGCCGTGCTGGGGACCACGCCAGGAGCTGCGACGGAGGCCGGCGGCGCGGCGAACGCGGCACCAGTAGACGGCCCAGCCGCACGGGGGGTGGCGCAGGCGGCGAGCGCTGCAGAGACCAGGAGGAGGGCGAGCCGGAGCGCAGGGCGAGTGCGGTGCATGGGCCGACCGCTTACCACGAGTGATCCGGGGCGAGGGGCCGCGCGCGGGGGACCGGGCGCACGAGCGGAGGCGCGGCTTCACCGCGCCGGAGGTGGCGGCGATCGGCCGCGCGCGCTCAACGCCGGCGGCTCACCCGAGCGGGTTCACGAACCGGACGCTCCGGATCTGGTGCGGGAGGCCCGGCGCGTCGAAGCTCGCGTACTCCGCGCACCCGCCCGAGATGGCGCTCGCCCAGTTGACGGCATCCCAGAGCTGCATTTGCCGCTCGGAGACCAGCACCAGGGCCAGGGCGATTTGCGCGGCAGTCACATCGATGGTCGCGAGCGGACGGATACTCTCCACCGCGCGCCGGCCCGCTTCGGCGAGCCGTTTGGCGCGCGCACCACGTGCGTTGCGTGGCACCAGCGCACTGTAGAGCTGGCCCAACACCAAGGCGTTCGTCACCAACGACCGAGATGGATCCGAGAGGAAGGCAGCGGCCGCGTCGCGCTCCCGCGGGCGCTCGTCGTCCGCGACGCGCGCGAAGACAGCCGTGTCGACGAAGACCCTACTCATCGCGCTCGCCCATCAGGAGCGCCTTGTCCAGGTTGCCCGCAACCTTGAAGCGGGTAGTCTTGCGGAGGCCAGCCATCTCCGCGACGAATCGCTGGCCGGCCGTCAAGCCATCCGCCTCGTCGTCCGTGGCCCAGAGCGCAAGCTGCTCGACCACCAGGCCGTTCAACTTGCGGTCCTCCTTCGCCAGCTTCACCTGGACGCGCCGGAGCAGCTCAGCCGGGATGCGGACAGTGCGGTTCTTGTAGGACTTGCCGACGGTGGGCATGAAGACTCCTGACTCCTGAAGTCGTGCACTGATTTAGTGTAACAGGGATCTGGTTGCCAAGCGCCGACAGTCTCCTCACCCTTTCAGGGCAGCCGCATCCAGTCTGATCTCGAACCATCTGGTTGCGTGAAGTCTCTTGGCCCGCTCCACCGCGACGTCGGCATCTTCGTTTGCGAAGACGAGCTCGACGGGTAGGTGCCTTTGAGGAACGAGAAGCGCCCGCTACGCCCTCCCCTTCGGGTGGTTCACGAGCAAGTGCCCCTTCTCCTGCTCCGCGTGCCGCGCCGCCAGCACCCGCTGCGCCTCGTGGGTGGGCACCTCCTCGTACCCCGCCAGCTCCATCGTGAAGTACCCCTGGCCGTGCGTCATCCCCCGCAGCTCGGTCGCGTACGTGCGCAGCTCCGCCTGGGGCGCCTGCGCGTGGAGCACCGTGCCCTTCGACGACGGCTCCATCCCGAGGATCTTCCCCCGCCGCGCGGTGAGGTCGGCGATCACCTCGCCGAGCGCGGCGTCGGGCACGACGATCTCGAGCCTCATGTAAGGCTCGAGCAGCACGGGCCGCGCCAGCGCGAGCGCGTTCTTGAAGGCCATCGAGCCCGCGAGGCGGAACGCCTGGTCGCTCGAATCGACCGCGTGGAACGAGCCGTCCACCAGCCTCACCCGCACGTCCACCACCGGGAAGTCGCCGAGCGGCCCGCGCCGCGCCGCCTCGCGCAGGCCGTGCTCCACCGAGGGGATGAAGCCGCGTGGGATGTTGCCCCCCGCGACCGCGTCCTCGAAGAGAATCCCGGCTCCGCGCGGCGCCGGAGAAATATGTAATACACACTCCCCGTATTGCGCGCGCCCGCTGCTCTGCCGCTTGCACCGGCCCCGGGCCTCGGCCGACCTGGCGATGGTCTCGTGGTAAGGCGGGTGCGGCAGCTCCAGGTAGACGTGCACGCCGAACTTGCGCAGCAGCTTCTCGACGGCGACCTCGACGTGCACCTGGCCCATGCCCTTGAGCAGCGTCTCGCCGGTCTCGAGGTCGCGCACCAGCTCGAGCGACGGGTCTTCTTCGAGCAGCTTGTGCAGCGCCGCCCCGGCCTTCTCGTCCTGGTCGCGGTCGAACTTCAGCGCGTAGGCGATCACCCGCTTGGGCCGGCCGATCAGGTCGAGCTGCAGGGGGATCGCGTTGGGCTCGCTGAGCACCAGCGTGTCGCCCACCTTGACGTCCTTGAGCCGCTGCAGGCCGATCAGCTCGCCCGCGCCGGCCTCCTGCAGCTCGTGCAGCACGTTGCCGTCGATCCGCACGATCCGGCTGACCACCTCTTGGTGGCCCGTGCGCGTGTTCAAGAGGTGCATCCCGGGCTTCACCGTGCCCGCGAAGACGCGCAGCGCGGTGAGCCGGCCGATGTGCGGGTCGAGCGTGTTGCGGAAGGCGAGCAGCGTCGCGGGCGCGTCCCGCCTGGTCGGGCGCGCGAGCGGGATGGGACCGCCGGGGCCGGGCGAAGTGCCCCGGATCTCCCGCCGCGAGAGCGGGCTCGGCAGGTAGTCCACCAGCGTCTGCGCCACGTCGCGCACGCCGACGCCGGGCCGCGCCGCGCACGCCACCACCGGGAGGAAGCGCCGCCCGAGCACCGCCGAGGCGATGGCGTCGCGCATCTGGTGCTCGCCAGGCTCGAGGCCGTCGAGGTAGCGCTCGAGCAGCAGGTCGTCGGTCCCGGCGACCGCCTCGACCAGCCGCGCCCGCAGCCGCTTCGCCTCGACCAGCAGCTCCGGCGGGATCTCCTCGTCGATGAAGCCGCCGAACTTCCCGTCGCTGCGCCGCGCGTAGACGTGGGCGCGCATCGAGACCAGATCGACCACGCCAGTGAAGCTCTCGCCGAGCCCGATGGGGAGCTGCAGCGCCACGGGCTTCGCGCCCAGCGTCTTCTCCATGTCGTCGAGCGCGCGCAGGAACGAGGCCCGGTCGCGGTCCAGCTTGTTGACACACGCCACCAGCGGCAGCGAACGTTCGGCCGCCATCTCCCAGTGGCGCTCTGTCTGGTGCTTGACTCCGGAGACGGCTGAGACGAGAAGAAGGCCGCCTTCGCAGACGGCCATGGAGTTGTCGGCGTCGGTGAGGAAGTCGGAGAACCCCGCGGTGTCGAGCAGGCTCAAGAGCACGCCGTCGTGCTCCGCGAAGGTGATGTGCGTCGAGACGGTGAAGTTGCGCTTCGCCTCTTCGGGATCCGCGTCGAGACGGCTGGTCGAGCCGTCCGTGGAAGCGCGGCCGGGGGCGTCATGCCGCAGCAGGGCCTCGGTGAGGGCAGTCTTTCCCGCGCCATCGTGGGCGATGATGGCGACGTTGCGGATGAAGCGGCTGTCGAGCATGTGCGGCTCCCTCGTGCGGCTCGCTGGTAGTGCTGGTGTCGCGGTGCGCAACTTAACGCAGGGTGCGCGGAAAGTAGAGGAACGGCGAATGGCGTTCTGCGGTCGATTGCCGCGTGAGATGGGCCTCGGGCTCGGGCCGCTCTTGGTGCTCCTCACCCTCTTTGGCGGCGCGCGCGCGCAGGCCCAGGTGGCGCGCCCGGTGACCCTGGGCATCCTGCAGCCCGTGCCCGTGCCGCTCCTGCAGGACGACCCGACCGCGCTCGGCGGCAACCCCGCGCTGCTCGGCTTCGCGGGCGGCCTCCACCTCGACTACGCGCAGGAGTTCGCCTCCAAGAACGGCGCGCGCCAGGGACGCGGGCTCTTCGCCTCGGTCGGCACCGCGAGCCAGCGCAGCGACGGCGGGCTCAACCTCGCCTGGGGCACCGAGTGGCAGCGGCAGCAGGACGTCTGCAGCTTCGACCACCCGTGCGGCACCCGCTCCTCGCTCGGCCTCGGCCTGCGCTTGGGCTGGCTTTCGCTCGGCGGCAGCGTGCACCAACTCGCCTCCGATGAAGCGCGCGACCTGACGGGCGTCACCGCCTGGGACGCCGGCGCGGCCGTCCGGCCCATCGAGTGCGTCTCCGCCGGCGTGGCCGCGTACGACCTCAACGGGAGCGTCAACGGGCGCCTCTTGCCCGCGCGCTACCAGGGCTCGGTCGCCATCCGGCCCTACTGCGAGCGCCTGGTGGTCGAGCTCGACGCGGACGTCACCTCCTGCAACGGCACCCCGGCCTTCACCGCCCCTGGCGCCGCGCGGACCTGCGGCTTCGGCAACCCCGACCTCCGCCTCTCCGGCGAGTGGGGTCTCTTCCAGGGCTTCAAGCTGCTCGGCGGGCTCAAGTACACCGCGGTCGATTCCCGCTGGACCGGTGAGTTCGGCCTGCAGCTCGAGCTCGGCGGGCTGCACCTGCGCGGCGGCGGCACGGGCGTCCCGGGCTACGCGTACCAATCGTACTCGGCGGGGCTCTCCAGCGAAGCCTATGAGAAGGTGGCGCCGGCCCGCGCGCTCTCGGCGGGCGCGGTGGTGCTCGACCTTGGCGCGGCGCTCAAGAAGCGCGACGACGGCCTGCTCGGCCGGCTCTTGGGCCCCGGGCCCGATCCGCTGGAGGCCACGCTCGCCACCCTGCGCCGCCTCGAAGAGGACGACAGCATCCGCGCGGTGGTCTTCCGCAGCAACGGCCTCGCCGTGTCGATGGCGGCCGTCGAGGAATTACGGAAGGGGATCGAAGGGTTGCGCGAGGCCGGCAAGAAGACGGTTTTCTATCTGGAAAACGCCGCCGACCTCGACTACTATCTAGCGACGTCAGCCGACCGGGTGTACGCGACCCCGCAGGCTGGACTGTCGATCAACGGGCTCTCCGCGACGGCGTACTTTGCAGCCGCGGGTCTCGACAAGCTGGGTGTGAAGGCCGAGTTCTTCCGGGTGGGCGCGTACAAGAACGCGCCCGACCTCTTCACCCGCAGCGACATGTCAGCCGAGCAGCGCGAGGTCCAAACCGCGCTGCTCACCGACATGGCCTCCCGGTTCGTCAAGGCCGTCTCCGAGCGGCGCGGGATGGACGAGGCGAAGGTGAAGGGCCTGCTCGACCGGGGTCTCCTCACGACCCGGGAAGCGGTGGAGTCAGGTCTCCTCGACGGAGCGGTCTACCCAGACCAGCTCGAGGAGGCGGTGGGCAAGGTCCTAGGAGTCACGCAGGGAGAGCAGCGGGTTCCGCTGCGGAAGATCGGCACCGAGGCCGGGGCGCTGCGCGAGACGCGCTGGGGCGCACGGCCCAAGGTGGTGGTCATCCGGGTCGAGGGAGAGATCGGCCTCGAGGCCGGCGCCGGACTGCTCGGCGGCGGCGGGCAGAGCGGCAGGGAGATCGCGCGGCGGATTCACCGGGCCGCGGACGACCCGGCGGTGGTGGCTTTGGTGGTGCGGATCGATTCGCCGGGCGGGGACGGGAACGCCTCCGACCTCATCTGGCGGGAGCTGGTGCGGGCGCGAAAGGAGAAGGGCAAGCCGGTGGTAGCGAGCATGGCAAGCGTGGCCGCGAGCGGCGGCTATTACGTTGCGGCTGGGGCTGACGCCATCTGGGCGGAGCCGTCTACCGTCACGGGCAGCATCGGCGTCTTCGCCGGTCGCTTCGACGCGAGCGAGCTCTTCTCCAAGCTGGGGGTGACCGCCGCTACCGTGAAGACCTCGGCCTCAGCCGACTGGATGGAGCCCAACCGCTCCCTCACCGACGCCGAGCGCCGCCGCCTGCAGAGCATGGTGGACGAGTTCTACGAGGGGTTCGTGGCCAAGGTGGCGGAGGCCCGCAAGCTCACCCCGGAGGCCGTCGACAAGGTCGCGCGGGGCCGGGTGTGGACGGGCGCGCAGGCGCAGGGGAAGGGCCTCGTCGATCACCTGGGCGGGCTGCAGGAGGCGCTGGTGGAGGCCAAGCGGCGCGCGGCGCTGGCGGCGGACGCCGACGTCGAGGTGGTCGATGAGCCCGCCGACGGCGCGGGCGCGCTGCAGAGGGCCTCGTCGGCCGCCGAGGAGCTGTGGAGTGGGGCTGCCGCGCGGGCGCTGGGGCTGCCGCCAGCGTTGACGTCGGGGCCGCTGGGCGCGGCGCTGCGGGCGCTGTCGGGCCTGGGCGCCTCGGGCGCGGTGCAGGCCCGCCTGCCGTATGAGCTGGACGTCCATTAGTTCGCGGACGAGGTTTCGCTGCAAGGAACTTGGGAGTCGAGTGGGAACACCGCAAGTCTTGATCATCGAGGATGAGCAGAGCGCGTCGCGCCTGATCTCCGCGCTCTGCGGGGAGGTCGGCCTGTCGGCTCAGATCACCCGCTCGGGCAAGGAGGCCGTCACGCTCGTCCAGAAGACGGCGGCGGGGCCGACGCCGTTCGTTTGCCTCGTGATCGACCTCGTGCTCGCCGAGGGAGACGGCTTCTCGGTGGCCCAGTGGGCCCGCGGCGAGCACCCCGCGCTGCCGCTCATCCTCACCAGCGGCATCTACAAGTCGCTGCCGGCCGAGTTCGTCGTCAAGGTCCGGCCCGACCTCTTCCTGCCCAAGCCGTTCGAGCCCGCCGCCCTGCGGGAGGGCCTGCGCCGCCTCTGCCAGCTGCAGCCTGCGCCGCCGTCCGAGGGCACCATCGACGGGCCCGCCGGCAAGCCCGTGGCGCAGCTCCTCGTCGAGCTGCTCCGGTCGAAGGCCTCCGGCGTGCTGACGGTCACCAGCGAAGGCGCGGTGCGCCGGCTCCACTTCCAGGCGGGCCTCGTGCGGTTCGCGCAGGGCAACGTGAAGGCGGAGACCGCGGGCGCCGCGCAGATCGCCTCGGGGCTGATCAAGCAGGCCTCGTTCGACCGCGCGGTCGCGCTCGCCAGGCAGCAGAAGATCGCGCTCCACGAGGCGCTCGCCACCGCCCGCGTGCTCACCCCCGAGCAGCTCAAGGTGGCGCTCAAGCAGCAGACCGTGGGCGTCTCGGTCGGCGCGCTCTCGCTCACGGCGGGCACGCACCTGTTCGAGTCGCAGG
>JAYWAO010000584.1:0-2923 GCA_043782365.1 Deltaproteobacteria bacterium
CCCTGGCGGTCACCGACAAGGCCAAGGGCACGTTCACGGTCACCTTCAACGTCGCGGTGGACCCCTCGACGGTGAACGACTTCGTCAACACCGCCTACAAGCTGTACCCCCAGGCGGCGAACGGCTCGCTCGGCGCGCCGATCGTGATGACGTGCACGCCGTACACCACCAACACCACCATCTGCACCACCAGCACTGTCCTGGTCACCAACTCCAAGTATGTCGCCTCCGCGACGTTCCTGCAGACGTTGACGGCCGGCCAGAGCGGCCCGGTCAAGGTGGCGGCTACCGTCAGCGGCTTCCCCACCGACACCGGCACGGGCAGCACGTTCTTCGGCAACCGCTCGTCGCTCTTCACCACGCCCTGCCCGTAGTCGCGGGTGAGGCGCTGAGAGAGCGCATCGAGCAGTAGAGCGAAGGGGCGGACCAGCGATGGTTCCGCCCCTTCTGCTTTTCGGGAGGTGGACGACGGGATCAGACGACGGCCCGCGCGTCGCTCGGCGGCTAGAGCGCCTGGAAGAGGGCCGCCAGGCCTTCGGGGAGGGCGCTCTGGAAGCGCGGACGCCCGCCCTCGGGGTGCGTGAAGGCCAGCCGCGCGGCGTGCAGGAAGTGGCGCTCCAGGCCCGGCAGCGGGGGTCCACCGTAGAGAGTGTCGCCCGCGAGCGGGTGGCCGATGAAGGCCAGGTGGGCCCGGATCTGGTGCAGCACGCCGGTGGCGATCTCGACGTCGAGCAGCGTGAAGCCGCCGCGGCGCTCGAGCGGCTGGAACCGGGTGAGCGCGGGGCGGGCGCCGTGCATCGCTGCCCACTCGGGGTCGCTGGCGGCGCGGACCCGGCGGGAGTCGCTCGGGTCGTGGGCGAGCGGCAGGTCGATCTCGCCGCCCGCGTGGAGCTCGCCAGCGACCAGCGCGAGGTAACCCTTCTCGACCGTGCGCGCGGTGAACTGGGCCCGCAGCGCCTGGTGGGCGCCATTGGTGCGGGCGGCCAGCAGGAGGCCCGAGGTGTCGGTGTCGAGGCGGTGGACGAGCCCGCCCTCGCGCTGGGAGGTGCCCACCGAGGCCAACTCGGGGAAGCGGCCGACGAGGCCGTTGGCGGCGGTGCCTGTCTCGCCGGGCTTGAGCGGGTGCGAGGGCATGCCGGAGGGCTTGTCGGCGACGATGACGAACGCGTCGGCGTGGACGATCCGCAGCGGAAGGTCGGGCTGGGGCACGGGCGCGTCGGGCGGGGGGAGCTTGACGAAGAGCTTGGCCCCGCCACCCACCTGCGAGCCCTTGGCGGCGCGCAGGCCGTTGATCTTGACCCGGCCCTCGGCGATCCACTCCATCGCCCGGCCGCGGGAGACGCCGTAGAGGCGGGCGACCACCTTGTCGAGCCGGTCGGAGGGGCCGCCCGCGGGCACCTCGCGCTCCGGGCCGCCTTGAGCCAACCCGCTCGAGGAGGGTCCGCTGCCCGCCTCGGTGCCGGCCTCGCTGCCCTCCAGCTCTTCCCGCACGCCACCGCCGCTGCCGTCGCCGCTCGCCAAGTGCTGCTCCAGTCACGCGGGGCCAACAGGCGCCCGCTGCAGGCGCCCTCTCGCACGGCGGGGCCCGAGAGCGCAAGCGGAAGCCCGTCCGACCAGGCACACGCAGGTCGCTAGAGGAGGAGCAACGACGAGATGCGCTGCCCATCGCCGCCCTGGCGACGGGAGGTAAGCTGTTCGGTGCTCTAGGAGGACCTGAGCGCGGCGACGAGGTGCTGCGCTCCCCATGACGCCACCCCATAGATGGACTCCATCGGGTTCACGCCCAGCGAGGTCGGGAAGACGCTCCCGTCGAGCACCCAGAGGTTCTCCAGGTGGTGGTGGCGAAGCCGCGGGTCCACCACCGAGCGGGCCGGGTCGGCCCCCATCCGGCAGCCGCCCATCTGGTGCGCGGTGAAGACGCCCAGCCGGTTGGGCCCGACCGGCGCGCGCTCGATCAGCGCGAGGTCCCTCTCGCTGGTGAGCCGCAGCGGGAGCGTGTGGCCGGTCCGCACCTCGAGCGCGCCGTTGGCCAGGTGGACCTGCGCGACCGCCTTCATGCCCGCGCGGAAGGCCTCGTAGAGCCGCTCGGTGAAGGGGTAGTCCAGCCTCGGGCCGCCGTCGGCGCGCAGGGTGACCGTGCCGCCGGGCTCCTCCTCGGGTGAGCCGAACCCATCGATGACGAGGGCGAGGCCAGTGGCGAGGTGGGCGAGGCCGCGCGCGCTGTCCCGCAGGCCCGCACCGAATCCGGGGAGCGCGGTGCTGGTCAGCAACGGGTGCGTCGGCGCCGCCTCCAGGAAGAACCCGGCCCCCTGTGCGCGCTGCGCGAAGTGGTGTGAGGCCACGCTCTGGGGCGCGCCGTAGAAGCCCTCGATGCGGTCTTTGTAGTAGGCGAAGGCGCCGACCACGGGGTGGAGCCAGGTCTGCCTCCCGACCGGGCCCTGCGTGAGCCCCGAGCGGAGGAGGAGCGCGGGGGAGTTGAGCGCGCCGCCGCTGACCACCACCGCCCGCGGCTCCACCCGGATGGTGCGGCCCGTGGGCAGGCCGGTCACGGGGTCGAGCACGCGGCCCAGGGCCGCCGAGACGCGCCGGCCGCTCCACTCGAGCTTCTCGACCCGGCAGTTGGCGTAGACGGTGGCCCCGGCGGCCACCGCGTCGGGCAGATAGGTGAGCGCCGCGCTCTGCTTGGCGTCGACCGGGCAGCCCATCCCGCAGTACCCGCTGCGGACGCACCCGCGGACGTTGCGGCTGGTGGTGTCCACCTGCCAGCCCAGCTTCTTGCAGCCGTCGTAGAGGGCGCGGTTGTTGGGGTTTGTGTCGTCGAGGTCGACCTTGGTGATGCCGAGGCGGGCCTCGACCTCGTCGAAGTGGGGCCGCAGCAGCGCGGGCGTCACCTCGGCCCCTTCGCGCGCGCGCCACCACTCGA
>JAYWAO010000585.1:0-2919 GCA_043782365.1 Deltaproteobacteria bacterium
GCCGGGGCTCCTTCCGGGCCAAGAGCGGGTGGAACTGCTGGCAACAGACTGCGGCCCGCCTACTGGGTGGCCTGACCCGATCGGCGGGAACTGCACCCCTGGGCGGCGCCGAGGTCCGAGGCTCGGGCTCTCCACCCTCCGGCGGCTGGTTCCCGGGCCCGGCCGTGCGGAGCGCCTGCGACAGGCCAAGGGCCAGGGCCAGCCAGAGCGGGTACATCACCTTGGTGTCGTAGATCAGGTCGTGCGCGAGGCCGGCGGTGAAGAGCCCCGCGAGCGCTGCCAGCGCGCCCAGCGCGTACGGCGAGCCTTCGCGCAGGTTCGTCGAGAGCGCGCGGACCGCCGCCACCGCGAGCCAGAGCGCTGCCAGCAACCCGAGCGGGCCCGTCTCCGCCAGCAGGGAGAGCGGCGAGCAGTGGGCCCAGGTCCGCATGAAGAACGACGGGTCCACCCGGTCGTAGTAGCGGGAGCAGACGTTGGGGTAGTTGCCGAACCCGACGCCCGTCAGCGGGTGGTCGCGGACGATCTCCAGCGCCCGCGACCAGAGGAAGACCCGGTCGGCGTTCTGGGTCAGCGACAGCGAAGAGCCGAGCCGCGCGCGGGCCGGAGGAAACGCCGCCAGGGCCGTCAGGGCGAGGCAGAGCGCGGCCCCGAGCGCGAGCGGGCTGCGCTTCCAGCCTGCCTGGATGCCGCTGGCGGGTGGACGGCCACGCAGCGCGACGCCCGCGCCCAGCACGGCCGCGGCGACGACGAGCCCGAGGAAGGCCGCGCGGTCGAACGTCAGCACCAGCGCCGTGAGGCCCACGGCGCAGGCCGTGCCCGACAGCGCGCGCAGCCTCCCGCGCACGGCCCCCGAGACGAGCGCGCCGCCGAGCAGCGCGAGCAGCGCCAGCACTGCGTGTCCGAAGGTGAGCCGCGAGGTGAACAGGCCCATCGCCCCGTAGCGGCCCGGCACTCCGGGCGCCGGGACCTGCGCGAGCGTCTGGTGCAGCCCGGCCCAGAGCAGCGCGTCGAAGCCCGTGAAGTACTGGTAGACGCCCAGCGCGCCCGCCAGGACGAGGCCTGCGGAGAGCGCGCCGAGCAGGCGTCGCGCGGCCCGGTCCCTTGCGGGCAGGAGCGAGAGCGCGTGGAGCACGACGAAGAAGCCGAGGAGCGAGCGCCAGAGCGTCGCGTGGCCGAGGTCGGGAGCGCCGCCGTCGGCGAAGAGCTCGGAGAGGAGGCAGGCGACCACGAAGGCCAGCGCCGGGAGATCGAGCGGGCTGCGCTTGGGCCGCCAGCCGGCGAGCGCGGCCAACGCGAGGCCCGCGGCGGCGACACCGAGGCCGATCTGCGTGCCCGCGATCGAGAGCGGCGCGAAGAGCGCGTGGGTGACGAGGCCGGCCTCGGCGAGGAGGCGCCCGGTGCGGGCGAGCGGCCTGGGATCGTCGCGCTCCATCGCCGGGGTTCGTACCACGCCGCGGGGCCTCGTCTGCTACCCTCTGCCGCGTGCGCGTGCTGCTGCTCGACCGGATGGTGCTGCGAGAGATCCTCCCGCCCCTGGCGGTGGGCCTGCTCGGCATCCTCCAGCTGCTGCTGCTCGCGCAGATCCTGCAGCTCAACGAAGTGGTCTTCGGGGGCGCGGTCACGCTCGAGGACCTCGGCCGCGTCACCCTCGGCCTCCTGCCGCACTTCCTCGTCACCGCGGTCCCGCTCGCCTACGTGCTGGGCGTTCAGGTCGGCCTCGGCCGCCTCCACGAATCACGCGAGCTGCTCGCGCTCGCCACCGTCGGCCGCGGCCCGCTGGCGCTCTACCGGGTGCCCTTCCTGCTCGCGCTGCTGCTCGGCGCGGGCGCGGTGTGGCTCGCGCGCGTGGGCGAGCCGTGGGGGCTCTCGGAGCTCAACCGCGTGCTCGACGCGGTGATCAAGCGCAACCTCGAGACCGGCCTGCTCCCGGGGGTGTTCAACGACGGCCTGCCGCGCTTCATGATGTACGTCGAGCAGCGCGAGGACGCCGAGGGGACCGCCGCGCTGCCTCGGTGGAGGCACGTGCTGATCGAGGACCGCACCAGCGACGGCCCGCCGCTGCTCGCGCTCGCCGAGGAGGGCCGCATCATCGACGACGGCGGCGACGTCCTCACCCTCGAGCTGCGCCGCGGCGAGCTGCACCGGCCCGAGGAGCACGGCGAGGTGGTCGCCCGCTTCGAGAAGGCCACGCTCGACGTCGGCGTGCGGGTGCCGCTGAAGATGAAGAACCGGCTCGCCAACTCTGAGGCGGCCATTCCCGGTGAACGGCTCGAGGAGGCCGCCCGCCAGCGCGAGGCCGAGGGCCAGCCGCACCTCGCGGCGCGCGCGCGGCTGGAGAAGGTGAGGCGCGTGGCGGTGCCGCTCTCGTGCCTCGCGTTCCTCCTCTTGGCAGTGCCGCTCTCGCTGGTGTCGGGCGGCGTGCGCGGGGCGGCGTACCTCTCGACGCTGCTGGCGTTCGCGCTGTTCTTCGTGCTGGGGCGCGCGGGCCTGGTGCTGGCGGAGCGGGGCGGGCCACTGTGGCTGGCGGGGTTCCTGCCGGATCTGGTGGTGGCGGGTGCCGGGCTCTTGCTGACCGGGCGGCTCTTGTGGCGGGGCGTGGGGAGCGCGCGGTGAGGGCGGCCAGCGAAGCGTTTCCCACGAGCGTGGCCTCGAGGCACTCCGGGTCGGACGCGGGGCAGCGGGCTGCAGTGCCATTCGCCGACCCGGAGTATTACAGATTCGGGAGCCGAGCCTTCGGCTCTGGCTTGTACAGGGGGCTGCCGCATGCAGGCGCTGCGTTGCCTGTCCTCGTTGCGTTTTCGCTCGTCTCGTCCGTGGCCTGCAAGTCGCGGCCGCCAGCGCCCATCTTGACCTGGCACGAGATCGGCGCCGACGCGCAGCCCGCCACCGAGAGCGAGGGCGGCTGGCGCGTCCCGCAGT
>JAYWAO010000586.1:0-2913 GCA_043782365.1 Deltaproteobacteria bacterium
CTGCAACGAGTGCGGCAACTGCGACATCTTCTGCCCCGAGGACGGCGGCCCCTACATCTTGAAGCCGCGCTTCTTCGGCAGCGAGGAGAGCTTCCTGCGGTTCGCCAGGCACGACGGCGTGCACGTCGCGCGCAAGCCCGAGGGCGACCTCGTGCTCGGCCGCTTCAACGGCCAGGCGCTCCGCTTCGAGCGCCGGGGCGGCGTCGCGTTCTACTCGGGGGAGGGCTTCGAGATGCACTGCTCGCTGCAGCACCCGGAGGAGACGCTGCAGGGCCGGGTGGAGGCGGGGGCGGTGATCGACCTCGCGTGGCTGCTGGTGATGGACCACCTGCGCGGGGCGGTGCTCGATGGGCCGGGGGTGAATTGGGTGAACGCGGGCTATTCCCGCCCCGAATAGATGTCGTATCGGATATCCCGCGGCAGGTTCCACCCGGAGCGGTCGCCATCGGAGAGCTCCCCGAGTGGCACGTCGGCGATCACGAGATTGGGGTGCGTCGACACATCCGCCAACGGCCCATTGGGCCCGACGAAGTGGGTTCCGCCGAAATAGGGCTGCGCCCAAGGCGGCTCGACCCCCTTGCGGTTGCTCCCCCCGATGAAGAGGTTGTGCCTCGCCGCATCCACCGCGAACTCGAGCGGCCACATCCGCTCGCTCTTGCTCCCGAAGGTCACCGCCGGCGAGAGCACCAGCTCGGCGCCCTCCTTCGCGAGCGAGTGCATCACGCCCTCGAAGTGGCGGTCGTAGCAGATGGCCACGCCGAGCCTGCCCACCGAGGTGTTCCACACCGGGAAGTAGGAGTTCTTCGAGACGTTCGCGGCCCCGAGCAGGTTCTGCCCGTCGCTGCGCTCGTAATACACATTCTCGTGGAACGAGCCCTGCTCGTTGGCGCCATGGGGGATGTGGGTCTTGCGGAACGTCCCCAGCACCTCTCCGCGCTCGTCGATCACCACCGCGGTGTTGAAGCGCTTGCCCGAGCGGTCGTCGCGCTCGTAGATCGGCGCGACGACGATCAACCCCAGGCGCTTTGCGGCCGCGCACACCGCGGTGACGGTGGGCCCCGCCAGCGCGTCCTCGGCGAGCCCGATCCACATCGGGTCGGCGTCGAGCGCGAAGTAGGGCCCCGGGAACAGCTCGCCGAAGCCCACCACCTTGCAGCCCTGGCTGGCCGCGGCCTCGAGCAGCTCGAGGTGGTGCTCGACATTGGCCGCCCGCACCGCGTCGAGCCGGCCCGCGAGCGTGTGCAGCTCGGCCACCGACTCGGGCATCTCGCGGTACGCATTGACCGTCTGGGTCAGCGCGACGCGGACCACGCGCGCGCCGCTCACCGTCCGGCCTCGTCTGCGAACGAGAGCACGACGTCGAGCAGGACGTTGACGCCGTCGGCGCACTGCTGCTCGGTGGAGTGCTCGCGCGGGTTGTGGCTGATGCCGTCGTACTCGCCGGGCACGAAGATCATCCCGGTGGGGCAGAGGCGCGCCAGCTCCTGCGCGTCGTGTCCCGCGCCAGAGACGAGGTGCTGGTGGGAGAGCCCGCGGGCGCTGGCGGCCGCCGCGATCCGCTCCTGCACCTGGCTGGCGAACTGCACATACGGCGTGCGCGCCGTGCGCCGGTGGGTGATCGAGACCTTCTCCTCACGCTCGACGATGGAGTAATACGCGATCACCTCGGCCTCCACCTGCTCGAGGATCTTGTCGTCCGGGTTGCGCACGTCCACCGAGCAGGTCACCCGGCCGGGCACCACGTTGACCACGTTGGGGTGCGGCGCGATCAGACCCATGGTGGCGCGCAGGTCGGGCCCGTAGCGTCCCGAGCCGACCAGCGCGCGCAGGTGCAGGTTGATCTTCGCCGCGGCCACGCCCGCGTCGGCGCGCAGGCTCATCGGCGTGGTGCCCGCGTGGGCGCTCTTCCCCAGGATGGTCAGCTCGTGCCAGCAGATCGCCTGCACGCCCGTGACCACGCCCAGGTCGAGCCCGGCCGCGCGCAGCACGGGTCCCTGCTCGACGTGGCACTCGAGGTACGCGTGCGGCGGCGCGAGCAGCTCGGACTGCTCTCCGACGAAGCCGATCGCGTCGAGCTCGTGCTTCACCGAGAGTCCGGCGCGGTCCTTGATCGCGTACGCCGCCGCCAGCGGGATGCGGCCCGTGGCCACCGCGCTGCCCAGCATGTCGGTGCCGAAGCGCGCGCCCTCCTCCTCGGTGAAGAAGGCGACCACCAGCGGCCGCAGCGTCTGGCGCCCGAGCGCGTCCAGCGTCTCCACCACCTCGAGGCCGCCGAGGACGCCCAGGCAGCCATCGAACTTGCCGGCGGTGGCGACCGAGTCGATGTGCGAGCCGATCATCACGGGCGCCAGCGAGTCATCGCGGCCGGCGCGGCGCGCATACACATTACCGATCTTGTCGATCGTCACCGAGAGCCCGGCCGCCTTCATCCGGGCCACCACGTGCCGCCGGCCCGCGGCCTCCGCAGCGGTGAGGGCGAGCCGGTTCACGCCGCGCAGGCCGGAGTGCGGGTCGGTGTAGGCGCCGATCTCGCCCAGGTCTTGGAGGCAGCGGTAGAGCCGGGCGGAGTCGATCGAGGGACGAGGGTTCACGGGGGGAGGATAGCGGAAGCGAGCCCGCGCCGCCCGGGGCATGTCGGACTCCCCGGGTACAACTCCGCGCGCGCGATCCGGCGCGAGGGGGAGGGGCCGTGGAGATCAACGAGATCACCAGGGAGATCATCGGGGCAATACCTACAGACATTCAACGCGGAGGACACGGAGAACGCGGAGGTAGTGGGTACGCGTGGCCTGTCTCTGAATTCTAGAGCACCGATCAGGTTACCGGACAAAAGCCCGGGTGGTGAGGGGCAAGCAGATCTAGGAGCGACGACGAGTCAACCCGTTGCGGTTTCCGAGGAGGAGCGACGACGAG
>JAYWAO010000587.1:0-8051 GCA_043782365.1 Deltaproteobacteria bacterium
TAGGCGCGGAAGTGCTCCTCCTCGGTGGGCAGCTCCTCGCGGTTCAAGTAGAGGAACTCGGTGCGGTAGAGGCCGATGCCCTCGCCGCCGTGGGCGAGCACCGAGGGCACCTCCTCGGGGAACTCGATGTTGGCGAAGAGCTGCACGGTGCGCCCATCGGTGGTGCGCGCGGGCAGGTCCTTGGCCTCGAGCAGCGCGGCCCCGCGGCTCTTCGCGCGGTGGGCGGCGGCCTCGAAGCGGAGCACCTCCTCGAGGGTGGGCGAGAGCAGCACCTCGCCGGTGTGGCCGTCGATGGCGATCAGATCGCCCGCCCGCGCCAGCTCGCTCGCGGTGCCCGTCGCCACCACGCACGGCACCTCGAGCGCGCGCGCGAGGATGGCGGTGTGGCTGGTCTTGCTGCCGACGTCGGTGACGAGCCCGGCGATCCGCCCGCTCGAGAGCAGCACCGCGGCGTCGGCGGTGGGCAGGTCGTAGGCCACCAGCACCGAGCCCTCGGGCGGCTGGCCCGCGAGCAGCGTGGGCGTCTCGCCGGCGAGGTTGTGGACGACGCGGTCGCACACCTCGTCGAAGTCGCTGGCCCGCTCGGCGATGTGGGCCGCGCCCGTGGGCTGGCTCTCCCCGTGCGCGTGGCCGCCGTGCAGCTTGTCGGAGATCTCGCGGAAGATCCGGCGCACCGCCCACTCGGCGTTGAGCAGCTCGTCGCGAATGAGGCCGGCAGCGCCCGCGTGGAGCGTCGGGTCCATCGCCATCATCTTGTGGGCCACCAGGATGGCGCCCTGCTCGCCCTCGCCGAGGCTCTGGTGGATCGCCTCGAGCTGGTCGACCGACTGCTTGATGGCGAGGTCGAGCCGCGCCTCTTCGCGCTCGGTGTCCTCGGGCCTGATGTGGAATCGGGGCACCCGCGCACGGCGGCGATCGACCGGAAAGACCTTCCCGATCGCGACTCCGGGTGAAGCTGGGATCCCGCTGAGGCGCGGCACGGTGACACTTTAACACGGCGGGTGGCTTCGGTTGGTCGGGACGCCCGGGCCGGGGCCGGGGGGGAGGCCCGCC
Source organism: Deltaproteobacteria bacterium (assembly GCA_043782365.1). Taxonomy (GTDB): domain Bacteria; phylum Myxococcota; class Myxococcia; order Myxococcales; family 40CM-4-68-19; genus CAIWCD01. The sequence goes on from JAYWAO010000587.1 coordinate 1,054, forward strand.
GCTACGGACCTCATGGTTGGTCACCTCTCGCGGGGGCCTCGGCAGTGTCTGCGCTGACCCCGACCGCCAAATCGGTGCTGCTCCCGATTTTGGGGGCTGGGCCTTCGGCCCTAGAGCGCTACTGGACGTGGGCTAGCTTCCACTGGAGCCGCTTGAGCTCCTCGTTCACCTTGACGAACTGGATCCGGCCCTTCTCGGCGTCGAGCTGGGTGGAGAGCGCCTTCGCGCCCGCCTGCAGCGCGCCCTTCGCGGCGGCCACTGGCAGGAACCACTCGGTCGACCGGATGGCAGCAAGGCGGGCGTTGTAGTCCTGGTCGCCGCAGGCCTTGATCAGCGCGGGAACGGCGCCGGCGACGCCCAGCCGGCCCAGCTCGTACGAGGCCCGCGCGCGCACCAGCGGCCCTTCGGCCGTCAGCGCCTTGGTCCAGCAGGCCTCGGCGTCCTTGGTGCAGGTAGCAGCGGCCTTCAGCGGCGCAGTGGTGGCCGCGATCGCCTCGGCGAGCTTGTCGCACGCGCCCTTCTCGTCGGCGCTGGGGGCCTGCAGCAGCTCCTGCATCGACTTCGCGCAGTCGGCCGCCTTGCCCTTCTTCTCCTTCGCGGCGATCGCCTCGATCTCGCCCGCCAGCTCGGGCTCGCCGAGCAGCGCGGCCGCCTGCAGCACGGGGATGCGCGGCCGGATCGCGCCCGACGACGCCGCCTTCACGAGCCCCTTCGCCTGCGCGCGGTCGCCGATGAAGACGAGCGCGTTGGCCGCGAACGTCGAGAGGTCCTCGTCGCCGTTCTCCTTGGTGGAGACGAGCGCGGCGATGGCCGGGGCCGCCTCCTTGCTGCGCAGGCGCCCGAGCGCATCGGCGGCGAACTGCCGGACGGCTGAGGTGAGCAGCTTGCTCGTCGAGGGGAGCGGATCCGGATCGACATACTTCAGCCGCGTCAGCAGCGCCGGGGCCGCGCGCGCGTCGCCGAGGTCTCCCAGCACGATGGCCGCCTTCGCGTAGGTGCCCGCGGTGGCCCGGTTGTTCTCCTTGGCCCAGGCGAGCCAGGCCGCGTCCTTGTCCTCGAGCAGCGCCAACATCGGCTCCACCGCGGGCGCGCCCAGCTGCACCAACGCGAACGACGCCTCCGAGAGGAAGCTCACCCCCATCCGCTCCAGCACCAGCGCGTGCTGCAGCGCGGGGATGGCGGAGGGCTCGCCGATCTGGCCCAGCGCGACGATCGCCTTCTTGATGAGGATCGGCGGCGTGCTCTCGTCATCGACCATCCGCGCCAGCTCCTGCGCGGCCGCCTTGCAGCGCACCTTGCCGAGCGACTGCGTCGCTGAGAGCCGCACCAGGTCGTCCTTGGCGCGGGCGAGCCGCAGCAGCGCGTCGCAGGCCTTGGCGTCGCCGATGGCGCCGAGCGAGTCGGCGATCTTCGAGTTGGTCCGGTTGGCGACGCGCGTCGCCTGGTCGCTGCCCGCGCCCACAGTGGTGTCGATGGCGTCGAGGAGCGGCTGCACCTGCTCAGGGCCGCCGAGGTCGCCCAGGGCCAGCGCGGCGTCCTCACGCACTTGCGGATCCTTGAGCAGCTCTGCCACTTGCGGCGCCGCCACCTTGGCCTTCAGCTTGCGCAGCTCCTGCACGGCCTGGACGCGCTTGCGGGCGTCGGATTCACCGAGGCGGGAGAGCCACGCCTCGGGGTTCCTGGGATCGGTCGGCTTGCAGGCGAAGAGGGAGGCAGCCGCGAGCAGGGAGGCGAGGGGCTTCGAGGGTGCGCTCATAGGGCGACCGGCCTACGGCGGATTCGATTGCGCGTCAATCGGCGAAGGAGCGGCGAAGGAGCGGGATCGACAAAGGAGCGGGCCTTCGGCGGCAGCGCCTGCCCCCTGTTGACTATCCCCTCCCCATGACCGAGACAGTCCGCGCCAGATCGCCCGCGTCCGCTGAAGGGCCCTCTTCGAGACGCACTCGCAGGGCCAGGAGTCACACTCTTGCGCATCGTCTTCCTCGGCACCCCCGCCTTCACGCTCCCGCTGCTCGAGGTCTGCGCCGCCCAAGGCGAGCTGGTCGCGGTGGTCGCGCAGCCCGACCGCCCGGTGGGCCGCTCCAGCGCGCCGCAGCCGCCGCCCTCGAAGGTCTGGGCGCAGGAGCGAAAGATCGAGGTGCTGCAGCCCGAGAAGGTCAAGCAGGGCCGCCTCGCAGCGCTGCTCGTGGAGCGAAGGCCCGACGTGGCGATCGTCGCCGCCTACGGGCGCATCCTCCCCAAGGACGCGCTCGAAGCGCCGCGGCTGGGCTGCCTCAACGTGCACGCGTCGCTGCTCCCGGCCCTGCGGGGCGCGGCCCCGGCGCAGTGGTCGATCGCGCGCGGCGACACCGTCACCGGCGTCACCATCATGCAGATGGACGAGGGCCTCGACACCGGCGACATCCGGCTGCAGGGGGCGCTGCCGATCGCGCCCGACGAGACCGGCGAATCGCTCTTGCCCAAGCTGGGCGCGCTCGGCGCGGCGCTGCTGGCAGATGCGCTGCAGCAGCTCGCAGCCGGCACGCTGCCGCGCGCACCGCAGGACCACGCCAAGATGACGCTCGCGCCCATCCTCACCCGCGAGGACGCGCACATCGACTGGACGCTGCCCGCGCGCGTGCTCGACCAGCGCAGGCGGGGCTTCACGCCCTGGCCCGGCGCGTGGACGCTGCTCGGCGGCGCGCAGTTCAAGGTGCACGCGACTACACTCGTTGACGAGTCGACCGCGCGCGCGCCCGGCGAGGTGGTGCGGGCGGCGGCCAGCGGAATCGACGTGGCGTGCGGCGGCGGCAGCGTGCTGCGGCTCACCGAGGTGCAGCCCGAGGGGAAGAAGCGGATGGCGGCGCAAGCGTTCCTGGCGGGGAAGCCGCTGGCGGTGGGGACGGTGTTGGGGGCCCTCACCGCCACGGATTGAGCAGCGGCACCCCGGGCGCTCCACAGCGAGATCCGTGCACCAGCCTCGCTCGTAGAGTAGGTTTCCGGGCCCTTCTGCTGCCCGCCTCCCGAGGAACCATGCTGATCGTCCTGAAGTCCGACTGCACCCCCGAGTCCCAAGAGCGCATCCTCGCCCGCGTCCGCGAGCTAGGCTTTTCGCCCCACGTCATCGACGGCGCGGGCCGCACCGCCATCGGCATCACCGGCAACAAGGGCGCCATCGACCCTGCGCTCTTCACGCTGCTCGACGGCGTGGCCGACGCGATCCCGGTCACCGCGCCCTACAAGCTGGTCTCACGCGAGGTGAAGAAGGACGACACCGTCATCGACGTCGCGGGCGTGCCCGTGGGCGGCCCCGAGATCGTGGTGATGGCCGGGCCCTGCTCGGTGGAGAGCGAAGAGCAGATCATGGCCTGCGCGCGCGGCGTGGCCGGCGGCGGTGCCTCGATGCTTCGCGGCGGCGCCTTCAAGCCGCGCACCAGCCCCTACGAGTTCCAGGGCCTCAAGGGCGATGGCCTCAAGCTGCTGGCGCAGGCGCGGGCGGCGACGGGCCTCAAGGTGATCACCGAGGTGAAGGACACCGCGACGCTGGCGGCGGTGGCCGAGGTCGCCGACGTGCTGCAGATCGGCGCGCGCAACATGCAGAACTTCTCGCTGCTCGAGGCGGTGGGCGAGACGCGCAAGCCGGTGATGCTCAAGCGCGGCCCGTCGGCCACCATCAAGGAGCTCCTGCTCGCGGCCGAGTACATCGTCGCCCGCGGCAACAAGCAGGTGATGTTCTGCGAGCGCGGCATCCGGACCTTCGAGACGATGACCCGCAACACGCTCGACTTGAACGCGGTGCCGATGCTCAAGCACCACTCGCACCTGCCGGTGATCATCGACCCGTCGCACGGCACCGGCGTGCGGCTCGCGGTCCCGGCGATGGCCCGCGCAGCGATCGCGGCGGGCGCCGACGGCATCATCGTCGAGGTCCACCCGAACCCCGACCGCGCGCTCAGCGACGGCGCGCAGTCGCTGACCATCCCGATGTTCCACCAGATGATGAAGGAGCTCGACCTGATCGCCCGCGCGATGGGCCGCACGCTCCACCGGCCCGCCGGCCAGGCCCGGACCTGAGCCATGCGCGCACGCATCCACCCGCTGAAAGGTCCCCTGCTCGGCAGCGCGCCCATCCGCGTCCCGGGCGACAAGAGCATCTCGCACCGCGCGCTCCTCTTCGGCGCGCTCGCCAGCGGTGAGTGCAGGCTGGCCGGCCTCGCGGGCGGGGCCGACGTCCGCTCCACCGCGCGGGTGCTCGCCCAGCTCGGCGTTCCGGTGCTGCGCGGCGACGGCACCCCGTGGGGTCCGGCGCCCCGCTCGGAGTTCGCCACCGAGGACGGCGAGCCGACCTTTCAGTCGCCCGAGCGCCCCGCCGGCGCGCGCCGCCTGCCCGAGCGCGATCCCGACATGGGCCCCGACGACGCCATCGTGCTCGGCGGCGGCCTGCACGGCTTCCAGAACCCGACCAGCCCGCTCGACTGCGGCAACTCGGGCACCACCATCCGCCTGCTCTCCGGCATCCTGGCGGGCGCAGGCATCGAGGCCACGCTCTTCGGCGACGCCTCGCTGTCGGGCCGGCCGATGGAGCGCGTGGCCACGCCGCTGCGCTCGCTCGGCGCGGTGATCGAGACGAGCAACGGCAAGCCGCCGCTCAGGCTGCGCGGCGGGAGGCTGGTGCCGGGCGCGATCACCAGCAAGGTGGCGTCGGCGCAAGTCAAGAGCGCGGTGCTGCTCGCGGGCCTCTACGCCAACGGCGAGACTACCTTTACCGAGCCGGGCAAGAGCCGCGACCACACCGAGCGGATGCTGCGGTTCGCGGGCGTCCCCGTGAAGCAGTCGGGTAACACTGTCTCCGTGATGGGCGGCGCGGAGCTCAAGCCGTTCGCCTTCGACGTGCCCGGCGACGTCTCCTCGGCGGCGTTCCTGGTGGCGGCCGCGCTGATCGGGCCCGAGGGCTCGGAGATCGTGCTCGACCACGTCGGCGTCAACCCCACCCGCGTCGGCTTCCTCGACGCGCTGGCGAGCTTCGGCGCGCAGATCAAGCTGGGCTTCGGGCCCGACGGCAAGAGCGAGCCGGGCCTGCCCGGTCGCGGGCTGACGGGCGAAGCGCTCGAGCCGGTCGCGCGTATTACAGCAAAGCCGCAGAAGCTCCGCGGCGCCGACCTCGACGAGGCGCTGGTGCTGCGCGCGATCGACGAGGTGCCGATCCTCTCCGTGCTAGGCGCGCTCGCCGAGGGCAAGACGACCATCCGCGGCGCCGGGGAGCTGCGGGTGAAGGAGTCCGACCGGCTCGCCAAGATGGCCGAGGGCCTGCGCGCGATGGGCGCCGCCGTGGAGGAGCTCCCCGACGGCCTCATCCTCTCGGGGCTGCAGCCCGGGCAGCGGCTGCACGGCGCGGAGATCGACTCGGCCCACGACCACCGCATCGCGCTCGCGTTCTCGATCGCGGCGCTGGCGGCCGACAGCCCGACGACGATCACTGGCGCCGAGTGGGCCGACGTCTCGTATCCGGGCTTCTTCTCCCTGCTGCGCCGGCTCGGCGCCGAGGTGGAGCTCTTTCCGTGAGGCGGCTGTTCCTCCTCCTGGGCGACCCGGTCGCCCACTCGCGGTCGCCCGCGATCCACGCGCGCGCCTTCGCGCTGCTCGGGGAGGACGCGGTCTACGCACCGCTGCGGACCCTGGCGGCGCAGCTCCCCGTGGCGTGGGCCGGGCTGAAGGCGCTCGGTGTGGCGGGGTTCAACGTCACGGTGCCGCACAAGTCGGCGGCGGCGGCACTCTGCGACAACCTCTCGCAGCAGGCGAGGCTCGCCAACGCCACCAACTGCGTCGTCTACCAAGAGGGCCGCTATCTCGGCCACAACACCGACGGAGCGGGGCTGCTCCAGGCGCTGCGGCAGGCCGGCTTCTCTCCCGACGGCGCCAAGGCGGTGGTGCTCGGCGCCGGTGGCTCGGCCAGCGCAGCAGCGCTCGCGCTCTCGGGCCGCGCGAGCCAGATCACGCTCCTCAACCGGACCGTGGGCAAGGCGAAGGCGCTGGCGGCGGTGCTGCGCGCGGGCGGGGCGCAGGCGGCGGGGTCCTCGCTCGACGACGAGGGCGGGAAGTCGGCGCTGGCAGCAGCCGACCTCGTCGTCCACTGCAGCACCGTGGGCATGGGCGACGACCGCGTGCTGATCGATCCGGCGCTCCTCAAGCCCTCCTGCACGGTGGTGGATCTGGTGTATGCGGGCGCGCCCGGCTCGGCCCCTGGCGAGACGGCGCTCCTGCGCGCTGCGAAGGGGCGCGGCCTGCGCACGGTGGACGGCGTCGAGGTGCTGGTGCACCAGGCGATCGCTTCGCTCGAGATCTGGCTCGGCAGGCCGGACCTCGGCCACCTCGCGCCCGAGCTCCGCGCCGCGGCGATCGGCGCCGGTCGTGGCGCGACCGCTGAAGGCCCGGCCGCTGGTGACGCGACCGCGAGCGCGACTACACTTCCCGCGGAGGCTCGATGAGCACGCTGCGCTTCCTCACCGCTGGCGAGTCGCACGGGCCCGCGCTCACCGCCATCCTCGACGGCCTGCCCGCCGGCCTGCCGCTCCTGGCGGAGCACTTCGCCCGCGACCTGCAGCGCCGCAAGCTGGGCTACGGCCGCGGCGGCCGGATGGCGATCGAGCCCGAGACGCCGAAGATCCTCTCGGGCCTGCGCCACGGCCGCACGCTCGGCACGCCGCTCTCGATCCTGATCGACAACGCGGACCACCCACGCGCCTGGGCCACCCGCATGGCCGTGGGTCCGATCGACGACGTGGAGGCGCGCGGCAAGGAGGTCTCGCTCCCGCGGCCCGGACACGCCGACGCGACCGGCGCGATCAAGTTCGGCCACCGCGACCTGCGCAACTCGCGCGAGCGCGCGAGCGCCCGCGAGACCGCGATGCGGGTGGCCCTGGGCGCTGCAGCGCGGCGGATGCTCGACGAACTCGACATCCGCATCGGCTCGTTCGTGCTCTCGATCGGGCCGGCCCGCGCGCGCACGCCCGAAGAGCTGG
>JAYWAO010000588.1:0-8048 GCA_043782365.1 Deltaproteobacteria bacterium
CGGCGCACCGTCTGGCAGGCATTGTTGAGGATGAAGTCGAGCCGCGGCAGCGAGTCGTTCAGGTGCTTGCAGAGCGCCTCCACCGAGGGGGTGTGGCGCAGGTCGAGGCCATACACCTCGATACGGTCCTTGAATGACGGGTAATCGGCCTCGCGCGCGAAGCGGGCCGCCGCGTCGACGGGAAAGCGGGTGGTGACGAGCACGCGCGCCCCCGCGCGCAGCAGCTTCACCGCGGCGTGGTAGCCGATCTTCACGCGCGCGCCCGTGACCAGCGCCACCTTCCCGGTGAGGTCGGCCGACTGGTTGCGCTTCTGCCAGTTGAGCGCGGCGCACTCCGGGCAGAGCTGGTCGTAGAACGGGTGCGGGGTGGTGAAGTCGTCCTTGCAGACGTAGCAGGCGCGCGGCTCGCGCAGGCGGGGTCCGGGCGCGGGCGCGCCGGGCTCACCTGAAGCCTGCGCGTCCTGGGCCCTGGGTCCGCGCGCGCCGTCTGCGGTATCTGCCGCAGCTTCGCGACGGTGTGCCTGCCGGACATCAGCTTCGGGGGGTCCGCGCGCGCCGTCTGCGGTATCTGCCGCAGCCTCGTGCAGGTCCTCGGCCGCGCCGGCCCCGACCAAGGCGGAATCCACTGCCGCGCCTGCGGCGAGCGCGCGCGAGTCGAGAGAGCTGCCCTCGGCGAGCGGCGGCGGCGTGGGAAACACCGGCGCGCGGCGCAGCGTGCGGATGCCCGACGACGCGAAGATTGCCTCGTCCGCCGCGCGGCGCTCCTCCTTCTCGGCCTTGCGGAAAGCCTTGGCGAGCTGCCGGGCAGCGGGGCGATCGGGGCGAGAGACGCGGCCAGCGGCCTCGAGGAAGCGGCGGCGCAGCGGCTCGTCGAGCACACAGAGCGGGCCGCGGTCGGCGCAGAGCTCCTCGAGCAGCGCGGTGGCGGCGAGCAGGCGGGCGTGGAAGTCGGCTGGGAAGTCTTCAGGGGCAGGCGGCATCGGCGCGGGGGGATAGCACAGCGCGGGGCTGGTAGCGTAGAGAGCGCAGCGACACAGCGCTGCATCCCACGCACGCCAGCGAGCCCCCGTGAAGATCTGGATCGACGCCGACGCCTGCCCCGCCGCCATCAAGGAGATCATCCTGCGCGCAGCCCAGCGCCTTCAAGTCCACGCGGTCTTCGTCGCCAACAAGGCCCTCAAGCTGCCGGTCTCGCCCTACGTCTCCTCGGAGCGCGTCGGCGCGGGGCTCGACGTGGCCGACCAGCGCATCGCCCAGGCGGCGCAGGCGGGCGACCTCGCCATCACCGCCGACATCCCGCTGGCGGCGGCGCTGGTGGCGAAAAAGGTAGTCACGCTCGACTCGCGGGGCGGCCTCTTCACCGAGGAGAGCATCGGCGAGGTGCTGGCGCTGCGGAACTTCCACCAGGAGCTGCGGGAGAGCGGCGTGCAGACGGGCGGTCCCAAGGGGTTCTCGCCGCGCGACGCGCAGCAGTTCGCGGGCGCCTTCGACCGCGAGCTGACGAAGGCGCTGCGGCAGGCGAAGTGAGCCCGTCGCAGCGCGGTTGCGGGCCGGTCTGAGAGGTCGGACGCAGCCGCGCGGCTGCTCAGGCCCCCTCGACCTCGGCGCCGCGCGGACCCTTCACCAGACCCGTGAGGTGGGCGCGGTCGTCGAGCCGCAAGAGCCGCCACCCGCCCGGCCCGCCCACCAGCGTGGTTAACGAAGTGTTACCGATCGCCAGCTGCGGGTAGTCGAGCCCGGCCTGCGCGCCGAGGGCGTGGGCGAGCAGCGCGCGCACGGGCCCGCCGTGGCTGACGATGAGCAACGTCCCGCCGGCCACCCGCGCGGCCAGGCGGTCGAAGACCGCGCCGCACCGGGTCTGCAGCTGCGCGAAGCGCTCGGCCCCGCCCCGCGGCAGGTCCTCGCCGGAGTCGATGCGCGCGAGCACACCCGGGTCGAGCGCTTCGGCCTCGGGGCGCGTGCGTCCCGACCAGCGGCCCACGTCGATCTCGCGCAGGTCGCGTTCCACGACGAGCTCGCCGCCCACCGCCTCGGCCGCGAGCAGCGCGGTGCGGAGCGCGCGGTCCAGATCGCTCGACGCCACCAGGTGCGGCCGGAGGCCATCGGTGCGCAGCCGGGCCGCCAGCGCCGCCGCCTGCTGGAGGCCGAGCGCGTTGAGCGGGATGTCGGTGTGGCCCTGCCAGCGGAGGGCGCGGTTCCAGTCGGTCTCGCCGTGGCGCGAGAGGTGGATGGTGGTGGGGCCGGAGGACATCGGGCGGTTGTACCGCGCCGGGCGGTCGAGCCAGCAGGCGATTGAGGTCGGGCGCTACTCTCGCTTCCCCCTGCGGCGGAAGAGCGCGAGGCCGCCGAAGCCCGAGATCACCGCGCAGTAGAAGCCGAGGTCGTACCCGAAGCCGCTGTTCGCCTGCTCGGGAACGCCGCACGGAATTTCGCGAAGACCGGCAAATGCCGGGGCTAGAAGTGCGGCCAATAGAACGGGGATTTCGGCCAACGTCTCCTCGCTACCCGGCACTGGGGTCAAACCAGTCGGCCCTGCTCGAGCGCCGCCGGTCTGGCGACGGGAGTCAAACCGTTCGGCGCTCTAGATCGGGCGGTCGAGCGCGACGCTGCTCGGCGAGCTGCGCTACCAGACCATCCCGTGCGGTCATTGAGGACGGTGGTCGCTATCCTCGCGGGCCGATACCCGCTTAACCTGTTCCCCTTCCGCCGGTTCCGCCAAGGGTCCACACACCCGGAGCACCGATGCACAGCTCCACCCCGCTGCTGGCTGCCCTCTTGTGCGGCGCGCTCGCCCTGCCTGCAGGCGCGGCCCCGCGCGCGCCATCGCTCGACGAGTACCGCCACTTCCGCGCGCTCAACATCGACCTGCGCGGACGGCTGCCCACCCGCGCGGAGCTGCGCGACTTCGAGAGCGCCGCATTTGACCTCGACGGCTGGCTCGACCGGCGGCTGGGCGAGGCGGGCTATGCCGACCGGCTGACGCGGGTCTACCTCGACGCGCTCCGGCTGCAGATCGGCAGCTCGTTCCAGTTCGTGCCGCCCTTGAACACGCTGCGGCGCCTCCCGGTGACCGGGCCCGATGGTAATACACTTTACCTCTACTTCCGCGCCGGCCAGCGCCGGGTGCGGCCCGAGACCGACGGCGCCTTCTGCCTGACGCTCGACGAGACGGGCCAGCAGTACCCGCCCAACACGCTGCCCACCGTGCCCGACGGCGGCAGCGCGGTGGCCGTCAGCCAGGCCGTGCTCGACCAGTACACCACGCTCGTCTCGCCGTGGTGGCTCTACGCCGACTCGGATCAGGCCGCGCCCGCAGACCACGTGCCGTTCAGCTACCCGGCGCCGCTCGCCGACGGCGGCGCGTCGAACCCGGCCGACTTCGCGGCGTGGCTCTCGGCGCACCCGGGGTTCGCGGGGTTCCGGCCGGCCGCGGGGCTGCTCAGCGACCAGGCCGACGCAGGCCCGCCGGGGATCACACAAATCCGCATTTGCAAAGAGGAGGCGCAGACCGGCGCGGCGGGAACGGTGCTCGCCACGGGCCGCTGCACGACGGCGAACCCGCAGCCCTGGTGCACCAAGGGGAGCGCGCCGCCCTTTGGCCGGCTCTCGATGCCTCCCAACGACTCGGCCTTTGCTTCCGCCGCGCTCGCCGCCTCGAAGGGGACGAGCCCGCAGCCGCTGCCGCAGGTCGACTGCACCTCGAAGATCGGCTTCGCCAACTCTGCCGAGTGCGGCTGCGGGCCGGGCCTCGCGCGCTGCCTGCCCGGCCCCGGGCCTGGGTTCGAGACCGCCTCGCTCGTCTTCCCGGGGGTGGATCCGCTCGGGTCGGACACGCCGATCGCCGAGGCCTCCACGCAGCCTGCCTCCTCTTGGCAGCGGCTGTGGTGGGGCGAGGAGGCCGCGCGCTTCATCAATGACGTGTTTGCCAATGACCGGCCGTTTACCGAATTGCTCACGGCGCGGCGCTCGTTCGTCAATGGTCCGCTCGCGCAGTTCTACAAATCGGCGGCCGCCTCCACCTGCTGTGACGCGCCCGCCATCGCGGCCGGGATGCTCAGCCCCGTCCCGCTCTTTGATCCCGCGAACCTGCCCACCGATCTCCCGCCCCAGGCCGCGAGCGATTGGCGCCCCATCCCCGACCGCGGCCCGCACGCGAGCGGGCTGCTCACCATGCCCGTCTTCCTCACCAAGTACGGCTCGCGGCGGGCGCGGGCCCATGTGCTCTACCAGGCGTTCCTCTGCCGCGACTTCGTGGCGCCGAACCTCAGCCTCAAGCCGTCGAACAACCCAAATCTAATGTCGCGCGACGGCTGCATGGCCTGCCACGTGAAGCTCGAGCCGATGGCGGCCTACTTCGCCCGCATCCCCGAGAGCGACTGGGTCTGGTTACCGAAAGACAAGTTCCCCGTGCGCTACACGGGCTGCAAGCTCGACCCCGTCTTGGGCCTGCCGCTCAACAAGGCGCCCGACGCCGGGCCGTACTCCGGCAAGCTCACCTTCAACTGCACGCAGAGCTACTACGACCCGGCCTTCGGCGACGCGGCCGCGGGCACGCTGCGCGGGGCCTATCCCGACCTCGTGGCGGCGGCGCTGCCCGATGGCGGCGCGCACGCGGACCTCGGCCCGGGCGGGCTGGCCGCGGAGCTGTTCGCCAACCCCGAGTTCGACACCTGCGTGGCGCAGACGGTGGCCGAATCATTCCTCGGCCGCAGGCTGACCCGCGACGACGACCTGCTGCTCTCCTCGCTGACGCAGGCCTTCGAGGCGGGCGGCCGCAAGACGAAGGCGCTGGTGAAGGCCGTCGTCAAGAGCGACCCCTACCTGCACGGGAACAACTTGAGCTCGCAGGCGTGGCGCACGGGAGGCAAGTGATGCGCGCCCTTCGTGACTACACTTTCGTGCGGGCCGTCGTGCTGGTCGCATGCCTCGCGGGCTGCAAGCAGTCCGCGCCTTCCGGGCCGGCCTCGGCGGCGCCCGATCCCGCTGGCACGCTGGAAGGCCACGGCGACCTCCCGCTCGACACCTCGCGCAAGGAGGACCCGCGCCTGCTGGGCAGCGAGACGCTGGTGCGCAGCTACGTCTCGGTGTTCGGCGCGCTCGCCCCGCTGGAGGCGCAGCGCGTGCTGCAGGCAGGCGGGTCCGCGCTCTTCGATACCTGGAATGACTACCTCGGCGCGCTCGGGTTCCCCGACTACCGCGTCGACCTCCCGCGCAACGCGCAGACCAACGCGCTGATGGTGGCGACCTTCGAGCGCGTCGGCGTGGCGCTCTGCGACGCTGCGCTACAGAGGGACAAGGCGATCGCCACGGCGGCGCAGCGGGCGGTGTTCGACTTCGACCTGCCCGTCGACCAGGGCCCGAGCAAGCTGGCGCTGGCGCAGTTCACGCCCGGATTCGATTCATTGCACAGGTTGTTCCTCGGATATCCGGCGGCGCTCGCGCCCACCGACCGGACCGCGCGCTTCTTCGCGCTCTACCAGGCCACGGTGGCTGCCCACACAGCGCCCGGCGTGCCCACGCGCTTCAAGCCCAACGAGGCGGGCTGGTCCGCCGTCTGCCAGGGGCTGGCGCGCCACCCCGAATTCCACTTCTATTAGGGAGACCCCATGAACCGCATCTCCCGCCGCAACCTCTTGCAGACAGCCCTCCAGACCGGCGCGGGCCTGGGCGCGGCCGCGCTCGCCGCGCACCTCCCGCTGCAGCAGGCCCTCGCGGCGGCGGCAGGGGCGCAGGACGAGTTCTTCATCCTCATCCACGCCTCCGGCGGCTGGGACGTGACGCTCTGGAGCGACCCGCGCAACGAGCGGGTGGGCCTCGTCGAGCCCGCCTCCACCGACAACACCGACTGGACGAAGATCCGCCGGTTCAAGCCGGTGACCGTCGACGCGGACACCAACTCGTTCGAGATCCTCACCGCCCCGAACGGGATGCGCTTCGGGCCCACGCTGGGAAACCTCTTCGACCTCGCCTCCCGCCTCACCGTCATCAACGGCCTCGCGATGAACACGGTGAGCCACCCCGATGGCACCTGGTTCTCGGCGACGGGCCGCCACCTCGCGGGCGGGCGGCCCGTGGCGAGCAGCATCGACACCATGCTCTCGAACGAGTTCGGGACCACCCAGCTCTTCCCCACCGTCTCCATCAACTATCCGTCGTCGTATATCGGCGCGGGGCTCGACCGGCGGGTGGTGCCGCTGAAGATCGGCTCGATCGGCACCATCGCCAAGACGCTCACCCGTTCGGCGACGTTTGAAACCACCGCCGAGCGCGACGCGGTCACCGTGCTGCTCTCGCAGGAGGCGCAGGATCTCGCGCAGATCGCCAATGACCCGGTGCCGCTGCTCGCGCTCGACTCGCAATACCAGTCGCTGCGCAAGATGCTCGACCCCGCGCAGAACCTCACCGCGGTGTTCGACCAGACCAAGCTGGTGAAGGCCCACCCGGAGCTGAACGCGGTCTTCTCCAACACGCAGCAGGCGGCGGCCATCGACGCGGCCTTTGCCATCGAGGCGATGTCGCGGAACCTGGTGCGGAGCGTCTCGTTCGCGACCTCTTCCTTCGACACGCACAACACCAACTACAAGAACCAGGCGATCACCCAGCAGGACCTCTTCGACCTGCTGGCGGCGCTGGTCATCAAGCTCGACACCACGCCGCACCCGACGCGCACCGCCGACAAGCTCTCCGACCACACGCACATCCTGGTGGTGAGCGACTTCTGCCGCACGCCGATGATCAACCTCTCCAATGGCCGCGACCACTACCCGAACAACTCGGCGTTGATCATCTCGCCGCGGTTCAAGAACGTGGTCTACGGCAAGACCGACGCCGAGCAGCTCCTGCCAGCCGACGCTGGCTCGCTCGGCGGCGCGGTCCGCCCGGTGGCCCCTCCCGACGTGCTGGCCACCTTCGTCTCGGCCTTCGGCGCCGACCCGCGCAAGTACCTGCGCGACGGTGACGTCATCGCGGAGATCCTCAAGCAATGACCCGCGCACGCGCCGCAGCCGCCATCGCTTGCGCCGCGCTGCTCTCGGCGTGCGGCGGAAGCGCCGTCGCGGTCGCCGAGCTGCAGGCCGACGGGCTTGCGCCAGCGGAGCTTCGCCAGTGCCAGGCGACCGCCGACGCCGGAGCGGCCTGTCCCACCGCCTGCCCCGACCTCCAGGCGCAGCTGGGGTGGAACGCCGCCGACGCTGGCACGGGCGCGGTCGTCGCCGTGGTCGAGCTCGCGGGCGAGCAGGTGCTCTTCTCCGATCGCGGGGCCACCGTCTTCCTCGGCGGCGCGCCCTACGCGAGCGATCCGACCACCACCGCGTGGCGTGGCGCGGGCCGCATCCCCGGGCCCGACGGCACGGGCGACTGGGCGGTGGGCATCTCGGGCGATGGCGCGCTCCTGCGCGTCGACGGCGCGGGGCTCCTCGTGCCGATCGGAGGCCGCTTCGGGCTGGCGCAGGAAAAGGTGGTCGCGCTCGCCGCCACTGGTGGCCCGGGCGCTGCCTTCGCGCTGGAGAGCGGGCTCGCGGTGTCGGACGGCGCGGTGGTCAGGCGATACGACGTCCACCCGCTCTCGCTCGCGGGCGGAGGGGGCAAGGTGGCCTGGATCGAAGCGGGCGCGGTGCGCAGGCTCGACCCATCGACGGGCGCCATGGATGGCTGGAAGCTCGCTGGCGCGCAGGCGGTCGCGCTCTCGGCGAGCGGCCGGTTGATCGCGGCCACGGCGCACGGGCTCTGGGCCGAGTCGCCCACCGCCAGCCTGGTGCAGCTCTACCAGACGCCCTCCAATGTCCACGGGCTGGTCGCGACCGGCGAGCGGTTCTGGTTCGCGCAGGGGCAGCAGGTGGGCTACCTCGAGGGGAACCAGGTGGTGCGGAGCGCGCCGGGTCCGCTCCTCACCGACGGCGCCGCGCCGCTCTTCGTCGCCGAGGGCAGCGGCGTCTGGACCCTCACCGCCGGCAGCCCGCGGCGCTGGAGCGCGGGTGGCCAGCTGGCGCTCTGGCAGCAGCTGGTGCTGCCGGCGTTCTCGCGCGTCTGCGCCGCCTGCCACCTGCCCG
>JAYWAO010000589.1:0-2903 GCA_043782365.1 Deltaproteobacteria bacterium
GCCGGCAGGCCCAGCTCCTGGAAGGTGAGGATCTTGAACGGGATGGTCCGGAAGGCCGCGCCGACCGCCCCGCGCTGCATGAAGAGGTTGGCGCGGAAGCGGCTGAGGCCCTTGACGCCGAAGGAGAGGTCGAGCTCGTTCTCCTCCTCGAACTTGTGCTTCTGCGCGTCGGCGAGGATGGAGTAACACAGCTGCTTGGTCTCGACCGGCGTCAGCGGCGGCGTCTTCAGCGGCACCAGGCGGCCGTCGATGCGCAGCTGCGGGGGCGAGCCCGTGGTGATGTGGAGGTCCGAGGACCCCTTCTCGACCATCGCCTTGAGGAGCTGGTGCAGGTTCGCCACGCATGACCTCTTTTGATGACGCTGGGTACGGCCCGACTACCGCATCGTATCCGGGGCCGTGTTGCCGACAACTTCTTCGATGCTGGTCATCCCCGCCTTGAGCTTGGCGATGCCGGCCGCGCGCAGGGTCTGCATGCCGAGGCGGATCGCCTCCTGCTTGAGCTCCGCGGTGGAGGCGCCGTTGACGACCAGCTCCTTGAGCGAGTCCCACATCGGCATCACCTCGTAGAGCGCGACGCGGCCCTTGTAGCCGCGCTCGTTGCAGATGCGGCAGCCGCCCGGCTCGAACACCTGGAACGTCCCGATGTCCTCGGGCTTGACGCCGATGTCGGTGAGCGCCTGGGGCGGAACATCGACCGCCTTCTTGCACTCCTGGCACAGCTTGCGCGCGAGCCGCTGGGCGAGGATGAGGTTGACGGCCGAGGTGACGAGGAACGGCTCGATGCCCATGTTGAGCAGACGGGAGACGGTGCCCGGAGCGTCGTTGGTGTGGAGCGTCGAGAGCACGAGGTGGCCCGTGAGGGCGGCCTTGATGCCGATCTCGGCCGTCTCGAAGTCGCGGATCTCGCCGACCATGATGATGTCGGGGTCCTGCCGGAGGAAGCTGCGGAGGGCGGCGGCGAAGTTGAGGCCGATGTCCTCGTGCATCTGCACCTGGTTGATGCCGGCGAAGTTGAACTCGACCGGGTCCTCCGCGGTGGAGATGTTGTCGGTGGTCTTGTTGAGCTCGCCGAGCGCCGAGTAGAGCGTGGTGGTCTTGCCCGAGCCCGTGGGGCCGGTGACCAGCACCATGCCGTAGGGGCGGTCGATGGCGTCCTTGAACGCCTTGAGCGGCTCGGGGTCGAAGCCCAGCTTGGTCATGTCGAGCTGGAGGTTCGATTTGTCGAGGAGCCGCATGACGACTTTTTCGCCGAAGAGCGTGGGGCAGACCGAGACGCGGAAGTCCATCTCGCGGCCCTTGCCCAGCTTGAGCTTGATGCGTCCGTCCTGCGGGAGGCGGCGCTCGGCGATGTCGAGCTCGGCCATGATCTTCATGCGGGAGATGATGGCGGCCTTGAGCTTCATCGGCGGCTTCATCACCTCGTAGAGCACGCCGTCCACCCGGTAGCGGACCCGGAAGTCCTTCTCGTACGGCTCGACGTGGATGTCGCTGGCGCCCTTCTTGATGGCATCCAGCAGGATGAGGTTGGTGAGCTTGACGACGGGCGCCTCCTGCGCGCCCTTCTCCAAGTCGACGACGTTGGTGTCGTCGGTGTCGTGGTCGACCTGGATCTCGTTCTCGTCGAACCCCTCCATCACCTCGTCGTACGAGGGGCCCTTCTCGGCGTAATACTTCTCCAGGGCCTCCTTGATCGCCTGCTCGGAGGCGACCACCACCTCGATGTTGTAGCCGGTGAGGAACTTGATGTCGTCGATCGCGTAGATGTTCGACGGGTCGCTCATCGCCAGGATCAGCGAGGCGCCGGCGCGGTTGACCGGGATGCACTGGTGCTTCTCGGCCACGTCCTTGGGGACGAGCTTGACCACCTCGACGTCGATGTCGAACTCTTTGAGGTTGATCGAGGGGACGCCGTACTGCTTGGAGAGGAAGTTGGTGAGCTCGCTCTCCTCGATGAACCCCAGCTTCGTGAGGTGGTAGCCGATGCGGCCACCGGTCTTCTTTTGCTCGTCCTGCGCCTTCTGCAACTGCTGGAGCGAGATGAGGTTCTCGCGGACCAGCAGCTCGCCCAGACGACCAGCCATGCGGAAGCACCTCAGAAGAAGGGAGGTCCTGACTATAGGGCAAGAGGGCCGGGCAAGCGAGAAAGGCGCCGCCTTCTCTCCCGCCACGCCAGCAACCCCAGCGCCGCCAGCAGCAGCCACGCCGCTCCCGACACCGCCGCCCCTCCCGCCAGCCCCGGCGCGCGATACCTCCAAACGATGGTGTGCCTCCCCCGCTCCACCGGCGTCGCCCGCAGGGCCCCATCCGCGCCGACCACCGCCGTCGGCGCGCCATCCACCGTCGCCGTCCACCCTGGCGCAAACGTGTCGTTGAGCACCGCCAGCGCCGGCACCGCTGCGTCCACCTCGGCCTCCACCTCCTCTGGCAGGTACCGCACGATGCGCGCGGAGCCTCCCTGTGCGGCCTGGGCCGGGCACGCAGCCAGGACCACCAGCGAGGCCGGCAGCCCCTGCGTCTGCTGCGGGTCGACCCAAACCGCCTCCACGCCGGAGCAGTCCGGGAGCAGGCCGGCGACCTCGGGGCTCGCGAGCACGGTGGGCACGAGGCGCAGCTTCTCCCGCGCGGCTGGCTTCTGGTAGACGCGGATCAGCGCCCCTTCGCTGCCGGGTCGCAGCGTGAACCCGAGCTTCGCGAACCGGGAGGGGCCGCGGCCGAACTCCACGCCGAACCGCACGCCGAGCAGGTCGAGGACGCGGGCGCCGTCGGCGTGGTTGAAGAGGCTGCGCAGCCCGCCCGGCGTGAAGCCCGAGTAGCCGCGGTCGAGGTAGAAGCCGGCGGGCGCGGCCCCGGCGTCGAACAGGCCGGCGTGGCGCACCAGGTACACCGCGCGGGTGCGGGGG
>JAYWAO010000590.1:0-21431 GCA_043782365.1 Deltaproteobacteria bacterium
CACCACTCGATGGAGCTGCAGATGGAGCTGACCCGGCGCGGGATCCCGTTCCTGGTGCGCTCGGGCGTGCGCTTCTTCGAGCAGGCCCACATCAAGGACGTGCTCGCCTGGCTGCGGTTCGTGGCGAACCCGCTCGACGAGCTGTCGTTCAAGCGGGTGGTCAAGCTCTCGCCGGGCATCGGCGCCGCCTCGGCCGACGCGCTCTGGAGCCGGCTGCAGGAGGCCCACCGGCAGGGGCGCGAGCCGCGGCAGGAGCTGGAGTCGCCGGCGCTCGACGAGCTGGTGCCCGCCAAGGCCCGTGCAGGCCTGAAGAAGCTGCGGCTCGGCCTGGCGCAGATCGGCGCGCCGGCGATGCGCAAGGCCCCCGCGGAGATGATCCGCTTCGTCCTCGAGGAGGCCGGGTACCGCGAGGTGCTCAAGGCCCGCTACCCCAACGCCGACGCCCGCACCGACGACGTGCAGCAGCTCTCGGACTACGCGCTGCAGGCCGAGTCGCTCGAGCAGTTCCTCGGCGACCTGGCGCTGCTCGAGAGCGTCGAGGGCGAGGACGTGGTCGAAGGGGCCGACCCGGATGAGAAAGTGACGCTCTCCAGCGTGCACCAGGCCAAGGGGCTGGAGTGGCGCGCGGTGTTCCTGGTGTGGCTGGCCGACGGCCGCTTCCCCAGCGCGCCCGCGCTGCGCGATCCCGACGGCGAGGAAGAAGAGCGCCGCCTCTTCTACGTGGCGGCCACGCGGGCCAAGGACGAGCTGTATCTGTGTTACCCGCTCTTGCACGAAGAGCGGGACGCCGCCCGCATCCTGATGAAGCCGTCGCGCTTCATCGACGAGCTGCCGCTCCTGCCCGCGCCGCCCTATGAAAAGTGGGTGATCGAGGCGGAGGCGGGGCAGCCGCGCCTGCCCGGGCGGTAGCGCCCGTCAGCTCGGGAAGACGAGGTGGAAGAACTCGGCCCGGCCGGTCACGCCGAGCTTCGAATACACCTGCGTGAGGTGCTGCTTGATGGTCTTCTCGCTGTTGCCCATCATCGAGCCGATCTCGGCCGAGGTGAGGCCCTTGAGCACCAGCCGGGCCACCTCCTCCTCCTTCTTGGTGAGCCGGGCGCGGGCGAGGGCGCGGTTGACCAGCTTGCCCAGGTCGACGTCGACCGTCGCCACCTTCTCGAGCACGTTGCGCAGCGCCTCGGTGGTGAACGGCTTCTCCAAGAGATAGCTGGCGCCGCCGTTGAGCGCGGCCTTGACGCGCTGCTGATCGGCGAACGCGGTCACCAGGATGACGGGCGCGCGGACGTCGAGCTTGCGCAGCTCCCCGATCAGGTCGATGCCGGTCAGCTTGCCCTCGCCGAGCAGCACGTCGGCGACCACCGCCTCGGCGAAGCGCAGCTCCGGATCGCGCAGCGCCGCCTCGGCCGACGAGTGCGCGAGGCAGTTCCAGCCGAACGCCTGCAGGCGGCGGCCGAGGATGGTCCGGGCATCGTTCTCGTCCTCGACGAGCAGCAGCGTGCGCTGCGTGGGCGCGGGGCGGTTCTGGGGGTCGGTGCGGTCCTGGGGCAGCATGAAGAGCTCCTTTGTTCGACGTCGCGTGGTCGGCGCGCCGCAGGCCTAGCTGGGACCCGGCGGTGCTTGAAAGGTGAACCGGAAGGCGGTGCATCCGGGGCCGGACTCGACGAGGGTGAGATCGCCGCCGCCGGCGCGGGCGAGCGCGCGCGCGATGGCGAGACCCAGGCCCGTGCCCGAGGACTTGTCGGAGCTGAACGGCTGGAAGAGCCGGTCGCGCAGCTTGTCGGAGATGCCAGGGCCGTCGTCCTCGACGACCAGCTCCACCTGCTCGCCCGCGCCGGGGCGCGCGGTGATCTTCAGCGTCCCGCCCTTGCCGCGCTTCTGCAGGGCATCGAGGGCGTTGGCGGCGACGTTCTCCAGCGCGGAGCGCAGCGCCAGCGGGTCGGCCTGGACGGTGATCCCCTCGGGACACTCGATGAGCAGGGTGGTGTTCGCCCGCTTGGAGGCGGTCAGCAGGCGGCTGCGCAGCTCGCGGAGCGTCTCGGCGAGCTCGACGCGCACGTGGCCGTCGCCCTCCTCAGCCGAGCCCGGCGCCTGCCCTGCGCGGGCCAGATCTCCGAGGCGGTCGCCGGCGCGCACCAGGTTGTCGCGAAGGCGCGGGAGCAGCTCGGCGGTGCGCTCCGGCTCACCCTCGAGCTCCTCCAAGAGCAGCTGCAGGTTGTGCAGCGGGTTCTTCAGGTCGTGCGCGATGGCTGCGGCGACCACCCAGATGGCCTGCCGGCGCTCGGTGCCAGCCAGCCGCTCAGCGAGCACCTGCGTGGCCGCCCGCTCTGCCTGCAGCAGCTGCCGGTGGCGCACCGCATAGAGCAGGGCGCCGCCGAGGAGCACGCCTGCCACCGGGGGCGCGAGCCAGTCGATCACCTCGACCACCACCCGCAGCGGCCCGCGCGCGGCCTGGTAGGGGAGGATCTTGTCGAGGCTCGCCAGGAACAGGCCGACGGTGAAGCCGACGAACAGGGTTGGGAGTGGCCGGAGGCGGGGCTGCATGGGCAGGGTCATTGTAACGGTTTCAGTCGGAGTCGGAAGCCCAAAGACCTCAGAGTAAGGTCTTAGTCTGATGCATGGAGACCTCTTAACCAGGAGATCCAACACCTGGCGTTTCACCTGCAAGCGGTGTGGTGTGTCCGAATCCCATGCTCCGTCGGCTCTCGCCTCGAAGACCGCTGCCGCTAGCCCTCTGCGCCCTGCTGCTCTGCGTGGGCCCGGCGTGCGGCAGGCACCTGCGCGCGGAGGCCTCTCCCCCGCTCTCCAGCGAGCTTCCTGCCGCAGCCGCAGCCGAGGCCGCGCGGCGCGCTCCGGAGGCAGGCCCCGCGCTCACCGCCGAGGAGCAGGCGGGCCACGCGCTGTCCCGGGTGACGTTCGGGCCAAGGCCGCAAGACCGCGAGCGGGTGGCGCGCATCGGGCTGGCCGCGTTCCTCGAGGAGCAGCTGCACCCGGAGCAGCTGGACGACTCCGCGCTCGAGTCCAAGCTTCAGGACCTGCCCGTCCTCCGCCGCGACACCAGCCAGCTCGCGATAGAGCTGACCCACTACCAGCAGGCGCAGAAGGAGAAGCGCGAGGCGGTCGCCAAGGCCGAGGCGAAGGCAGCGATGGTGCCCCCGGCTGCTCCTGCGCCACTCGCCGCCGAGGCCTCTCCACCGCTCGTGATGGCGCCGGCTCCGGCGCCCCCGGCAGCGCGCGAAGGCCGCCCGCGCGGCCTGCGCAAGACCCTCGGCAAGCTCGGCCGCGGCCCGGGCTTCGACTTCACCGTTCAGCTCGCAGAGGCCAAGCTCGCCCGCGCCGTCTACTCCGAGCGGCAGCTCTTCGAGGTGATGGACGACTTCTGGTTCAACCACTTCAACGTCTTCGCCGGGAAGGACCGCGAGGCGGCGCTGCTGCCCGGGTACGAGCGCGAGGTGCTCCGGCCCAACGCGCTCGGCAGCTTCCGAGATCTGTTGCTCGCCACCGCGCACAGCCCGGCGATGCTCATCTACCTCGACAACTGGCGCTCCACCACCGACCGCGAGGAGCCGCGCCGGCCTTGGTGGGCGTGGTCGCGGCCCCCCGCCAAGGCCAAGGCTCCGGTCGCCAGGAAGCGCGGCGGCGGGCTCAACGAGAACTACGCGCGCGAGCTGCTCGAGCTGCACACGCTCGGCGTCGACGGCGGCTACACGCAGCGCGACGTCACCGAGGTGGCCCGCTGCTTCACGGGCTGGACGGTGGCCGACGCGCAGGAGGATCCGCGCTTCACCTTCCGGCCCAGGCAGCACGACCGGGGCACCAAGACCGTGCTCGGCCACACCATCGCGGCGGGCGGCGGCGTCGAAGACGGAGAGCAGGTGCTGGAGATCCTGCTGCGGCACCCGAGCACCGCGAAGAACCTCGCCACCAAGCTGGTGCGCCGCTTCGTCGCCGACGAGCCTCCTCCCGAGGCGGTGGCCGGCGTCGCGGCGGCCTATCTGAAGACCGGCGGCGACATCCCGTCGATGCTGCGCGCGCTCTTCGCCTCTCCCGACTTCTGGAGCCGCAAGGCGCTGCGCTCGAAGCTGCGCTCGCCGCTGGAGCTGGTGTCCGGCGCGGCCCGCTCGCTCGGGGCCATCGTCGAGGAGCCGCTCTCGCTGGCGAAGGCGGTCGCGCGCATCGGCGAGCCGCTCTACGCCGCGGCGCCGCCCACGGGCTACGCCGACACCGCTGCGGCCTGGGCCACCTCGGGCGCGCTGCTGGCGCGGATCGACTTCGGGCTGCAGCTCGCGCAGGGACAGCTCGAGGGCGTCGAGGTGGATCTCTCGGCGCTGTCGGCAGGCGCGCATGGCCACGAGGAGGTGCTCGACCGCGCCGCCCGCAGCCTGGGCCTGGGCGCGAACGCGCTCTCCGACCGCACGCGCGGCTACATCCTGGAGCAGCTGCGCGAGGTGAGCGTGGAGAAGAAGCCCGAGCAGGTGGCGCAGCGGGCGGTGGGCCTCTTGCTCGGGGCGCCCGAGCTGCAGCGGAGGTAGGCGATGTCGGGAGTCGGTTACCAAAAGTTGCAAGCGCCCGGGCTGTCGCGGCGGCTCTTCCTGCAGGGGGGCGGACTGCTGGCTGCCTCGTTCGGGCTCGGCCTGCCCGCCTTCGCGCGCGCGGCCCTCGCCGGCGAGGGGGTGCAGGCGCAGCCCGGGAAGCGGCAAAAAGTCTTCGCCTTCCTCTTCCTGCGCGGCGCCCTCGACGGTCTCCACGCGGTCCAGCCGCACGGCGAGCGGCGGCTCGCGAGCCTGCGGCCCGACCTGCTCCTGCCGGCTCCGGGTGCGGCGAAGAAGAGCGACGCGCTGCAGCCGCTGCTCGACCTCGGCGTCCCAGGCTTCGGTCTCCACGCGGCCCTCGCGCCGCTGTTGCCGCTCTGGCAGGACGGCGCGCTCGCGCTGGTGCACGCGGTGGGCTCGCCGGGCAACACGCGCTCCCACTTCGACGCGCAGGACATGCTCGAGCTGGGCACTCCGGGTCTGAAGAACACGCCCGACGGCTGGCTCTCCCGTGCGCTCGGGGCCGCGCCCACCGCGGGTGAGCGCTCGCCGCTCGAGGCGGTGGCCATCACGGGCAAGCTGCCGCGCTCGCTGCAGGGCACCGCTGGCGCGCTGGCGTTCGCCTCGGTGGAGCAGCTCCGGCTGCGCCCGCTGGCAGGCGCGGGCGGCGAGAAGGGCCGCGCCCGCTCCCGCGCGGCGTTCGAGGCGCTCTATGCCCGCTCCGCCGACGAGGCGCTCTCGGCGCAGGGCAAGGAGGCCTTCGCCGCGCTCCAGCTACTCGACAAGAAGATCGGTAAAGATGGGTTACCGACCGCTCCGGGCGCGAGCTATCCCCAGGGCCCGCTCGGCAGCTCGCTCAAGCAGCTCGCCCAGCTGATCAAGGCCGACGTCGGCCTGCGGGTCGCCTGCACCGAGGCCGGCGGCTGGGACACGCACAGCGGCCAGCCAGGCGCGCTCAGCCGCGGTCTCGGCGACCTCGGGCAGGCGCTCGCGGCCTTCCACCGCGACCTCGGCGACCGCGCGGGCGAGGTGGTGCTGGTCGCCGCCACCGAGTTCGGCCGCACCGTCCGCCAGAACGGCGCGCAGGGCACCGACCACGGGCACGGCAGCGTCGCCTTCGTGCTCGGCGGACCGGTGGCGGGCGGCAAGCTCCACGGCCGCTGGCCCGGGCTGGAGGACTCGCAGCTCTTCGAGGGCCGCGACCTCGCCGTGACCACCGACCTGCGCCAGGTGCTGCTCGCTTGCGCAGAGGCGCAGCTCGGTCCGCTCGACGCCGGCAAGGTCTTCCCGGGGTTCACCGCAGGTCCGCTCCCGGGGCTCTTGCGAGCGGTGTAGAGGCCCGACATCTGCTAGAAGCGCCTCGTGACCAAGCGCTACTGGCTGGTGAAGAGCGAGCCCGAGACGTTCTCCTTCGACGACCTGCTCTCGCGCCCGAAGAAGACCACGGGCTGGGACGGCGTCCGCAACTTCCAGGCGCGGAACCTGCTCCGCGACGAGCTGCAGCCCGGGGACCCGGTGCTGTTCTACCACTCGAACGCGGAGCCGCCCGGCGTCGCGGGCGAGGCGGTGGTGGCGAAGAAGGGCCACCCGGACCCCACGCAGTTCGACGCGAAGCACGACCACTACGACCCGAAGTCGAAGCCCGCCGACCCGCTCTGGTACCAGGTGGAGCTCAAGGCGGTGGCGAAGTTCGCGCGCTTCGTCGGGCTGCCCGAGCTTCGCGAGGTCCCGGGGCTCGAGGGCATGGTGCTCTTGCGCAAGGGCTCGCGGCTCTCGGTGCAGCCCGTCACCGAGGCCGAGTTCGCGCTCATCCGGAAGCTCGGCCAGGGCTAGCCGGTGCGCGGGCTGCCAGGTCTGGCGCGGCTGCTCGGTGCGCTGGCGCTGGCCGCGCTGTCGCTCGCGGGCACGGCGGTGCGCTGGTCGGTCGAGTCCGCTGCGCCGCCGCTGCGGTCGCTGGCGGTGGCGCTCGCGGTCTGCGCGGCCCTCCTCGCACTGACCTCCTTCTTCCTCCCCGGACCCGTGGCCACCGCGGCCCGCGAGGCGCGGGTGCAGTTCGCCGCCCGCATCGCCGTCGCGCTCGCCGCGCTGCTGCCGTTCGCCTGGGCCGTGCTCACCCCGGGCAGGCAGGCCGGGTCCGCGGCCGCAGCCGGCTCCTCCGCGCTCGGCCTTCTCGGGATGGTGCTGCTCTCAGCCTATCTCTGCCTGCACCTGCGCGCCTCGCTCCTGCGGGCACGGTTCTGGGCCACCGCCACCGTCTCGGCCCTGGTGTGCGTGGTCTTCTACCGCTCGTGGGGATTCGACGTGGGCGTCCAGCAGGTCGTCGTCGTGGTGCTCGACGTCTTCACCGCCGGCGCGCTGGTCGCCCTCTCCGGCTCGCTCCCCGGGACGCGCCCCGCGGCCGAGATCCCGCTCGCGGAGCTCGCTGCGCTGGCTGCCTTCGGCACTCCCTGGGCCTGGGCGAGCCCGGAGCCGGTCGGGCTCGCAGGTGCCGGCGCCGCGGTGCTGGCACAGGCGCTCTCCCGGTATCCGCGGGTGGCGCCGCTCGCGCAGGCGGCCTGCGCGGGCCTGGCCGTGATCGCCGTGCTCGACGGCGACGCCAGCGGTGCGCTGGCCGTACCGCTGCTCGCCTGTGCGGTCGCGGTCGGCCGCTAGCGCCGACTCTTTCCTCTCCGGCCCCAGCCGCGGTCGCGTCAGCGGCCCCCGCGCACCTGCGCGACCAAGCCAGGAAGCAGCGCGCAGACCTGCGCCACCTCCTCGGCGGTGTTCCCGTCCCAGAGGCTGAACCGCACCGCGCCGCGGGCCAGCGCCTTCGGGAGCCCCATCGCCAGGAGCACGTGGGAGGCCTCCAGCGTGCCCGACGAACAGGCCGAGCCCGTGGAGACGGCCACGCCCGCCAGGTCGAGCGCCGCCAGCAGCGTCTCGCCTTCGCAGCCCTCGAACACGGCGCAGAGCGTATTTGCGACACGATCCACGCCGGCCCCGACCACGCGCGTACCTGGGATCGCGCGCACGCAGGCCTGCAGCCTGTCCCGCAGCGCGGCGACCCGCGGAAGCACCTCGTTCCGCCCCCGCTCCGCGAGCTCCAGCGCCGCGCCCAGGCCCACCGCGCCGAGCGCGTTCTCGGTGCCGCCGCGCCGCCCCCGCTCCTGGTGACCGCCAGCGATCAGCGGCCGCAGCTTGAGCCCCTTGCGCACCCAGAGCAGCCCCGCGCCCTTGGGCCCGCGCAGCTTGTGGGCCGAGAGCGAGAGCAGGTCCACCCCGAGCGCCTGCACCTCGAGCGGACCCTTGCCGGCGAGCTGGACCGCGTCGGTGTGCAGCGGGACGCCGCGCGCCTTGCAGCGGGCCGAGACCTCCGCGAGCGGGCTGAGCACGCCGGTCTCGTTGTTCGCCGCCATCACCGAGCAGAGCAGGGCGCCCGGCTCCAGCGCGGCGTCGAGCGCGGCGAGATCCAGCCTCCCCTCGCCATCGACGCCGACCCGCACCACCTCGACGCCGAGGCGCGAGAGCTCTTCACAGGCCGCCAGGACGCACGCGTGCTCGACGGTCGAGGTGATCACCCGCAGCGGCGTCAGCGACGCAGGCTCTTCCAGCTCCTGGTTTCCTGGTTTCCTCAGCGCTCCGTCGTGCGGAGCGCGCGCCTCGAGCGCCGCCCGCGCCATCCCCAGGATCGCCAGCGCTGCCGCCTCGGTCCCGCCAGAGGTGAAGATCAGCTCCTTCGGCTGCACCCCGAGCACCCGCGCGCACCGCTCCCGCGCCCGGTCGACCTCGGCCCGCGCCCGCTGCCCCTCGGAGTGGACGCTGCTGGGGTTGCCGAAGACGTCGCCCAAGAGCGGCAGCATCGCCTCCCGCACCGCGGGCGCGAGCGGGGTGGTCGCGTTGGCGTCGAGGTAGATCACGGCCCGCAGCCTGTGCCGCTTAGACCGGCACCAGCGGCTCGCCCTGGCCCGGCGGCAGCTTGAACTTCTTGAGGAACGCCTCGAAGATCAGCTCGGTGAGCGCGGACGGCTCGCGGCCGAGCAGCGGGATGCGCGCCCCGGCCATCGCGCCGTGCCCGCCGGCGCTGCCGCCCATCGGCGCGCAGACCGCGCGCACCAGCTGCCCGGCGTTGACCCGCTTGTCGTTGAGCCTCAGCGACAGGTACAGCTCGCCGCCGTGGGCCCCCGACGCGAGGCTCCAGCGCAGGCCCTCGAGCGAGACCAGCTTCTCGGCCACCTCTGGGACGATCTCGGGCACGTACACCTCGCCCAGATTGACCACCACCGCGGAGCCGTCGCCGTGGAGCCGCGCGACCTCGTAGGCCCGGTGGTACGCGGCAAAGTAGCGGGCCGGGACGGCCGGGTGCTCGATCTTGCTCAGCGCCTGCTTGTCCACCAGCGGGAAGAGCCAGTTGTAGCAGTCGACGTCGAGCTGATCGACCTCGCGGCCGAGGTCGCGGGTGTCGCTCTTGATGCCGTAGAAGAGCGCGGTCGCCAGCGTGCCCGACGGCACCAGGTTGGCCGCGCGTAGATAGGCCGTCACCAGGGTGCTGGTGGCGCCAGCGGGGCCGCCGACGTCGTGGAACTCGCACTTCTGGCTGGCGGGCCGGGCGGGGTGGTGGTCGATGACCACCTGCGCCGAGAGGGGGGCCGAGTGGTTGCCGACCGCGGGCTGGGTATCTACCAAGCCGACCAGGGAGTGCTTCCCCTCGACCCTGCTGACCGGGATGATCGGCAGGTGCAACACCTTGATCATCGCCTTGTTTTCGGCGCGGCCCACGGTGCCGCCGTAGGCTGCCTGCGCGCGGACGCCGGCGCACTCGTGGAGCAGGAAGGCGAGCCCGCACGCCGAGGCCACCGCGTCGGGGTCCGGGTTGTCGTGGGTCAGGATCAGCGCGCGCTTATGCGTGCGCGCGACAGCGAGCAGCTTGCGGAGCCGGGCACCGACGGGGATCGAGGCTGGCGGATGGGGCCGCACTGCTGCGAGCGCATGCGGGGAGGGGGCATTGCCCATGGACGTCCGGACACTAGCCCCCGCGTGGCTTGCGCGCAACGCGGGAGTTCGTCGGCTTAGGGGGTTTCACCTGTCTCTGAGGGAGGGTGCCGGCCTTGCGCCAGCCCCGCATCTCCTCGAGGGTGCGCAGATTGTCTTCTGGCGGCAGCTCGAGATAGCCCGGGATGGAGGCGAACCGGGGGTCGTTCAGCAGCCGCTCGAACGCACCTTTCCCGATACACCCTTGGCCCGGGCGCTCGTGGCGGTCCACCCGGCATCCGAGCGGCTTCTTGCTGTCGTTCAGGTGCAGGCAGACGAGCTCGCGCAGTCCCACCAGGTCGTCGAACTTCGTGAAGGTTTCTTCCCACCCTTGCGCCGTGGAGAGGTCGTAGCCCGCCGCGAAGACGTGGCAGGTGTCGAGGCAGACAGCGACGCGGTCGCGCTGCTTCGCGGGCACGCCGTCGAGGATGGCGCGCAGCTCCTCGAAGGTGCGCCCGATGGCCGAGCCCTGGCCCGCGGCGGTCTCCAGCACCACCTTGCACTTGCCCGGCGCCGCCTCCAGCGCCGATGCGACTCCCAGCGCGATGCGCTCGACCCCCTCCTGCACGTCGGCGTTGGAGCCTGGGTGCAGGACCAGCTTGTCGACGCCGATCAGCTCGCTGCGCCGGAGCTCGTCGGCGAGGGCGGCGACCGACTTGTCGAACGCCTCAGCCTTGTCCGACCCCGCGCCGAGGTTGATCAGGTAGCTCGCGTGGACGGAGGCCGACGCCAGCAAGCCGGCCTTCTTTCCCTCGGCGCGGAAGAGCGCGGCCTCGTCCGGACCGATCTCCCGGGCGTGCCACATCCGGTTCGACTTGGTGAAGATCTGCACGGCCTCGACGCGGTCGGACGCCGCCCGGGGCCAGGCCTCGGGCAGTCCGCCGGCGGTCGAGACGTGCGCGCCGAGCAGCACGCTATTCGGACGCGGCCTTGCGGCGCGCCGTCTCGTCGTAGCCCGGGATGAAGTTCTTGAAGATGTTGTCCAGGGTGTTGTCCATCGCGTCCATCACCACGCCGCCGAACTGCGTCGCGGGGAGGCGCAGACCCTCGTAGTACTTCTGCCGGTCGCTCGAGTGCATGATCACGGGCAGGTACCCGGCGCGCAGGAGGATGAGGTTCATCATCATGCGCCCGACCTTGCCGGACAGGTCGGAGAACGGGAACAGCTCCATGAACCGGTGGTGCGAGTGGGTGGCCTGCTTCACCGGGTGGAACTTCTTGAACTCCTCCGAGGTCATGAAGTCGAACAGCTGCTCGAGCCCGGGCTGGATGAGCTGCGGCTGGACGATGTCATGGAAGTAAGTACGGTGCAGCGGCATGTCCTTGCGGAACTGCGGCGGCATCCGGTGGGGGAGGTCCTTGTAGAGGAGCTCGTACAGCTTCTTCACCAGCGTGAGGTTGAACTTCAAGACCTTCGATTTCGACTCGGACTTGATGAAGTCGATCGCGGCCTTCTGGTTGCGAATCTCCTGCCAGGTGTGGACCATGGAGGAGTCGATCACCACGCCCGCAGGCTGGAAGGCCTGGAGGAGCTCGGCGTGCGTCAGCACCATGCCTTCGAGCGCGTTCTCATGGTAAACCCATGAGAGCTCGTACTTTTCCATGAACTGCTTGGCCTCGCGTGGCCGCTCCCGCATGACCTCCCGGGCGTCTTCGTTGCGATCGTCGAGGTCGAGGTACCGGGTCCGGCTCACGGGGCGCTCCTTTCTGCTGTAAATTCAAGAAGTTGGGTGCCGCTGGCGGGTCGGAAACTAGCAGCCGTGATTCGGGAGGTCAACCAAAAACTCCCCGACGTTTCGGTGCCGTCGTGCCGCCGTCTACCCCTTCGACTATCTGACCGCTGCCGGTGTTCACTGGCCACAAGCAGTTGGGGTGTTCAATCCATCTTATGGAACACGCGGCTGATCTTCCCGATTCCGGAAAACCGCACGCCGCGAGTGCAGCGATGTAGGTAAAGCACCCGTGCGAACAGGATTTTCCGTTCCTGCTAGAAACGCAGGCGCGCGGAGATCCGAGGCGAACGCAGGGTGCCTGCTTCCGAGACTCACGTCGGATAGCTCTTGTGGCGTGCGAATCCTCTAGCTCCGGACCTGTCCCGGGCATCAAGGACCGCGACGGGCCACTTTCGGGCAAGGGTCCAAACCGTTCGGCGCTCTAGACCTTCGCCAGCCACTCGGCGTAGCGGGGCTCCTGGCCGCGGACAGTGCGGAAGTATGTCTGCTGCAGCTCCCGCGTGATCGGGCCCATCTCGCCGCCGCCGATCTTGCGGTTGTCGATCTCGCGCACGGGCGTCATCTCGGCGGCGGTGCCGCAGAGGAAGACCTCGTCGGCGATGTAGAGGAAGTCGCGGGTGAAGGACCGCTCGATCACCTGGAGGCCCTGGTCCTGGGCGATCCTGATGATGCTGGCGCGGGTGATGCCGTCGAGGATGCCGCCCTCGGCCGGGGCGGTGTAGATGACGCCCTTGCGGACGACGAAGAGGTTCTCGCCGGTGGCTTCGCCCACGAAGCCCTGCTGGTCGAGCAGCACCGCCTCGTCGTAGCCCGCGAGCAGCGCCTCGCGCTTGGCGAGCACGGAGTTGAGGTAGTGGCCCGCCACCTTGGCGCGCGTCGGGTCGGAGTTCGGGTGCATCCGGGCGTAGGAGGAGATCTTCACCCGGATGCCCTTCTTCAGGCCCTCCTCGCCGAGGTACGCGCCCCAGTGCCAGGTGGCCACCGTCAGCTTGACGGGGTTGACCGCGCCGACGCCCATCAGGCCATCGCTGAAGTAGGCGATCGGTCGCAGGTAGCCCTCGTTCATCCGGTTGGCGCGCATCACTTCCTTGCACGCCTCGAAGGCCTGCTGCTTGGCGAAGGGGATCTCCATCATGCAGATGTGGGCCGACTCGAAGAGGCGGTCGATGTGCTCTTGCAGCCGGAAGATGGCGCCCGAGCCGTCGGGCTGCGCGTAGCAGCGGATGCCCTCGAAGACCGCGACGCCGTAGTGGAGCGAGTGCGTGAGCACGTGGACCTTGGCGTCGGCCCACGGCACCATCGCGCCGTCCATCCAGATGACCTCGGACTTCTTGATCGGCTCCGGAGTCTTCGACATGCTTGCTCCCATACGAGAACTGAGGGACGGCGGAAAGGCCGCCTCTTAACACGCACCCTGCACCCGTGCCAGCGCTTGCGGCGCGCCGCGTGGTTCGGCCGCGCGGACCGGGAAAGCGCGGCTCCACGCAATGTTTGCATGAGAAGCCTGGACGAACGCCCGATCTGCGGTAGTGTGCCTTGTTTACCGACAGGGCTGGAGGTCGCGCAATGACGGCGAAGCGTTTCGGCGGAATCGCACTGGTGGCTGCAGGCCTTCTCGTCGCCTGCGAGCGGTGGCAGATCAACGGGCTCGTCGTGCAGCGGGAGACGGGCGTGGGCACCGAGGAGGCCATCGGAAAGGCCACCGCGACGCTCTCCTGCCCCGACGGCGGTGGCGTGGTGATCTGGGACACGGCGATCACCGACAAGACCGGGCAGTTCACCATGTTCCAGGAGAACACCGTCGGGCCGTCCGAGAACTGCAGCGTGACGGTGGCCGCCCGCGGCTACTCGACGCGCAAGTACCCGATCGACCACATCTGCTCGAAGTACAAGGACGACCCCCGCGGCGTCCCCTCCCCCACGGCCGACGCTGGCACCGTCGAAGAAGGGCTCACCACCCCGCGCCCCTCGGCGGCGGAGACGGTCAAGAAGATCTGCGCCCAGGCGTTCGTGCTGGCGGAGATGGAGCTGCTGCCGGTCAGCACCCCTGACGCCGGCGAGCCCGACGCCGGGTGACCCCGACGCTGGCTAGCAGCTACGCAGGCAGCGCGGGGATCGGCTCCAGCAGCCGCTGCAGCACGGGCAGCTCTCCTAGCAGCTCTGCCTTGGCGCTCGCCAGGATCGACTGCAGCGAGCGCGGCCCGGGCAGGATCTCCAAGGGCGAGAGCGTGCGCGTGAACGCCTTGTAGACGTGGGCGTAGGGCCGGTTGCGCGCCACCGCCGGCGCCGCGATGCTCGAGATCGGCAGCCAGAGCGGCGTGGTCAGCCGCGGGGCGAAGCAGTCGAGCGCCAAGGTGACGATGTTGCGGCTCCCAGAGCCAGAGAGCCCCGCGCGCTGCACATGCCGCCACGCGGTCCGCACGGGCACGTTGTCGATCACGCCCCCGTCGCAGAGGCGGAGCAGGTCGTGGCGCTGGAAGAGGCCGTCGAGCAGCTGCTGCATGCGCGGGTCATCGCGCAGCACGTCGTAGTGGATGACGCCCGGGACGCTGGCCGAGAAGCCCACCGCGTCGAGCGCGTCGGCCTGCCGCGTCTCCTCGCTGGCCCCGAAGACCAGCTTCTGGGTGAGCCGCGGCACCTGCGCCAGCTCGGCGATGGTCTGGCCGATCGCGCGCACGTTGCGGGCGATGGCGCTGATGCCCCACTTCGACGGGTCCGCACCGCTCCCGGCGAGCAGCCGGCCGTACTCCTCGAGCGGGCGGGGGAGGCGACCCTTCTTGATGCCCGTCACCGTGACCAGCAGCGGGATCGGCAGCTCCGAGAGCCGCAGCGGCTGCCCGTCCGGGTGGAGGAACCAGTGGCCCACCGCGGAGCGCAGGTGGAGCTGCAGCGGGCCAGGCAGGCCGTACTTCGACGGCTCGGGGACGAGGTGGAAGATCTTCCGGTACGAGAGGTCGCCGATGATCTCGGGGATGCGGGCGAGGTCGAACCGCTTCTCGCGGGCGCGGAAGAGGCCCAGCACCGCGCCCATCGAGCTGCCGGCGATCAGCGCCGGGGCGAGGCCCGCCGCCTCGAGGAGCGCGAAGGCCGCCAGGTGCACGTAGCCCGTGCCGCCGCCTCCTCCGCACACCAGGACGAGGTGCCGCTCGCGGACCTCGCGGTCGAGGGTCGCCCGCGGGAGCCGGTGGCCCACCGCCTTCTCGAGGGCCTCCAGCGCCGACCGCGCCGCGCTCGCTGCCTCGCGCGCCGCCGGCAGCAGCTCGTGCGGCTCGGCCAGCTGGCTCCGGGCGGGGTCGAGCAGCGGCCAGACCACCTGGTCGAGCCGGTCGCGCAGCGGGCGCAGCAGTCCGGAGACGGCGACGTCGCGGCCATCGGGAGCGCGGACCTGCCAGCAGCGGGCGAGGGAGAGCGCGTAGCGCAGCGTGGCCTCGTCGCGGGGGTCGAGCCTGCCGCGCGCCGCCAGCGCAGCCTCGGCCAGCCGGACCTCCATCTGGTGCAGCGGACCCAGCTCGCGGAATCGCTCCTGGAACAGTGTCATGAGTACACTTAGGGCTTCCTGGAGAGCCGCAGCTCGCGCAGCGCTTCGACGCTGGCGGGGTTGCAGAGCAGCGCGTTCTCGAACTCCTGCTCCGCCTCGCGGAAGCGGCCGAGCGCCTTGCGGATGAAGCCCCGGTAGACGTAGGCGCGGTCCATGCGCGGGTTGAGCGCGAGCGCCTCGAGCAGGTGGACCTCGGCGAGGTCCTCGCCGGCGCCGTCCTGCTGCGAGCAGAGCCACGTGGCCCAGCCCAGGCAGGCGTGGAACTCGGCCTCGTCGGGGTAGAGCCGGACGGCCTCCACGAACGCGGTCAAGGCGAGCTGCGGCTCCTGCTGCTTGAGCAGGGCCTCGCCGCGGCGGAAGCGCTCCTCGGCGGCGAGGATGCGGGCGACATCGTCGGAGTCGCTGCGGACCGCGCCCGTGCGCAGATCGGCCTCGTAGGCCACGCGCCGCTTGGGGTCGGTGAGGATGTCGTGGGCCTGCACGATGGCGGCGAAGATCTCCTCGGCGATGGTGGTCGCCTCGGCGGACGCATCGGGTCCGAGCCGGTCGGGGTGGTGCTCCTTCGCCTTGGCCGACCAGGCGTCCCGGATCTCCTGCTCGCTCGCGGCGCGGGTGACTCCGAGCGCCTCGTAGAGCGTGCCCCGCCGCAGATCCTGCGCCCGCGCCGCCAGCCGCTCGACCTGCTGCCGCGCCTGCAGCTCGGGCTCGGGGAGCGCCCGCTCGGGGAGCCGCTCGCGCGCGTCGCCGGTGGGCGGCGGCGGGACGTACGGATCGACCGGGATCTCGGCGATGCCCGCGTGCGAGGCGTGGGCCGCGGGCCGCTGCGCGCGCGGGGTCGACACGGTGGTGCGGGAGAGCCCGAACAGGACCATGTTGGCGCACTTGAGCGCGTAGAGCAGCCGCCGGCCCTCGTCCTCGGGCAGCGGGCCACCGGGCGCGAGCAGCTCGCGGACCGGGCGGCGACCGTCGATCAGCGAGTAGAACCGCGCGTGCTCGGCCTCGAGGCCCATCTCCTGGAAGCGGTCGAGCGGGTCGTCGGAGAGCCGCACCGCCATCTGGTCGACGTCGCCCAAGGCAGCCTTCGCCCGCGGCAGGTCGTAGGCGCGCTGGATGCCGTCGAAGAGGATCTTCGCCGAGGTGCTCTCCAGCGCCACCAGCGACGCCGGTGGGTCCACCCGCGGGTTGAAGTTGTAGTCGCCCTCGGCCCAGTGGAAGAGGTCGAAGAGCTTGGTCTCCTGCTGCAGCTGCAGCGAGTAGCCCAGGTTCGCGGGCGAGATGCAGCCCATCTCGATCAGCACCGTGCCCTGCTGCCGCTTCTCCTCCTGCATCCGGCGCAGCGAGGTCTCGCACTCGGCAACCGAGATCATCCGCTCGCGCACCAGGATCTGCCCCAGGCACTCGCCGAGCAGGTTCGACCGCACGAAGAGGGGCGCACCCTCCTTGAGGTAGACGATCTTCTTCACCTGGCCCTCGCGCAGCAGCAGCGCGCCGGTGGCTCGCCAGCGGTGCAGCTGGCTGAGCACCTCGGCGAAAGGCGTCTCGCGCAAGTTGCCGCGGACCAGCTGCGCGCCGCGGAAGCGCACCTGGCTCTCGCTCTCGACCCCCTTGGCCTCGGCGAGGTCGGCGATCGACGCGAGGTCCTTCAGCCGCGCCTCCATGCGGGCGCGGTCGCGTCGCTTCCGCCGGGTCTCGGGATCGGTCTGCTCGGGCGCGACGCGCAGCAGCTTCTGGCAGACCGCCACCAGCTTCGAAGGGGCGAACGGCTTGTCGAGCCACTCCAGCCCCTGGCTGCCGCCGAGCCGCTCAGCCAGCTCGCGCTTGCCGCGGCCCCCGGCGTTCAAGTTCGCGAGCCCCGTGCAGATGACGATCGGCAGGTCGCGGCCCCGCTCCGAGCGGCGCAGCTCTTCGGCGACCTCGAGCCCGCCGCGGCCCGGCAGCAGCACGTCGAGGATCACCAGGTCGACGGGGCGCTGGGAGAAGGTCCGCAGCGACCAGTCGCCGTCGCGCTCGGCCAGCACCGAGAAGCCCGCGTCGGTGAGCGCCTCGGCCCAGGCCCGCTGCAGCGCGCGGTCGTCCTCGACGAGCAGCAGGGTGGGGCCGCCGAGCGCGCCGATCATGCCGCCTCCGGTGCTTCGGCCGCGGCCGAGGCATCGGGCCGCGTCTCGGGCAGGGCCAGCACGCGCAGGAAGGCGGCGCGCACGGCCTTGGTGGCGCGGGCATAGTCGTCGAGCAGAGCGTCTCCGGAGCGGGGCCCCGTGTAGCCCAGGCGGCGGGCGAGGAGGGTGAGCTCGCGCCCGGCGGTCGGCAGGTGGTCGATGGCTCGGTCGCGGACGATGCGCAAGCGGCTCTCCAGGCGACGCAGGAACCGCCAGCCGCGCAGCAGCGGCTCTGCCTCGGCGGGCGCGACGAGGCCCCGCTCCGCCAGCGCGGCGAGCGCGGCAGTGGTCGACGAGGCCCGCACCCCGGGGTGCGCCCTGCCGTGCACGAGCTGGAGGAACTGCACGGCGAACTCCACGTCGACGAGGCCTCCTCTTCCCAGCTTGGAGTTGTACCGAGCGTGGGATTCGGCAGCAATCTCTCGCTCCATCCTCTGGCGCATCGAGAGCAGCTCGCGCGCAGCCGCGGCGCGGCCCCCAGGCTCTTTTTCGAGGTCGCGAAAGAGGCTCGGCACCAGCACCTCGCGGCGGGCCCGCTCGAAGAGGGCGACGTCGCCGGCCACCGGACGAGCGCGCAGGAGCGCCTGCCGCTCCCACAGCCGCGCGCCGAGCCCCTCGGCGGCCCCGAGCTCGTGGTAGCGGGCGAGCGCCTCGAAGGAGACCACCAGCGGGCCGGCGGTGCCGCTCGGGCGCAGGCGGGCGTCGATGCGGTAGAGCAGGCCTTCGGTGAGCTGCACCGAGAGGTTGCTGATCAGCCGCTGCGCGAGGCGGGCGAAGTGCTCGTGGTTGGCCACGCAGCGGGGCCCGTCGGTCTCCCCCTTGCCCCAGTACAAGAAGAGCAGGTCGAGGTCGCTGTGGTAGCCCAGCTCGCGGCCGCCCAGCTTGCCGAGCGCCACCACCACCAGCTGCGCGGTGGCGCCTTCGTCGGGGCCGCGCGAGACCCGGGGCACGCCGTCGCGCCTGCGCACCTCGGCCTGCGCGAGGCCCAGGCAGGCCTCCACGCAGACGTCCGCGAGATCGGCCAGCTGCAGGCCCACCGCCTCGGGCTCCAGCGCGCCGGCGACGTCGTGGAGCCCGATCCGCAGCACCTCCTCGTTGTGCAGCCGGCGGAGCGCGGCGAGCGCCCGCTCCAGGTCCCCCTCGGGCGCCGCCTCCAGCCGGGCCGCCAGCGAGGCGCGCAGCTCGTCGGCGGTGTGGGTGAGCGGAGCGCTCCCCCGGTGGACCAGCTGGTCGATCAGCTCGGGTTGGCGCAGCAGCGAGCGGGAGAGGAAGTCACTCGAGCCGAACAGCGCCAGGAGCAGGCGCGCGGTGCGCGGCGAGGAAGCCAGGAGGCGCGCGGTGGTCTGCGGGTCTGCGAGCACGCCGAACAGGTCGGCGAGGTGGCGCAGCGCCTGGTCGGGGTCGGGCACCTTGGCGAGCTCGTCCAAGAG
The DNA here is from genome assembly GCA_043782365.1 of Deltaproteobacteria bacterium. GTDB lineage: Bacteria > Myxococcota > Myxococcia > Myxococcales > 40CM-4-68-19 > CAIWCD01. The sequence continues at coordinate 18,394 of JAYWAO010000590.1, forward strand.
CCACGCGCCCAGCGGCTGCAGGTCCGGCGGGGCCGCGGGCGAGAACGGCGTGCCGCGCTTGCGCCGCAGCCGCGAGAGCTCGCCGCAGGCCGCCTCCGGCCCGGCGAACCCGAGGCCAGCCAACGCCTCCCGGCGGTCGTCCTCCGAGGTCAGCGGGTCGGCCGCCAGCAGCGCGCGCGGGTCCTGCTCGCCCGGCTTGCCGCCGGCCACGCGCAGCAGGTCGTCGAAGCGCGCCTGCACCCGCGTCCGGTGCGCCGACAGCTCGCGCTCCAGCGCCTCAGCGGAGGGAAAGCCAGCCCTGCGCGCCAGCCGGCCCAGCTCCTGCCGGTCCTCGGGCAGCGAGTGGGTCTGCCGCTCGGCCACCATCTGCAGGCGGTGCTCGAGCAGGCGCAGCGCCAGATAGGCCTCGGAGAGCTCGTCGCGGTCGCGGGCCGGGATGAGGCCCGCGTAGAGGAGCCGGTCGAGCGCGCGCAGGGTGCCGCGCTCGCGGAGGTTCGTGTCCTTGCCGCCGTGGAGGAGCTGCAGGGCCTGCGCGAAGAACTCGATCTCGCGGATGCCGCCCGGGCCCAGCTTGAGGTCGAGCCCGCCGCGCCGCGCCGCCTCCCGCTCGGCGCGCGCCTTGAGCCCGCGCATCGCCTCCACCGCGGCGAGGTCCAGGTGCTTTCGATAGACGAAAGGCTGCAGCCGCCGCAGCGCCTCCTCGCCGACCGGGAGATCGCCCGCGACGGGCCGCGCCTTGAGCAGCGCGAACCGCTCCCAGGTCGCGCCCTGCGCTTGGTAATACAGCTCGAGGCCGCGCTGCGAGTTGACCAGCGGGCCCGAGCGGCCCTCGGGGCGCAGGTCGAGGTCCACCCTGAAGACGAACCCGCCCTCGAGCGCGGCGCCGATGGCCCGCGTCACCTCCTCCGCGAGCCGCGCGTAGAAGGCGAAGTGGTCGAGGGGCCCCGCCGGACCGCCCTGGGTGCGGCCGTCCTTCTCGTAGACGTAGAGCAGGTCGATGTCGGAAGAGAAGTTCAGCTCGACCCCGCCCAGCTTGCCCATCCCCAGCACGCAGAAGCCGCTCGCGCCCGAGGAGAACCGGCCGATCGGCGCGCTGCGGCCCTCGGGCGGACCGTGCAAGGCGCAGAGGCGCGCGTAGTGGAACCGGACGGCCACCTCCAGCGTCGCCGCCGCGAGGAACGAGAGCTCCGCGGTGGCCTCGGGGATCTTCGCGCGGCCGAGCAGATCGCGCAGCGCGATGCGGAGGACCTGGGCCACCTTGTGGCGCCGCAGCCGGGCGGCGAGCAAGGCGGGCTCGCGCGGGTCGCGCGGGTCGGCTCCCCGCAGCAGCGCCAGCGCGCTCTTGCGGGCTGCGGCTGCGCCGAGGGTCTGCCGCTGGAAGCGCGGGTGCGAGAGCAGGTCGACGAGCCGCGGACGCGCGGCGAGGTGGGCCACCAGGAACCGCGAGGCGGCGGCCAGCGTCACCAGCGGCGCGAGCGCGGTGGCGCGGGCCGGTGCGCCGAGGCGCTCCCTTCGCGCGGTGAGCGCGCGCGCGGCGCCGTGCAGGGCTCCGTCGGGGTCGGCCGATTTCGCGCACAGCTCTTCCAGCTGCGCGACCTCGGCCGGCGCCAGCCCGGTGTCGGCCGGGAGCCGCGCCAGCAAGCGCGCTGCCTTGGCTGGCTCCTCCCACGCCGACGGGGACGCGAGCTGGGCTGGAGCAGGTTCCGGCATGCGAGGACTCTAGCAGGGCGGGTGGCCGGGTGGCCGTGCCAGCGGTCTGCAGGCGCCGCGGCCGCAGGTTTGCCCCTGCGCAAGATCCCCGTTACCGTGTGCAGATGGCGACCTTCCGGAAGGATGCTCAGCCTGCAGAGACTTTCCGCGCACGCTTCCTGGTGCGCTTCGTCGTCCTCGCCGCCGACACCCTCTGGATCGCGGTCTTCGCGGCGCTGCTCCGCCAGCGCGGGGCCCCCTCGCAGTCGTTCTTCTCGGCGGCGTTCTTCATCGCGCTCTTCTCGGTCTGCGCCTTTTTCTACCAGCGGCTGACCTTCACCGTGACCGGCGAGGGCCTGATCGTGCGCTCGCTTGTGGTCGAGGAGCACATCGCCTTCGAGGACATCCTCCGGGTGGACGTGGAGCCCGGGCTGGTCGGCACCAGCTACGCGGTGCGCACGCGGCGCGGGCCGCTGCGGTTCACCAGCCTGCTCGACGGGCACGAGCGGCTCTGCGGCCGGCTGGTGGCGGCGGCGCGGCTGACGGCGCGGCAGTAGCGGCTCGTCTCCCCTCCTCCCGATCGGCCGCCCCCTTCGGGGGCTGCGAGGCGAAGGTCGGACTGGTCCATGGTCGACTTGCGCACTCGTGCCGCGACGGACCGTTTCGAGTCGTGTGGTGGATCATCAATGTCGTCACTCGCGGAAGCAGCCCCGGAGGGGCGGTCGCTTTTCTAGCCCCGGCATTTGCCGGGGCTTCTAGAGTGCGGCCCAACAACGAGGCTTTCGGATCTGCCGGCTGCCAACTGCCCGGCTTTGACGCATGGACTCGCGCCGTACTTCAATGGAGGCTCGCCATTCCAGCCCGCGCAACCGTTCTTTCCCTGCTCGCCGCGCTCGCGTTCGCCGCCTGCAGCAAACGACCACCGCCGCCAGAACCACCACCAAGGCCGTCGAGCGACTTCTACCTGGTCCACCGCGCCAGCGGCCCGATCGTGGCCGACGGCCTGCTCGACGAGCGCGCCTGGGACAAGGCCGAGAAGACCGCGCCGCTGGTCCGCTCTCTCGACGGCAAGCCCGCCTCCTTCGCCACCGAGGCGCGGATGCTCTGGGACGACGAGCACCTCTACCTCTCGTTCTCCTGCGAGGACAAGAACCTCCAGACCCCCTTCTCCAAGGACGACGAGCCGCTCTACACGAGCAACGTCGTCGAGATCTTCCTCAACCCGAGCGGCGACCTGAAGCGCTACGCCGAGATCGAGCTGAACCCGGCCAACGCTCTCTTCGACGCGACCTTCACGGGCCCGCGGCAGGGCATGGACCTCGCCTGGAGCTCGAAGACCCGGCACGGCG
>JAYWAO010000591.1:0-8028 GCA_043782365.1 Deltaproteobacteria bacterium
CCGAGAGATCGCCCGGGACCGCCGCCAGCATGGCGCCGGCGTGCTGCTCGAAGATCGCCGTCTCGACGCGGGTCGGGTAGTAGCCAGGCAGCCGCATGATGCGCTGGAAGAGCCGGCTGCCGGCCTCGTCGTAGAACCACTCCGAGGGCAGCGTCCGCTGCGGGCGCTCGAGCCCGTCGAGCACTTCGCGCCGGAAGCGATCGCGCTCGGCCAGAGCGCCGTCCGCGCCGCCGCGAGGCTGGGTGACGTCCGCGCTGGCCGCTGCACTGCCTTCCATCTCGCCTCCTCGCGCTCCGCTGCCCGGCGCCACTCTCGCGCCGCGGTGGAGCGGAGGGCAACCTACGGCACGCGGTCGTGCGCGCGCCTGTGGGCAGCGGCGCGCGGCGCGTGTGCTGCTTGGGGTGGGGGGGCATTGGTAGGATGTAGTCACACGAGACCACTCAGGCAAGCGGCGCAGGGGTCTTCGATCCCCTCCCCACGCCGGTCACGCAGAGCACGAGCTCCGTCGCGAGATGGGCCAGGAACAACTCCCAGCCGAAGAGCACCAGCCAGAGGATGTTGAACACAAGCGAGAGCAGGCCGCTGGCACCGGGCACGTCGATCACTTGCTGCCGTAGGGCCAGAGCGTGAATGCGGCCAGCTTGAACGCCTGCACGCCAAAGGGGATGCCGATGATCGTCAGGCAGAGGGCCGCGCCCGAGATCACGTAGCCACGGGGCTCACGGTGGGCGGGCGTCCGGCGAAGGTGGTCCGGGCGAGGATGCCAGGCGTCAACGGGAACGAAACGGTGAAGAGGGGGCCAAGGAGCCAAGGGGCTCGAGGGCCGGGCCGACCCAAACGAGCGGCGCGCGAAGTGCGGCGCGCCCGGAGCCGACCCCGCCCAGCCGACGCAGGCGTCATCACCCTCGTCGCCATCGCCGTCGCCGGTCCCGCAGCGCACGCGGAGCTTTTGCAGGCCCAGCCCAACTCCGCCGTTCTCCAGCGCGTAGCCGCCGAGCAGCAGCAGGCCGGGCTTCAGCTGCAACAGATCGCCAGCGCGGAGCGAGGGGTTGGCAAATCGCTGCACCAGCACCGGCCGTGCGGGCGTCGCGAGATCATAGATATTCAGCGATGGAGTCGAGCTTCTCGCCCTGCATCGAGCCCGAAACGTCGACGACGGGGAGGATGCAGAGGGGCTGGCGCGAGGCCTCCTTGGGAGGCGGCGGTGCGGGGAAGGTGAGGAGGAGGTCGAGATCGTGGCCCTCGCCGGCGGCGAGGCGACCGCGGGAGAGGGTGATGGTGGGGACGGACATGAGCGGCTCCTTGGGTTTGGGGGTCACCCAGATAGACGGCGGGTGGAGCGCGCTTTTTCGTCAAAGACCTCCCGAGGCTGCTGCACGACCGCCACGCACGCATCGCAGGAATCATCCCCGCACGGATTGCGCACGGCCACGCGCGTCGGGTCGTTCCAGGGAGCCGCATCATAGAAGTGCGCTCCCTGCGAGAGGCCGCGATAGTCGAGCCCTCCCGAGAAGCGGGCCACCATCGCTTCGTGCTCGAACCAGTCGGCGGGACGGCGCGCTCCGCTCCCCTCCATCTGGTAGCTCACGTCGAGCGGCAGCGGCCGGTTCGGCGCCCACGCGACGCGCACCAAGCACTCCTCGGCACCCGTCGCCACCGCGTGCAGCGCGGCCTCGCGCGCGGCATAGGCGCCAATGCGGTCGATATGGGAGATGTGCTTCCCCGAGAGCGCCCCGCCGCCGAGCGGAACGCGCGGACCGTAGTAGTCCATCACCAGCTTGCGGCCAGTCTGCCCGTTGTCGCCCCCGCTGCCACCGTTGAAGAAGGCGCCGTTCGGGTTGACCAGCGTCTCGACCTGCTCCCAGCCCGCCCGCCAGCGCCGGTCCGCTCGCCGCAGACGCTCGTAGGCGGCGCGCAAGACTCCGAGCAGGGCGCTGGCGAAGGCGAGCGGGTCTCCATCGCGGCGCTGCTGCACGGTGGCCAGCAGGTGCTCGAAATGGAAGCCGGCGCTGTCTTCGCGGAGCCTCACGAGCAGCTTGCCATCGGGGCCGTGCCCTTCGAGCGGGCCGCTCTTCATCGCGCAGGTGAGCGCCACGCGCAGCTCGTGGGCGAGGAAGTGTTCCGGAGGCAGGAAGCGCGTCTGCGGGTCGTATCCGGCCCAGCCGATCACGATCGCCTGGTCGTTGACCGAGCCGGTCCACGCCGAGGGATCGCCCACCTCCTGGCAGACGGTGCTCTGCACCTGGCAGCGGCGCGCCAAGGCGCGGTGGCCGATCTCGTCGAGCGTCCTCCGCACGATCTCTTCGAGCGGACGGCGCAGCGGCGCGCGCGTGCAGAGGCCGCCCGAGAGCCAGACGTGGTCGCTCCAGATCCCGACCTCCACTTGCGCGTAGGCGTCGGCCTCCGCCCGCGCGCACTCGGCGACGATGGCATCGGCGATCTGGTCGCAGACCTTGTCGGGGTGACCGGGCAGGACGAGCTCGCTGAGGCGGATCATGAAGGCATCCTTTCGAGCTGCGTGAAGGGGAGGCCCGCGCGCTGCAGGAGGGCCGGGTTCCCATCGCGGGTGACCAGCGCATGCAGGCGGGTGCCGCGTGCAGCCCGCACCAGTGCGGGGTCGATCTTCTCCACAAAGCCGTCGGTCACCACGACGGCGGCGCGCGGCTTGGTCTGCGCCAGGTGCCGCAGCACGCAGGCGAGGCTGGTGCCTCCGCTCGTCTGCGTCTGCAGTTGGCCGCGCTCGATGACGGCCGGCGCGACCTCGTCGCTGAACGCCCAGAACGGCCGGCGGATATGACGCTGCAGCCGCGCGAGAAGGCGGATCAACACCGGCATCTCGTGGCTCATCGAGCCCGAGACGTCGAGATAGACCTGCGCGGTCCCCTCCTGCTGCGGAACGTCGGAACGCCAGAGCGCCTCGGGCAGGAACGGATCCCAGAGCGAGCGCAGGAAGGCCCGCCGGTCGCCAGGCGAGAGCACCGGGATGCGGTAGTCGCGCGGCTTCTCGATCGAGGCGCGCGACCGTGAGTCCGGTGTGAGGTGGCGCCGCAGCAGCGCGAGGGCGGTCCGCTCCCAGCGCGTGACTCGCGCGTCGGCCGCATGGACCAGCGTCGCATAAGGCGACGCACCGACGCCACGCGACCCAGGTTGGCGCCAGATCCCCGCGCCGTTCATGCGGCGGAGCGCCGACTCGATGGCCTCGCGGAGCGGCCCGGCGATATCGAGGCCTGATTCAGCGTGATTGCCCAGCAACGGGCCCGCGGCGCCAGCGCCGGGCTGCAACGTCGCCGCGAGCGCCTCGATGTCGTCGGCCACCATCAGCCCTGCGTAGAGCGCGAACCAGACCCGCTCGAGCTGGGGCGCCGTCGGGCGCGATGCGCGCTCGGCCTCCTGCGGCGTGGGCGGCCGCAGCAGCACCATCGGCCCCTGCGCGTCCCTGTAATACTCAGACATCATCGAGGAGCAGATTAGGCCGTGCTCGCGGTGGATGATGGCGTTGATCACCGCGTCGAACGCCAGGTGCCGCTCGGGCGTCAGCTCCCGGCGGGTCTCGGTGTGGCGCAGGAGCACGTGGAGGAACTCGTGGAAGAGGACCGCCTTCACCTGCGCGTCGGTGCGGCAGTGGTCGCGGAGGAAGTCGAGGTTGACGAGCAGCCGCGGCTGCCGCTCGCAGGTCACGGCGAGCGTCGGCACCTCGGTCGTGTACTCGACGCGCAGGAGCTTGAGCACCGCCCGCAGCGCGAACGGGTCCTCGTCGACGAGCTCGACGATCAAGTCTTGGAAGCGCTGGGGCGTCATGCGTAGAACCCTTCCGGGTCGAACAGTTCGAGCGCGCGCGTGAGGCTCCGCTGGGTCCAGAGCACGGGGCGAGTCGGGTCGTAGACGTGGCTCGTGCAGAGGCCGAGGAGCAGCGCCTGCTCGAGGACCGCGGCGGGAAGCGCGGCCAGGGCATCGAGCCGCGCGCAGCCGGCCGGCGCCGGGGCCGCAAGCAGGCAGCCCGGCGGCGTCGGATAGAGCGCTCGCAGAGCTTCGGGACTCTGGAGCGCCGCTTGGTCGAGCAGCCGTTGCAGGAAGCCCACCGGCTCCTCGCTGCCGAAGTCGAGCGCCAAGGTGCGGACGGGCGCGCAGCGAACCGGCCCTGCGCCTCCGCCGAGAAGCGTCGAGGTGATGCGCAGGCTCCGCTGACGGCTCTGCGGTCCACCCATGTTGGCCCAGAGACCCGGCGGCGGCCGCGCTGAGGCGGCCTGTATCTGCGTGACGCTCACGTCAGCCCTCGCTCGCGCAGCAGTTCGACGCAGGCGGCGAGCTCCGCCTCGAGCGCCGCCGGGTCCTTCGGGAGCACCTTCTCCACAAGGCACCAGTTGAAGAACTGCTTTGCCCGCGCCGCCCGCCCGCCGGTGACCTCCTTCCCGCCCAGGGCGCGCGCGAAGCGATCGAGGTCCGGGTGATTGGTGCCGCTGGTGTTGAGGCGCTCCTGCCAGGTCACCGTGCCATCGACCCGCAGGATGGGCCCTGCGATGCGCGCGAGGTCATTGATGCCCTCCGAGCCCACTGGCAGCTTGCGCCGCGCGGCGGCCGGGTAGAGCGCAAAGGCAAACGCCGCCGCGCGCTCGCGCGACTCCTGGGAGAGCAACGCGGAGACCGCTTTGGTGCCGGCGTCAGGGCTGGGGCAGCCGCCCAGGAGGATGGCGAGCTTCTTCGGTAACGAAGGTTCGGCGAGGAACAGGTGCAGCCAGCGCTCCCCGGCGGCCGCGGCCGCCTCCCACGCGAGCCGGTGGGCAGCGGCGACCACCTCGACAGCGGGCCGCGCGCCCCAGGCGCAGTGCGGAAGGCTGCAGTCGAGCACCAGGCGGAAGATCGCCGAGGTGCTGGCGCCCGCGACCAGACGCGCGGCGATCAGGCTGCGCGCGAGGAGCCGCGACCGCCGCGGCGAGACCCGCACGCCCGCTGAGTGCAGCGCAGTGACCACGGCCGTGACGTAGGCGAGCACCACCTCCGGCACCCGCTCGACCTCGGCGAGGAACAAGCGGCGCCAGCCCTCGATCTCGCCCCGCAAGCGGCCGGCGTCGCTTGCGACCTTGCCCTCCCCGGCGGGGTCGGCGATGCGCCGCCGCTCGGCCTCGCTGAACGCGTCCCAGTCGAGCGCCTCGACGAAGAGCGCGAAGCGGTCGGCGAGCGCGGGATCGAGCGGCTCGGAGCCCGTGTACTGCTCGAGCGCGTCCTGGTCGGCCGAGCACGGGTTCATCGCCGCCCAGCGGAACCGCAGGCGCGCGAGCGCGATGCCTTGCACGCGCCGCTCGTGGACGAGCGAGAAGAGCCGGTTCTGGTGCTCAGGCTTGCAGCGGCTGATCTCGTCGATCAGCACCGACTCCGCGGACCAGACCGTGGCCGGCGTCTCGAGGAACTTCACGCCCTGGCCGCCCTTGTCGGGATAGGGGAACCCGACGAGGTCGTCGAAGGAGATGAGGCTGGCGTTGTAATGACGGTGCTCGAGGCCGAGCGCCTCCGAAAGCGTGTTGAGGAGGAAGGTCTTGCCCGTGCCGCTGCGGCCGATGAGCAGCAGCGGGTCCTCGGTGACCAGGGCTGCGAGGACGACCGGCTCCACGCGGTCGAACCCGTGGATGCCGAGCGCGGCCAAACGGGAGACCGGCGCGTCGGTGGTGGCGGGGGGAGTGGCCTGGGCGAGGGGCGACCTGCGGACGCGCGAATGCGTGCCCGGGGGCGGAGGGAGAGCGGGGCTGGCCATCGGAGAGCCTCATCGAACGCAGCATTGCCACCGAGCCGGCGCTAGCCGGAGTTGGCCGGGGGTCGAAGGCCTGCGTGCCTACCCACCGTCTGGATGACTGCAAGACGGATTGTAGCGGAGGGGTCTGACATCGGCAAGGTTGCGGGGCGAGGTGGGGTGCAGTTCCCGCTGAAGGCCGCGCACCGCCTGCCTTCCCGCGCCTGTTGTTCGCACAGCGCGCTCGCTCGACGTTCGACCACACTCTCCAACGCCTTCACGCTCACGGCGACCCCGAGCAGCGACTCCAGGATCTTGCTCGCCATCCCATAGGGCACCGTCGTCGAGGTGAGTCGGAGTGCGCGCCGAGACGTGCAGCCCCGGCACCTGCGCGAGCAGGTTGAGCAGCTCTTCGGCGAGCCCATCGGAGAAGTAGTCCTGCTCCTTGTCGGGGCTGAGGTTCACGAGCGGCAGCACGGCGATCGACGGCGCCGGCTGCGGCTTGGGCCCGGCCGGCCCAGGGTCGGCCGCGGAAGGGACTGCGGCCGGCGCGGCGGGCGTGACGTCCCCGCCGGAGGGGACCGCGGGCGCCGGGCGGCGGGCCAGCAAGAACCAGGCGACCCCCGGCACCGCGATCAGGACGCCGGCGCCGGCCAGCGCGGCGAGGGTGACGGCCGGCGGGAAGCGCGCGCCGGCGGCCGGCGGCGTGCGCTCGATCGCGCCCGCATTGACGTCGAAGGCCCACCCGAGCACGAGCGCGACGGGGAAGCCGAGCCCCAGCAGCACCACCACCGCCTTCAGCACGACGGCGTCGCTCAGGCCCAGCGCGTGCTGGATGGGCTCGACCACCTGCAGCACCGCGAAGGCGACCACGCCGTAGCCGACCAGCACGCGAAAGACGCGGCGGCGCTTCAGTTCGGCGATCAGGTCGGCGACGGGCAAGGGACGAGAGTGTACCCGACCGTGACGGAGGTTTCACTCTTGCGTGGCGCGTTCGTGATCGCCGCATGCTCTGCCAGCGGACCCGTTTTTACATCCTGGACGCCTTGGCAGAGGGTCCCGGCGTGGGCTCTCCAGCCCCCGGAGGACCGATGCAGCGCCTTGGCGATAGGACGTTCGTGCGTCACGAAAGCTGCAGCGAGCCAGCGGGTGCAAGCCCCGCCCGGGTAAGGGCGCGCGAAGGAACTACTCATTCGATCCACTCGAGCGTCGATATGGGCTGGATGTCGACGCCAACCCTATATCGAGCCTCGATCAGGAGCCCCGGCAAATGCCGGGGCTAGAAAGACGGCCGCCCTCCGGGCTGTGAGAAGAATTGGTAAACCGAGACATCTCGCTCGAAACACCCAGTCGAGGACGGATGGCCAACCTCGGTCACCGAGCCGAACGAGCCCGACCTTCGACTCGCAGCCGCCGAAGGGGGCGGCCGTCCTTCTAGCCCCGGCATTTGCCGGGGCTCCCATGCGTATCCCTTGTGCTGGCTATCAGAAACCACTCGATCGACTTGTTCCTGCGCGCGCCCTAAGGAGTCGGAGCGCCCCGACGAAGCTGCCAACGCCAGCCAACGCCAGAGGCAATGGTGTCAATACTGCGCCCGGTGTGTCGGCAAGCGGCGATGGTCGGAGTGCTGTCTCGAACAATAGCCTGAAGTATACGGTGTCCTTCCCCGACAAGAACTCGGCCGCCTTCTGTAACTACACAGGCGTCACCCGGGACCTTTCTCTGCTGGTCTGGCACTTGGCAAGGCACCTGTGAGGACACCCATGCGCAAGACAAAGACCACCCGCTACGACGTTGCCGAGCACCTCCGCACGCCCGAGGAGATGGCTGCGTACCTGGAGGCCTCGCTTGCCGAAGCCAATGGCGATGCGGCGTTCATCGCCAAAGCACTGGGCGACATCGCCCGCGCCCGCGGAATGGCGCAGGTCGCACGCGATGCAGGCCTGTCCCGGGAGAGCCTCTACAAGGCGCTCTCGGGCGAGCGCAGTCCGGGCTTCGACACGATCCTCAAGGTCGTTCAGGCTCTCGGGCTCAAGCTCCACGCCGAAGCGTCCTGATCGCGCGGCTCCTGGCAACCTATCGGTCTCCCCCCAGCGGATCCTCGAACCGCAGCCCCTCGATCGACCGCTTCCCTGGGAGGTCCGTCGTCAGCACCACGTCGTCAGCACCAGGTTGACACCGGCGAGCAGGGTGCGCACCCGGACGAAGCCATTCCCCAAGATCCCGCACGCGAGGTAGCGCTCGAACTCGGCGGTGACATGTCCGGGCAGGGAGCCGCCGTCATTGCGCGCCGCCACCTCGGCGAG
>JAYWAO010000592.1:0-8025 GCA_043782365.1 Deltaproteobacteria bacterium
CGCACACTGCGCACGTGTACCACGCAAGCGTCGTGCCCTGACCACGCACCTCGTCTGGACTCGCTCGCGGGCAGGTGCGCCCACAGCGACGAGAGCCCCCTCCCTCTTCGCGCCAGGATCTCTCGCGAGCCGGTGGCCGTTTGCGAACGTGCGCAGCGAACGTTCGGAGCCGAGCTTCGCGAAGGGCCGGCGCATGCATGAAGGACGCTCCCGAAGACGGTTGGCCGGGCGCGCTGCACGTGCTGGATGAAGGTCTCGAGGCTCTCGGCGAAGAAGACCCGGTACCCGGTGATGAAGTTGGTCGTCTGCAGGCAGGCGCGCGCGGCCACGTGCGCCAGCGGGAGGTACGAGATCATGCTCGTCGGGGTCGCGGCGCGGTGTGCCCTCGAGCGGAGGGGTGCCGGCGACGAGCTCGTCCCAGCTGCGTCCGGGCTGCCCGGGCCGCGCCAGCGGCAGGAGGATGCGCGGCAGCGCGCCGAGCCCGGGCTCCATCACCGGGAAGTCGTCGAGCTTGCCGACGAAGACGAGCTGCGCCTCCGCGTGGTCGAGGATGCGCTTGATGCTGGCGGCGTTGAGCGTCGGGTAGACCGGCACCGAGACGTGGCCCGCCATCCAGATCGCCAGATCGGCGAGGAACCACCAGGCGGTGTTCTTCGAGAAGATGGCGATCTTGCTGCCCGCGGGGAGCTTCAGCGCGAGGAGGTGCGCGGCCACGCGGCGCACCTCACCCATCCCTTGCGCGAAGGTGAAGTCGCGCATCGCCCGCCCCCGAGCGGCTGCGAGAGCCACACCTCGCCGCCGCGGGAGCGCTCGTGTTGGTAGACGAAGTCGAGCTGCGTCTGCGTCTGGGCGGCCATCGGGACCTCCTCGGCCGGAGGACCAGCAGTACCCCGGCGGACCGCCGCAAATCCAGCCAGTTCCCCGCGCCCGCCTTGACACCGGCCACCTCGGGCGCTATCCCGCGCGCCACCAAATCGCCTCCCCCTACCCTCGGCTGCTCGCGGCCGTCACGCTCTTCTGGAGGACCTCGTGGCCCTGTACGACCTCGCGATCATCGGCGCCGGCCCCGGCGGCTATGTCGCCGCCATCCGCGCCGGACAGCTTGGAATGAAGGTCGTCGTCATCGAGAAGGACGACCGCCTCGGCGGCACCTGCCTCTTGCGCGGCTGCATCCCCACCAAGGCGCTGCTCCACTCGGCCGAGGTCTACGACGAGGCGCTGCACGGCGAGAAGGTCGGCATCCACACCGAGAACGTCCGCGTCGACATGGTTGGCGTCAACGCCTACAAGGACAAGGTCGTCGCCAAGAACGCGAAGGGGATCGAGTTCCTCTTCCGCAAGAACAAGGTGGACCGCGTCCACGGCCATGCGAAGCTGTCCGGGCCCGGGCGTATTACAGTTACCGGCAAGGACGGCGACCAGGTCGTCGAGGCGAAGCACGTCATCCTGGCCACTGGCTCGGCGCCGCGGCTCGTCCCGGGCATCCGGCTCGACGGCCAGGTGATCATGACCTCCGACGAGCTCCTCCGGAACGAGAAGATCCCCAAGCGGATGATCGTGCTGGGCGCTGGCGCGGTGGGCGTGGAGTTCGCGTCGGTCTACCACCGGTTCGGCAGCGAGGTGACCCTCGTGGAGATGATGCCGCGGCTGGTGCCCGTGGAGGACGAGGACGTCTCGGCCGAGATGGAGAAGGCGCTGCGCCGCAAGGGCATCCGCTCGCTCACCGGCTCGAAGCTGGAGAAGGTGGAAGTGTTCAACGAGGTGGGCTGCCGCGCGCTGGTCACCACCGCGAAGGGCGTCGAGACGCTGGAGGCCGACCTGTTCCTCTGCGCGGTCGGCCGCCGTCCGGTAACCGAAAACCTCGACCTGGAGAAGTTCCCGGGCATCAAGCTCGAGCGCGGCTTCGTGATGGCCGACCCGAAGACCCTGCTCACCGGCGAGCCGTGGCTCTCCGCCATCGGCGACATCGTCGCCATCCCGGGCCGGCCGCACCCGCAGCTGGCGCACCTCGCCTCCGCCGAGGGCATCTTCGCGGTGGAGCGCCTCGCGGGCTTGCGGCCGCACCCGGTGAACTACGACCTCGTCCCGGGCGCGACCTACTCGGAGCCCGAGATCGGCTCGGTGGGCCTGACCGAGAAGCAGGCGAAGGACAAGGGCTACCAGGTCCGGGTCGGCAGCTTCCCGTTCTCGGCCAACTCGAAGGGGATGATCCTCGGGACCACCGAGGGCTTCGTGAAGGTGGTCGCCGATGAGAAGTACGACGAGGTGCTCGGCGTCCACATCATCGGGCCGAAGGCCACCGAGCTGATCGCCGAGGCGTGCTCGCTGTTGCGCCACGAGACGACCAGCGAGGAGATGATGCACGTGATGCGCGCCCACCCCACGCTGAGCGAGGCGATGACCGAGGCGGCGCACGCCGTGAAGGGGAAGGCGATCCACGTGTAGCGGCAGGCGCAACGAGCGGTCGCCGGGACTGTCCCTGCGGTGGCCGCGCTGGTGTGTTGCTCGTGCTCGTCCCCGGGCTGGAATAGACGGCCCGGATCGCTGTTCACCGTTTCGGAGGTAGCTCCCATGGCCAGACCACGCAGGTGACTGGCTTTCGCGCGGGCGCGCTCGCAGGAGCGGCGGCGTTGGCTTTGGCCCTGGGCGGGGCATGGCTCGACAAGCGCGCCGGGTCCGGGGCTTGCGAAGTGTCCGCGGCGGCGGTGGCGGCGGCATTCGCGCTGATATGCGCAGCGCTGACTTTGTCTATTTTCGTCGCAGCACGTAGGTTTGCGCTCCCCTGCCCGGGAGCACCGATGCGCCGCCTGCCGCTGGTCCTCGCCGCCGTCCTCTTCGCCCTCCCCGCGTGGTCGTACAGCCCGGACACGCCGAAGCCCGCAGACCTCGAGGGCTCGAAGGACCACCCGCTCTTCACCCGCTTCCCCGGGAGCGCGATCGCCGAGTACGAGCAGAAAGACTTCGACGAGGAGGAGCTCCCCGTCGCCCTCGATGCCGCCAGCGGGGAGCTCAAGACCAAGCATGTGGAGGGCAAGATCACCCGCCTCCGCTACGACAACGCGCCCAAGGCCAGCCTGGTCGAGCTGATCCGCAACTACCAGGCCGCGTTCGGCAAGGCCGGCTTCAAGGTGCTCTTCGAGAAGAAGCTCAACGGCGACGAGCGCGTGCTGGTGGGCGAGCTGCTCGAGCCCCGCCCCATCTGGGTCTACGTGAAGGCGCAGACCGAGAACGACTACACCGTCACCGCGCTGCACATCGTCGAGGGCACGGCGATGGAGCAGAAGATCGAGGTGGGCGCCGCCGGGCTGCTCGAGGAGCTGAACAAGAGCGGCCACGTCGCCGTGTATGGCATCACCTTCGCCACCGGGAAGGCCACGCTCGCGCCTGGCTCGATGCAGGTGCTGGGCGAGGTGGCCGAGCTGCTCGCCGCCAACCCGGAGCTGAAGCTGCGCATCGAGGGCCACACCGACAACCTCGGCAAGTCGAAGGACAACCTCGCGCTCTCGAAGAAGCGCGCCGCCTCCGTGCGCGACTGGCTGATGAAGGCTGCCGGCGTGAAGGGCGGCAACCTGACCACCGAGGGCTTCGGTGATTCGAAGCCGGTCGAGGGCAACGACAGTGAGGTGGGCCGGGCGAAGAACCGCCGGGTGGAGCTGGTGAAGCTGTAGGCCCGGCGGCCTCTCGCGAGAGGGACTCGCCCGCCAGGCGCCCTTCCGCTATAGGGTGCCCACCATGGCCCTCGTCACCCTCGGCAAGAGCGCCCGCCCGCAGGCCCCCCGCGTCCCGAAGCCCGACTGGCTGAAGGTGAAGATGCCCGGGGGCGGCCGGTACGAGCACGTCAAGGCCACCCTCAAGGAGCTCAACCTCGCCACCGTCTGCGCAGAGGCGAGCTGCCCCAACGTGGGCGAGTGCTGGGGCTCGGGCACCGCCACCGTGATGCTGATGGGCGAGGTCTGCACCCGCGGCTGCCGCTTCTGCGACGTCACCTCGGGCACGCCGCAGCCGCTCGACCCGCTCGAGCCCCGCCACCTGGCAGAGGCGGTGGGCCGGCTCGGGCTGGATTATCTCGTGGTCACCAGCGTCAACCGCGACGAGCTCGAGGACGGCGGCGCCAGCCACTTCGCGCAGGCGATCATCGAGCTGAAGAAGGCCGCCCCCAAGACGCTGGTGGAGGTGCTGACGCCCGACTTCCAGGGCCGCCGGTTCGCGCTCGACATGATCATCGACGCGGGGCCCACCGTGGCCGCGCACAACCTCGAGACGGTGGCCCGCCTGACCCCCACCGTGCGCGACCGCCGCGCCACCTACCGCCAGAGCTTGGGTGTCCTCGAGTATTACAAAAACGGCGGGATGAAGACCAAGAGCTCGCTCATGCTCGGCGTCGGCGAGACCCACGACGAGGTCGTGCAGGCGATGAAGGACCTGCGCTCGGTGGGCTGCGACATCCTCACGCTCGGCCAGTACCTGCGCCCCTCGGAGAAGCACCTCGCGGTGAGCGAGTTCGTGCGGCCCGAGGCGTTCGGCGCGCTCGAGCAGGAGGGCCTGGCGCTGGGGTTCAAGTTCGTCGCCGCGGGGCCGCTGGTGCGCTCGAGCTACAAGGCGGGAGAGTTCTTCGTCCAGGGCTGGGTCGAGGCAGAGCGCGCCTAGCTTGCCGTCGCGCAGGAGCGCGCCCTCGCCGGACGCCGCAGAGCGGCATCGGGATCGTCTTGTCGGCGGCGCACAGTTGTCGTACGCCTCCCGCCCCATGGCCCAGTGGAACATCATCCAAGCCGTCAACGACGCCCTCCGCCTCGAGATGCGCCGCGACCCGCGGGTGGTCGTGCTCGGAGAGGACGTCGGCAAGTTCGGCGGCGTCTTCCGCGCCACGCTCGGTCTCCTCGAGGAGTTCGGCGAAGGCCGCGTCATCGACACGCCGCTCGCCGAGGCCGGCATCATCGGCGCCGCCATCGGGATGGCGATGTACGGCCTGCGGCCCGTTCCGGAGATCCAGTTCAGCGACTTCATCTTTCCGGCCTTCGACCAGATCGTCAACGAATTGGCAAAGCTTCGTTATCGAAGCGGCGGGCAGTACACGGCGCCCGTGGTCATCCGCACGCCGGTGGGCGGCGGCATCAAGGGCGGCCACTACCACTCGCAGTCGCCCGAGGCGCTCTTCATCCACACCGCGGGCTTGAAAGTGGTCTGCCCTTCGAACCCGGTGGACGCGAAGGGCCTCCTGCTCTCGTGCCTGCGCCAGGACGACCCGGTGCTCTTCCTCGAGCCCAAGCGCGTCTACCGCGCCGCCAAGGGCGACGTGCCCGAGGGCGACTACACCATCCCGCTCGGCGAGGCGAAGGTGCTGCGCGAGGGCCGCGGGCTGACGGTGATCTCCTGGGGCGCGATGGTGCACGAGGCTCAAGCAGCCGTCGGCGAGGCCGCCAAAGAGGGGATCGACTGCGAGCTGATCGACCTGCGGACGCTCTGGCCGCTCGATCTCGACACGCTGGTGAAGAGCGTGCAGAAGACCGGCCGCGCGGCGATCGTCCAGGAGGCCCCGCGCACGTGCGGGTTCGCCAGTGAGATCTCCTCGCTGCTCCAGGAGCGCTGCTTCTTCCACCTGGAGGCGCCGGTGCTGCGCATCACGGGCTGGGACACCCCGTTCCCGTACACGCTGGAGAACGAGTACCTGCCGCTCGCGCCCCGCGTGCTGGCGGGCCTGCGCAAGCTGGCCAGGGCCGAGGCGTAATACTCTTATCGCCCGCTACCGCACCGCGCGGGCGAAGCCGATGGCGAAGAGCACGCAGCCCGCGATCGTCAGCACGAAGCCGGCCGCGCCCAGCTTGAACCAGAACATCACCTCGGGCCGCGTCTGCGCGGTGAGCAGCCCGTGGTGCGCGGTCGGGTGGAGCCACCACCGGCCCGTCGGGCGCGGCCTCGCGAGCAGGTAGAGGCGCAGGTGGTAGAGCAGGCCCGCTGGCACGCCGAGCAAGAGGCCCACCAGGAAGGCGACCACCGCGCTCTCCAGCACGACCTCCCACGGCAGCCACAAGAGCACCGCGGGCACCGAGAGCAGCGCGCCGAGCATCCCGAGGACGATGGCGAGTTCGGCCACGGCGGCAGCGTAGCACCCACCCAGCGGGAATGCCGCACTGCGCGAGCAGTCATTGGAACACCTGCGGAGCACGGCGCTTCCCCTCGATGGGACCTCTTGATAAGAGGTCGCGCCTCTCGGTCCCCTCGCCGCGTCAGCGCCGGAGAACAGCCATGGCCCAGTTCGAGTTCAAGCTCCCAGACATCGGCGAAGGTGTGGTGGAGGGCGAGATCGTCAAGTGGCTGGTGAAGGCCGGGGACGCGATCGTCGAGGACCAGCCGCTCGTCGAGGTGATGACCGACAAGGCCACGGTGACGATCCCCAGCCCGCGCCGCGGCAAAGTGGTCCGCACGGTGGGCGCCGAGGGCGACGTCGCCAAGGTCCACGGCACGCTGGTGGTGCTCGAGCTCGACGGGGCCGCGCCCGCTCCCGAGGCGCACGGTCACCCCGCTGCTCCCGCGCCTGCGGCCACGGTCGCCGCCGGGGCGAATGGCCACCCCAACAGCCACGACGACGCTGCCGACGGCCGCAGGGTGCTCGCCACGCCCGTGACCCGCCGGATGGCGCGCGAGCTGGGCGTCGACCTCGCCGGCGTCGAGGGCACGGGTCCACAGGGCCGCGTGATGAAGAAGGACCTGCTCGCCGCTGCCGAGGGCGGCCAGCCCGCGCCCGCTCCCGAGCAGAGCGAGCGGCGCATCTCCTCGCACGAGCCCGTGCGCGGGCCGTTCGCGTCTCCTCCGAACGCGCCGGCCGCGACCCGGCCCGCGCCTGCGCCCGTGCCTGCGCTGCCGCCGCCGCTCGACTCCGACGAGGTCCGGCCACTCCGCGGGCTGCGCAAGTCGATCGCCCGGCAGATGGTGCAGAGCCACTCGCACGTGGTGCCGTTCACTTTCGTCGAGGAGTGCGAGACGGCGGCGCTGACGCAGCTCCGCTCTGCGATCAACGAGCAGCTCGCCAAGGCCGGCCAGGCGAAGCTCAGCTACCTGCCGTTCATTACCAAGGCATTGCTGCGGGGATTCGCCAGGTATCCCGAGCTCAACTCGGTGATGGACGAGGAGAAGCAGGCCCTCGTCGTCAAGAAGGACGTCAACGTGGGCTTCGGCGCCGCCACCGACGCGGGGCTGACCGTGTTCGTGGTGAAGGACGTCGCCCACAAGAGCGTGCGGGCGATCGGCGCGGAGCTGGAGCGGCTGTCGAAGGCGGCGCGCGATGGGAAGCTGCAGCTCGCGGAGCTCAAAGGCGGGACCTTCACCGTCACCAGCCTGGGCAAGGACGGCGGCCTCCTGGCGACGCCCGTGGTGAACCACCCCGAGGTGGCGATCCTCGGCGTGCACAGGATCAAGGAGTATCCGCGGGTGGTGCGCGGGGCTGAGGGGAAGCCGGAGATCGAGATCGGCGAGCAGATGAACCTGAGCTGCTCGTTCGACCACCGGGTGATCGACGGGCACATCGGGGCGGCGTTCTTGTACGAGGTGATCCGGGCGCTGGAGGCGCCGGAGTCGCTGCTGATCGACTAGAGCGCCGATCGGTTTGACGGACCGAGCCGGTCTGGCGACGGGAGTCAAACCGTTCGGCGCTCTAGCGCTTCACGCCACGCGTTCGCGCCTCAGCGCGCGCAGTCGGCTGCTGGCTCATCACGCCCCCTGAACGCTACGCCGCCTTCACACCCGCCCGGTCCAACGCCGGCCCGATCCTCCCGCTCAGCATCAGGGCCCACATCTTCCAATCCGAGACGAAGCTGCGCAGCGGATACTTGAACGTGGCCGGCCTGTTCTTCTCGATGAAGAAGTGCGAGACCCACGCAAAGCCGTAGCCCGAGAAGAGCGCGCCGACGAGCAGCACGGGCCGCCCGCCGAAGATGGCGCCGAGGATGAGCACCAAGGTGAGCGTGGTGCCGACGAAGTGCATCGTGCGCGTGGCCGGCTTGCTGTGCTCGCGCAGGTAGAAGGCGAAGA
>JAYWAO010000593.1:0-48081 GCA_043782365.1 Deltaproteobacteria bacterium
TCGCGCAGCGGCGCGTAGTCCGCCTGCAGGGCCGCGAGCGAATCGGCCCAGTCGGAGAGGTGCGCCGAGGTGGCGGCTGCGGTCTGGAAGTTCTCCGACCCGCCTCCGCGCGGCGGAGCGGCGGGCACCAGCGTGTGCGAGTTCACGCCCGGAGGCGGCGCCGAGCGGATCCAGGCGCGCATCTTCTGGCTGTCGGGGAGCTTGCCGTCGAACCCGCAGACTTCCTTGGAGCAGTAGACCGAGGCGAACTTCCCGTAGTCCTGCTCGGCGAAGATCGACTCGGAGAGCTGGAACTGCTGCAGGCGCGCGAGCGCGAGCACGTCCTTCGAGGACCAGTCCGGGATCTCGGCGGCGGTGACCGGGTAGGGCAGCTGCGCGTACTCACCGGGGAGCGCGAGCCTGCTGCCCGAGGCGCGCAGCTCGGCGAGGTAGGCGTTGATGCCCTTCACGTAGGCGTCCACCTTGGTGGAGACGGCCTCGTTGCCGGCCTTGTGGAGGGCGGCGTCGAGGGCGACCTCGAGGCGCTGGCCGTCGCGGGTGGTGAAGAGGGTGCGCAGCTGGAGGTCCTGCGAGAGGCCCAGCGGCCCGATCAGCTCGGCGAGCTGGCCCTTGGCGACGCGGCGCAGGAAGTCCATCGGGAAGAGGCGGTCGTGCGCCTGCACGTAGCCCTGGACCGCGAAGCAGTCGATGGCCGCGGAGCAGGCGATGTGCGGGATGTCGTAGCCGTCATAGGTGACGGTGACCGCGCCAGTGAGGCCCGGGATCTTGCCGGCCCCGAGCGTGACCGCCGAGGAGGGCGGCGCGATGGTGACCGGGACGCTCACCGAGACCCCTTCGACCGAGGCGGTGATGGTAGCGGAGGTGGCGGTGCCGACCGGGCTGGGGGGCCGGTAGGTGACCTGGAACCCGGAGCTGCCCGAGAGCGCTCCAGGGCCGGTCAAGGACCAGGCCGGGATGCCCTTTGTGTAGCTGACGGTGGCCTTCAGCACGACCGGACCGTTGGTGGTCACTGTCGTGGGGCTCACCGCGATCGACGGCGGGTTGTTGCTGACCGGTTTGGTGCCACAGCCTGCGAGCATCGCGCAGACAACGATTCCTACAGCCGCTAGACTCGCGCGCATGGACCCTCCTGGTTGAAGACATGACAAACGATGGCCCGCCAGTTCGCGCGAGCGCCGGGCTGGTGTCAAATAAAAGCGGATTGCGCAACGCGTTGACATCGAGAATTCGGTCGCGGGGTTGGATCGGGACCCAGGGGACAGCGGGGCTGTCCGTGCGGACTGCCCGGCGCGGCGTCGATAAATGAAACTACCGAAGAGCTAGAAGCGGTTCTCCACCGGCGGCGGCACCTGCGCCTGCGGCACGTGGCAGCTGGTGCAGACCCAGCGCGCGCCGGCGATCTCCTTGCCGACCACGCCGGGCGCGTTGCGCCAGTCGACGTGGTGGCTCGGCGGGATCGGCGTCGGGTCCTCGGGCTCCTTCATCTTCTCGACGTCGTGGCACTTGAGGCACTGGTTGCGCTGGAGGGTAATGGGCAGATATCCGGCGATGTCGTGTGGTATCCGCGGCGGCGAAGCGCCCCACGCGCGCGGGAGCCGGTCGTTGCCGCCGGGGCTCTCGTTGACGAACTTGAACGGCCGCGGCTCGGTCACCTCGAAGAGGCTGCCCTTGCTGAGGCCGAGGTCCCTGTCGCTGAGGCCGGGCACCGGCGGGGCGGCTGGCGCTGCTGGCTTCTCGGGTGGCTGCGCGAGCGGCGCGGGGCCTTGCGCGGTGGCGCACGCCGCGAGCAGGAGGAGCGCTGCCGGGAGTTGGGTTCGCATGTCGTCCCTCAGGCCTTGGTGATCTTGACGGCGCACTTCTTGAAGTCGGTCTGCTTCGAGATCGGGCAGGTGGCGTCGAGCGTCACCTTGTTGATGAAGATCCCCTCGTCGAACCACGGCACGTAGACCATCCCGGCCGGCAGCTGGTAGCGGCCCTTGGTCTCCACCACCGCCTTGATCTTCCCGCGGCGCGACTCGATCCACGCGCTCTGCCCGCGCGCCAGCCCGCGCTGCTCGGCGTCGCGCGGGTGCATATAAAGGAGCGCCGCGGGCATCGCCTGGAACAGCTCGGGCACGCGCCGGGTCATGGTGCCGGAGTGCCAGTGCTCCAGCACGCGGCCCGTCGAGAGCCAGAGGTCGTACTGCGCGTCGGGCGACTCGGGCGGCGCCGCGTAGGGCCGGAAGAAGATCTTCGCCTTGCCCGCGAGCGAGACCAGCTTTTGGTCGGTGACGCCGCGCGCGTCGCCCGAGGGGAGCTCCTTCATCGCCGCGCCGTAGAAGTCGATCTTCGCCCCCTTCTTCACATAGGGGTCATAGTCACCATTGAACCGCCACGGCGTCTCCTTGCCGTCGACCACGGGCCAGCGCAGACCGCGCACGTCGTCGTCGAAGTAGCGGTCGAACGGCGCCAGATCGTGCCCGTGCCCGCGGCCGAAGCCCGCGTACTCCTCGAAGAGCGCCTTCTCGGGGAACCAGTCGCCGCCCAGCAGCGCCGCGGTCTGGTTCGGGTGGCCCTTGGCGACCGGATCGGGCCACTTGAACTTGCGGGAGGCCTCGTTGTCGAAGAGCACCTGATACAGCGTTGTATCGGGCCCATATCCCAGCTCCGCGGCCTCGGAGAGCACGCTGGGGAGCTTGCCGGCCTCGACCCCGGCCTCGGGATTGGCGGCGAGCCCGGGCAGCTTCTGCTCGCCCCACACCTCGGAGACCTTGAGGCGCTTGGAGAGCTCGAGGATCTGCCAGACGTCGCTGCGCGCTTCGCCCGGCGGCGCCACTTGCTGCCGCCACAGCTGCGTGCGCCGCTCCGAGTTCCCGTAGGCGCCCCACTTCTCGAAGATCATCGCCGAGGGCAGGATCAGATCGGCCACCTTGGCGCTGGTCCCGGGATAGCAGTCGGAGACCACCAGGAACGCCCCCTTCTGCCGCGCCGCCGCGATCCAATGGTTGGCATTGGCCGTCGATTGGAACGGATTGGTCACCTGCACCCAGACCCACTTGACGCGGCCGTCCTCCAGGTCGCGCATCATCTGCGTCAGGTGGCTGCCCGGCTTGGGGTTGAGCGTGCGCGGGGGCAGCTTCCAGAGGTGCTCGGCCTTCTCGCGGTGCTTGGGATTGGTCACCACCATATCGGCTGGCAGCCGGTGCGAGAAGGTGCCCACCTCGCGCGCGGTGCCGCACGCCGAGGGCTGGCCCGTCAGCGAGAAGGCGCCGCTGCCCGGGACCGCCTGCTTGCCGGTCAATAGGTGGGCCATATACGCCTGCTCGTTCACCCAGGTGCCGCGCGTGTGCTGGTTGAAGCCCATCGTCCAATAGGAGACCACCTTGCGCTTCGGATCGGCGTACTGGTCGGCGAGCAGCACCAGCTTGGCCTTGAAGCGCTCGAGCGGCTCGTCGGGGTCGCCCTTGGCGAGCTGCGCGACATAATCGAGCGTATAAGGCTCCACCGCCTTCTTGAACTCCTCGAATGTAATCAGCCAATGCTTGTCCGGCGTGGCGGCGTTCTTCTGCTCCACCTCCCGCGGCGCGGCGGCAGCGAGCCCCTGCCCGGCGGCCTCATCGGCGCTGAGCGTGACCTTCCGCTCGCGCAGCCGGGTGTCGAGCTCGGCCGGGAGCGCGGCCTTGTCGTCGCCGCGCATGCCATAGCCGATGTCGGTGGGCCCGGCGGCGAAGACGCAGTGCTCCTCGACGAACTTCGTGTTGACCGCCTTGCGGGCGATGATCTCCCGGGCGAGGTAGTTCCAGAGCGCAAGATCGGTGTTGGGCTTGAAGATGAGCTCGACGTCGGCGAGCGCCGAGGTGGGCGTCCCAAACGTCGTCAGGTTGATGATGCGGGCGTTCGGGTCCTTCTGCCGCTTGTCGGCGATGCGGGCCCAGAGCATCGGGTGCATCTCGGCCATGTTCGCGCCCCAGGGCACGATGGTGTCGGTGCGCTCGATGTCGTCGTAGCAGCCCGACGGCTCGTCGATCCCGAAGGTCTGCATGAACGCCGTCACCGCCGAGGCCATGCAGTGGCGCGCGTTCGGGTCGATGTTGTTGCTGCGCAGGCCCGCCTTGACGAGCTTCACCGCCGCATAGCCCTCCTGCACCGTGTATTGCCCCGAGCCCATCACCGCGAGGCCGCTCGGCCCCAACTCCGCGTGGACCCGCTTGAGCTGCGCGGCCATCTCGTCGAGCGCCCGCTCCCAGCTCACCGGGAAGAAGTCGCCGTCTTTATCGAACTGCCCGTTCTTCATCCGCAAGAGCGGCTGCGTCAATCGATCGGCGCCATAGAGGATGCGCGCGTTGGCATATCCCTTCACGCAGAGCAGGCCGCGGTTCACCGGCGCGTCGGGGTCGCCCTTGACGGCCACCACCTTGTCGCCCTTGGTGCCGACGAGCAGGCCGCAGCCCACCCCGCAGAAGCGGCACGGGGTGCGGTCCCAGGAGATCGACTTGTCGAGGTCGGTTGGGGTGGCGAGCGAGGGCGCGCCGTCCGCGGCCTCCGAGCGGCGCGAGATGCCCACCGCAGCGGCGGTGGCGGCGGCGATGGCGTTCCTGATCAGCTCACGGCGGGTGGTCATCGGGAGGCCCTCCCCAGCTGGACGGGCGCCGGCAGCTCGCCGTCGCCCGCTTCGAAGTAGTGGTGGACGAGCGCTGCGTGCAGCACCCACGGGAGCGCCTGGATGCGGCGCAGGCCCTCTTCCTGCTCCTCGGTGGTGTCGGTCTCTTGGGTGACCACCAGCCGGTGCTGCTCCGGGTCGAGGTGGTGCACCTGCACGCCCGGCAAGGCCGAGAGCGCCGCCAGACCCTCAGGAAAGTCCCGCTGCGAGAGCCCCACCAAGATGCCGGAGATGTTCATGGCGCGGTACCTTGGCGCTTCTGCGGCAGGAGCGCCAGCGTCGCCCAGGCGAGCGTCGCCGCGAGGAACCCGGCGGCCGCCAGCGCGAACCAGAGCTGCGACGGCGCCACGTCGAGGACCGCCCGCGCGCCGAGCGCCAGGAAGAGCAGCGCGGCGACCGCGACATGTTGCCACGGGCTGGTGGAGAGCAGCGAAGGCCGCCCGCCGTGCGAGAGCGAGATGTGCGCGCCCACCGAGAGCACGAGCAGCGCGAAGCAGCCGATGAACGTGACGTGCAGGCCGAGCAGGCGCAGGCCCGGCGCGGCGGCGACGATGAGGCTCCCGGCGGGCAGGAGCCACGCCGCCACCCAGACGAGCCAGCGGTGCAGCCCGGGCATCGAGGGCCGCCGCCAGAGCTGCATGGTGCCCGCCACCACCCAGAGCGCCAAGAGGCCGCGCAGCGCGAAGCCCAGCCGGAGATCGAAGAGCGGTTCGATGAAGGCGGCGGCGGTCCAGAGCGCGCAGCCGACGGCGTGGCGCAGGAGCGCGCTGCGGTAGGGGGCTCCGGCGGCGACGCGCGACGGATCGGTCCCGCGGGTGATGGCGGGCACCAGGAACGCGCCCGTGCCGAGCACCATCCCGGTGAAGACTCCCTGCAGGACCAGCGTGCGGCCCACCTCGAAGAGCAAGCCCAGCCGCGCGGGCAGCCACGGCCCGGCGGCGATGAAGAGCGAGCCCAGGACGCCCCAGGCGAGGCCCATCGCCACCCAGAGGAAGGCGGGCGGGAGCTGGTTCTTGGCCCGGGCGGTGCGCGCGCGCTGCAAGGCGAAGCGGGCGAGCGTGCCGAGGGTGACGAGCCAGCAGACCTGCGCGAGGAGCCAGGCGCCCGCCAGCGCGCAGACCGCCAGCAGCGCCGGGCCAGCGAGGCAGACGACCAGCTCCCAGGTCGCGGGCGGCGCGGTGCCCGTGCGGCGGGGCAAGAAGGTGAAGAGGAACCCGAGCGCGAAGCAGATGAGAAACCCCTGCACCTGCACCAGGGAGTGGTAGGCGGGCAGGTACGCCGCTCCCACGCCGATCCCCACCAGCAGCCAGGGCAGCACGCCGGCCCACGCGAGGACGAGGCCGAGAGGGAAGAAGAGCTTCCAGGGGTCCTTCTTCCAGGCGGCGGCGACGGCGAGCTCGGGAGAGGCGGCGAGCAGCTTCAGCGGCGGCTCGGGCTTGCGCAGCGGCGCCGGGGCGGGCACGGGCGGGTGAGGGACGACGGGCAAGGTCGGGTCCATGCTGCATGGGCTCTGCAAGGGGCACGCCCGCTGCGGCTGATACTCATGACTGCCCGCGCACGCGCGCTCCGCCCCGGTGAGCGGTCGGCGCGTCTCGGCTGTTCCTTTTTGGAGCAGAGGCCGATGCCGGCCAACTGCCGCCCGAACCGGCACCCGAACCACGAGCACGTGGGCATGAACCGTGCACAAGCGAAGCGCCCGTCGTCTGCACGCCTGGAGCGCAGCCCATGTCCACCAGCGAGTCGAGCGAGCAGGGTGAAGCGTCGGGTCCGCCGTCCGTCGAGGCGCTGCTCGCTGCTTATCGCCGGGTCGACGAGACCATGCGCGCGCTGCCCGTCTACAACGCCGCCCTGCAGGTCGCGGCGGCCGGCTTCCGGCCGTTCGAGGGTGGGCTCATCGGCGTGATCGTCACGCCCTGGTTCATGAACCTCGTCCGCGTGCCCGCGCGCGGCGCCGAGGTGGAAGCGGGCGTGACGCGCGAGTCGGCGCTGCCCGCGCACCGCGTCGATCTGGTCGGCGCGCGCCTCGACGGCGCGCCCCCGTTCGAGTTCCGCCCGATCGTCTCACCGATGGACGACTTTCCTTCCCAGGCACAAGTATTACTCACCGCCGGCGAGGTGATGGACGCGCTCTTCACGCCCCGCGAGGTCACTGCCGGGGTCCAGGAACCGCTCGCGCGGGTGACGGGCCGGCGCGGTCTCTTCAACGCCTTGCGCAAGTGAGGGAGCGGAGCAGATGAGCGCGCCCGGCGCCGACCTCCTGGTCGAGCTGCACTTGCTGGCAGGACGGGTCGCCAGCGTCAAGCTGCTCTCCCGCCGCCCGACCGAGGCATCGCGCGTCCTCGAAGGAAAGCCCGTGGAGCGCGCGCTGGCTGCGGCCCCGCTGCTCTGGAGCATCTGCTCGACCGCCCACTCGGTGGCGGCGCTCGCGGCGGTGGAGGCGGCGCTGGGCATCGCCGTGCCCGCCCAACAGCGGCGCGCGCGCGAGGTGCTGGCGCTGGCCGAGGCGATCGACAACCACGCGTGGCAGCTGTGTCTGGAGTGGCCGCGGCTCGCGGCGCTGCCGACCGAGCCCGCGGCGCTCAAGGCGGTGCGGGCGGTGACCTCGGGGCTCCAGGCGGCGCTCTTCGGGGAGACTCCCTGGCGGGTGCCGGGCGGTGTGGAGCTGAAGCCCGAGGCCGGCGCCGTGCTGGAGGCAGCGGACGCGCTGGAGGTGAAGTTGGGCGCGCTCGCGGGCGCGCCGCTCCCCGACTCCCTGGAGCTGCTGCGCGGCGCGGCGCTGGCGCCGGACACTCCGGTGATGGCGCTGCTCGCCCGCGCTCTCGAGAAGAGTCATACACCTGAGGCCGCCGCCCCCTCGCAGCTGCTCCCCGCGCTCGCGCCGGCCTGGTTCCTCGCCCGCCGGGACGAGCCGCTGCTCTCCCGTTCGCCGCTCTTCCTGGGAGCCCCAGCCGAGACGGGCGCGCTCTCCCGGCAGCAGCACCACCCGCTGGTAGCCGAGGCGCTGCGGACCCGGGGTCCGGGAACGCTCGCCCGCCTGCTCGCGAGGCTCGTCGAGGTCGCCGGGCTGCCCGCGCAGCTCCGGTCGCTGGCGAGGGACCTCGTGCCTGCGGAGCCCGCCACTCGCGGCCCTGCGCACGCGGCGAGCGGCGCCGGCGCCGGAGTGGTCGAGACGAGCCGCGGCCTGCTCGCGCACGTGGTGACGCTCGAGCACGGAGTGGTGACGCGGTGGCGCACGGTCGCGCCCACCGAGTGGAACTTCCACCCGGAGGGACCCCTCGCCAGCGCCCTGCGCGGCCTGCCTGCGGAGGGCCTCGCCGAGCGGGCGGCGCTGGCGGTGACGGCGCTCGACCCATGCGTCGGCCATGAAGTCCGCCTCGTCGGCCGATGACAATCGCGCCCCTAGCCCTGCGCAAGATTGGCGCACTCCGAATGCCGCCCCGCAGTTCTTGCGCGCCTCGATTCACCCAGAGCGCCGTAGAGCCACGCCCCTAGAGCCGCGCTGCCTTGGCGAGCTTCCTGCACGACCCTTGGCTCGCTGCGAGAAGCGCTGCGTCCGAAGGAGGGGCCCATGTGCTTGGGAGTCCCCGGCAAGGTGCTGGAGGTCGACGGCCTGTCCGCCACGGTCGACTTCTTCGGCGTGCGCAAGGTCGTGCGCCTCGACGTCTGCGATGAGCCCGTCAAGCCCGGCGACTACGTGCTCAACCACGTGGGCTTCGCGATCCACCGCATCCCCGACACCGAGATCGCGGCGACGCTCCAGCTCTTCGACCAGATCCTCGCTGACGCCGGGCCGCAGGATCTGATGGCCGCCGACGTGCGCGGCGAGATCCAGGCGGGCGAGGCGGCCAATGTCCGCTCCTGACCTCGCCGCCATGGGCCCCAACCTCGGAAGCGCCACCGACAAGGCGCTGCGCGAGCTGAAGTTCCGCGACCCGGCCCGCGCGAAGGCGCTCGTCGAGGGCCTGAACAAGACCGTCAACGAGATCGGCCGCGAGAAGGTGGCGGTGATGCACGTCTGCGGCAGCCACGAGCAGGCGATCGCGCGCTTCGGCCTGCGCTCCTCGTTCCCCAAGGGACTCGACGTGATCATGGGGCCCGGCTGCCCCGTCTGCATCACCGACGTGCCCGAGGTGGACGAGGGCGTGCAACTGGCGCGGCAGGGCGTGCGGATCGCCACCTACGGCGACATGCTCAAGGTGCCCGGCACGGTGAAGTCGCTCGCGCAGGCGCAGGCCGAGGGCGCGAAGGTCGACGTGGTCTATTCGGTCGCGCAGGCGGTCCAGCTCGCGCGCGCGACCAAGGAAGAGCTCTGCTTCTTCGCGACCGGCTTCGAGACCACCGCGGTGGCCACCGCCGCCGAGATCCTCGCGGGCGTGCCGGCGAACTTCTCGGTGCTCTCCGCGCACAAGTACATCCCGCCGGTGATGGAGATCGTCACCGAGATGCCGCACAGCCGCGTCGAGGGGTTCCTCGCTGCCGGCCACGCCGCCAGCATCACGGGCTGGGGAGTCTTCGAGGAGTTCGCCGAGCGGCACAAGAAGCCCGTGGTGGTCGCGGGCTTCGAGCCGCTCGACATCCTCGCTGCCTTGCTGCAATTGGTCGAATTGATCCGCGACGGCAAGCACACCGTGCTCAACGCCTTCCCGCGCGCGGTCTCCAAAGAGGGGAACCTCAAGGCGCAGGGGACGCTCTGGAAGGTCTTCCGCCCGCTCGGCGGCCGCTGGCGGGGGATCGCGCACGTGCCCAACGGCAACCTGCGCCTGCGCGACGAGTACGCGCACCTCGACGCGCGCCGCCGCTTCAAGATCGACCTGCAGCAGCTCTGGGACTACGCGCCCGCACAGCTCTCGCAGCAGTGCGTCTGCGGCGACATCATGGCCGGGATGACCAAGCCTACCGACTGCGCGCTCTACGGAAAGCAGTGCACGCCGGAGGCGCCGGTGGGCGCCTGCATGGTGTCGAGCGAGGGGGCGTGCCGCATCTGGCAACAGTACGGCGGCCACCCGGATCTGTCGGAGGTGCGCTGATGGCGCTCAATCCGCTGCTGGGCGATAGAGTATTACTCAAGCACGGCGCCGGCGGCCGCGCGATGCGGATGCTCATCCAGAGCGTCTTCGTCGAGGGCCTCGCGGGCAAGGTCGACGGCGTCGGCCTCGCCGCGATGGACGACGGCGCGGCGCTGCGGGTCGGCGACCAGTGGTTGATCCTGACCACCGACTCGCACGTGGTGCAGCCGCGCTTCTTTCCGGGCGGCGACATCGGCCGACTGTCGATCAGCGGCACGGTCAACGACCTGGCGATGATGGGCGCCACCGAGCCGCTCGGGCTCACCTGCGCAGTGGTGCTCGAGGAGGGCTTCCCCTTCGAGGAACTGGCGCGCATCCGCGACTCGATGAAGCAGGCCTGCCTGGAGGCGGGCGCGGTCGTCGTCACCGGCGACACCAAGGTGATGGGCAAGGGCGAGGTGGACGGCTGCGTCTTCAACACCACCGGCGTGGGGCTCACCGACCGGGTGATCCGCGACTGCGACCTGCGCCCCGGCGACAAGCTGATCTTCACGGGCACCATCGCCGACCACGGCATCACCATCATGGCCACCCGCCACCAGCTGGAGCTGGAGGGCGACCTGCGCTCGGACGTGGCGCCGATCAACGGCCTCATCCGCCTGGCGCTGAAGGCCGGTGGCGCGGGCCTGGTCGCGCTCAAGGACCCCACCCGCGGCGGCGTCTCCTCCACCCTGCACGAGCTCGCGGGCAAGAGCGGAGTAGGTGTATTACTCGACGAGCTGGCGATCCCGGTGCGGCCGGAGATCCGCGCCGCCGCAGATCTAATGGGCATCGACCCGCTGGTGGTCGCCAACGAGGGCAAGGCGGTGATCGGCGTTCGCCCCGAGGTGGCCGACCGGGTCCTGGCCGCGCTGCGCGAGCACCCGCTCGGGCGCAACGCCGCCATCGTCGGCACCTGCCTCGCCGATTGGAAGGGCAAGGTCATCCTCGACACCGGCGTGGGCAAGCGGCTGCTCGCCGAGCTCGAGGGCGAGCCGATGCCGCGGATCTGCTGATTCAAGAGGATATCGATGGATCTCCGTGGGAGCGCGCCGTGAGCTACATCAAGACGGAGAAGCTCGGCGCCGTCGGCGTGCTCACCATGGAGCGCCGCGAGCGGTTCAACGCGATGGACGTCGAGATGGCCCGCGACTTCCGCGCCGCCGGGCTCCTGCTCGGGCGCGACCCTGAGGTGCGCGCGGTGCTCCTGCGCGGCTATCCGGGCGTCTTCTCCAGCGGCGCAGACCTGAAATACATCCGCGGCGGCGGCGACCAGGCTTCCCTCGGCTACCTCAGCCCCAAGGCGCGCGAGGTGCCGAAGGGATACGGCGAGGTGTTCAAGCAGATCCTCGAGTACCTCCACTCGACCCTCTCGGAGATCCGCCGCTCCGCCAAGCCTTGGATCGCCGCGGTCGACGGGATCGCCGCGGCGGGCGGGTTCGGCATCGCCATGTCCTGCGATCTGGTGGTGGCCTCCGAGCGGGCCGCGTTCGAGTGGGCCTACGGCAAGACCGCGCTCACCGGAGCGGAGAGCAGCACCTTCATGATCACGAGGCTGGTCGGCTTCCGGCGCGCGATGGAGCTGGCGCTGCTCAACCCGCGGCTCGACGCGCA
The DNA here is from genome assembly GCA_043782365.1 of Deltaproteobacteria bacterium. Classification (GTDB taxonomy): domain Bacteria; phylum Myxococcota; class Myxococcia; order Myxococcales; family 40CM-4-68-19; genus CAIWCD01. The sequence continues at coordinate 11,299 of JAYWAO010000593.1, forward strand.
GGCTGCGCTGGGCCTGGGCCTCATCAATCGGGTGTTGCCTGGCGAGGGCTTCGACGCCGCGGCCCTCGCGCTCGCGGCCTCGGTGGCCGCCGGCCCGACGCGGTCGTTCGCGGTCACCAAGCAGCTGCTCAACCAGTCGGCCGGGCTCGACCGGCTCGACTTCCACCTCGACCGCGAGCTCGACGAGCTCTCCCGCATCGCCGACACGCCCGACTTCGCCGAGGGCCTCGCGGCCTTCTTCGCCAAGCGGCCAGCAGACTTCCGGGGACGGTGATGCACGAATACTCGGTGGTGCAGGCGCTGCTCGAACAGGTGGAAGGGCACGTGCGCGGCCGCGGCGCGGTCAAGGTCCACCGCGTAAGGCTCAAGCTCGGCGAGTCCGCTGGCGTCGACCCGGAGCTCTTCCTCACCGCGCTCGAGACCTTCCGGAGAGGATCGGTGCTCGAGGGCGCAGAGCTCGAGATCTTGCGCGTGCCCACCGCCTGGGAGTGCGGGCTCTGCAAGACGCCGATCGCCCGGGGCGAGAAGCTCCAGTGCGCCCTCTGCGGCGGACCGGGCAAGCAGGTGTCCGGCGGCGAGCTCGTCCTCGACCAACTCGAACTGGAGGTGCCGTGATGTGCCAAGACTGTGGCTGTGGTGATCCGGACCTCGTCCCGCTCGAGATCCAGCAGCGGATCCTCTGGCAGAACGACGTCACCGCGCAGCACAACCGCGAGCACTTCGAAGCGGCGGGCATCCTCGCGCTGAATCTGATGGGCTCGCCGGGCTCGGGGAAGACGGCCCTCCTGGAGGCGACCGCGCGGCGCTTGGGCGACCGCCTGCGCCTGGGCGCGGTGAGCGGCGACCTCGCCACCGACAACGACGAGCAGCGGCTGCGAAAGGCGGGCATTCCGTCGGCCACCATCACCACCGGTCAATCGTGCCACCTCGACGCGCGCCTCGTGCACGAGTGCCTGCACGACTTCAACGATCACCAGGGAACGGCGGGGCTCGACGTCTTCGTCATCGAGAACGTCGGCAACCTCGTCTGCCCTGCGATCTACGACCTCGGCGAGGCGGTGCGCGTGGTCGCGCTCTCGGTCACCGAGGGCGAGGACAAGCCGATCAAGTACCCGGTGATGTTCCAGCACGCCGACCTGGTGCTGATCACCAAGTGCGATCTGCTCCCGCACCTCGACGTCGACCTCGCCGCCCTCCACGACGCGCTCGCGCGCGTGATGCCCGAGCCCAGGACGCTGCTGGTCTCGGCGCGCACGGGTGAGGGCATCGACAAGTTCATCCAGTTCCTCGAGGAGAAGCGTGCGGGATTGTCGGAGAAGGCGGCCGCTGCGGCGAGGTCGGGCGGCGTAACGGGCCATTCGCGCGGACACGCTCACGCTTAGTCTAGAAGCCGACGCGCACGACAAAGGTTGCCGGTCGTGCGTGCGTGATCGCGCCAGGGAGTTCGAGATGGTCGCAGGACGCCACATCGCCATCCGGGGCACGGTGCAAGGGGTGGGCTTCCGCCCCTGGGTCTACCGGGTGGCGCGCGGGCTGGGCGTGCGCGGCTGCGTGCTCAATGACGCCTCCGGGGTGGTGATTGAAGCGTTTGCATCCGCGGAGACGCTGGCGCGGTTCGAGGCGGTGCTGCGGCGCGACCCGCCTCCTGCGGCGCGGATTGTGTCGTTTGAAAGCCGCGCGATCGACGGCGACGGCCCGCAGGAGTTCGTCATCGCCCCCAGCCGGCGCTCCGAGGAGCGGCGGGTGTCGATCCCGCCCGATCTCGCGACCTGCCCGGAGTGTGAGCGGGAGCTGTTCGATGCAAAGGACCGCCGCTTCCACTATCCGTTCATCAACTGCACCAACTGCGGTCCGCGCTTCACCATCGCGCAAGGCGCGCCGTATGACCGGCCGCTCACCACCATGGCGCCGTTCGTGCTCTGCGCGGAGTGCGCGCGCGAGTACCGCGACCCGGCCGACCGGCGGTTCCACGCGCAGCCCAACGCCTGCCCCGTGTGCGGGCCCAGGCTGCGCGCGACCCGGGGCGATGGTTTGACACTCTCGGGAGACCCGATCGCGCTGGCGGCGGAGGCGCTCGCGGGCGGCGGGATCGTCGCGGTGAAGGGGCTCGGCGGGTTCCACCTCTCTTGCGACGCCACCGACGCGGCCGCGGTGCGCCTGCTGCGGACCCGCAAGCACCGCGAGGAGCGGGCGTTCGCGGTGATGGTGCGCACCTTGGAGGAGGCGCGCGCGCTGGCCGACCTGGCGCCCGAGGAGGCGCGGCTGCTCGGGTCGGTGGAGCGGCCGATCACGCTGGTGCAGCGCCGGAGCGGCGCGCGGCTGGCGCCCGAGGTGGCCCCCGGCAATCCGCGGGTGGGGCTGATGCTCGCGTACTCGCCGCTGCACCACCTGCTGCTCCACGGCGTGGGGCGGCCGCTGGTGATGACCTCGGGGAACCTCTCCGACGAGCCGATCGCCCTGCGCAATGAAGAGGCGCTCGCCCGCCTGCAGGGCCTCGCCGACCTGTTCCTGCTGCACGACCGCGAGGTCGAGACCCGCTGCGACGACTCGGTGGCCCAGCTCGTCGCGGGCGCGCCGATGGTGCTGCGCCGCTCGCGCGGGTACGTGCCGCGCGGCATTCCGCTCGACCACCAGGTGAAGGCGTCGGTGCTGGCGGTGGGAGCGGATCTCAAGAACGCCATCTGCGTCGCCGCGGGCGACACCGCCTGGCTGGGACCGCACGTCGGCGACCTCGGCAGCCCCGAGACGTGGCGCTCGCTCGAAGAGGGGACCGGCAAGCTCTTGCGCTTCTTGCAGGTGACCCCCGCGCGCATCGCCTGCGACCAGCACCCGGACTCGATCGCGGCCTCGTTCGCGCGCCAGCTCGCCACCCGCCTCGGCCTGCCGGCGCCGGTGCGGGTGCAGCACCACCACGCGCACGTCGCCAGCGCCATCGCGGAGCACGGGCTGGACGGAAAGGTGATCGGCGTCGCCTTCGACGGCACGGGCTGGGGCCCCGACGGCACGCTCTGGGGCGGGGAGGTATTGCTCGCCGATTACACGGGATATCAGCGGCTCGCGACCCTGCGGCCGATCCCGCTGCCGGGCGGCGAGACGGCGATCCGGCAGACCTGGCGGGTGGCGCTCGCCGCGCTCGACGACGCCTTCGAGGGCCGCACCCCCGTGGAGCGGCTGCCGCTGTTCGCGCAGGTGCCGCGGCAAGAGATCGCGGTCGCCCGCAGGCTGGTGGAGCAGGGCTTCAACGCGCCGCTCGCGCGCGGAGTGGGCCGGGTCTTCGACGCCGCGGGCGCCATCGCGCTGGGTCGTCCGCGCGCGAGCTACGAGGGGCAGGTCGCCCTCGACTGGAACCTCGCGTCGGGACCGGCCGGCGTCAGGAGATATCCGTTCGTCATCGACGGCGCTCGGGCACCGCGGGAGCTGGACCTGCGCCCGCTCTGGCGCGCGCTCTGCGAAGACGTGCTCGCCGGCGTACCGGCGGCCCGGATCTCCGCCGCCTTCCACGACACGCTGATCGAGGCCACCGCGGCGCTGGTGCGCGGCGCCGCCGAGCAGTGCGGAGCGCTGCCGGTGGTGCTGACCGGCGGCTGCTTCGCCAACGCGCGCCTCGCGGAAGGGCTGGCGCTGGCGCTCACCGGATTCGAGGTCCACCTGCACCGCCAGGTGCCGCCCGGCGACGGCGGCCTCGCGCTCGGACAGGCGCTGGTGGCAAACGCAAGCCCCGCTTGAGCCCAGGCCGACGCCGCTGTAGAGGAGCACGCCATGAACGGTTCGACCCCAGCGTTCCTCGCTCTCGCCGCCGGCGCCGCCTCGATCGGCGCCCTCCATTCGCTCGCGCCCGACCACTGGGTGCCGTTCGCCGCGCTGGCCCGCGCGCGCGGCTGGTCCACCTGGAAGACCGCGCGGATCACCGCCGTTTGCGGCCTCGGCCACGTGACCGTCTCGGCCTTGCTGGGCCTGCTCGCGCTCTGGTTTGGCCTGAAGACGCTCAGGCTCTTCGGCGAGCGGCTCGAGGCGGTGGCCGGCATCCTGCTCATCGCCTTCGGCCTCGCCTACGGCATCTGGGGCCTGCGCAATGCGATGAGCGAGAAGCTGCACCACCACTCGCACGTCGACCCCGAGAAGACCTCGGTGCTGACGCTCTTCCTGCTCTTCTCGGCCGACCCCTGCGTGGCGGTGATGCCGCTGCTCTTCGCCGCCGCGCCCCTCGGCGTCTTCAAGGCCGGCGCGGTCGTCCTCACCTACGAGCTCGCCACGCTCTCGGCGATGATCGCGCTGGTGATGCTCGCCAACGCGGGCGCCCAGCGGCTGCGCGCGCACTGGCTCGACCACTACGGCGACGCCTCCGCGGGCGGCGTGATCGCGGTGACCGGCGTGGCGGTGCTGCTGCTCGGCTGGTAGCCGCCACCCCGGCGGGCCTGCCTGGGGCACGGCGTCAGCGGTCAAGCCCGGGGCGACACCAGCTGCGCGCGAGAGGTGAAGAGCAGACGCCGCGCGAAGACCGCCGCGAAGAAGCCCGAGACCGCGGCCACCGCCACCAGCTGATAGAGGATGACGATCTGATAGCGGACCGCTTGATCGGGCGCGGTGCCGCTGACGATCTGGCCCGTCATCATGCCCGGCAGCGCGACGAGGCCCACGGTGAGCAGGCCGTTGATGGTGGGCGTGAGCGCGGCGCGCAGGGCGGCGCGCTCCTGGCGGTGGAGCGCCTGCCGCGGGGTGGCGCCGAGGGCGAGCAGGGCCTCGATGGCGCCCTCTTCGGTCTTGGCGGCGGAGAAGAGCCGCTCGAAGACCAGGGCCACCACGTTCATCGCGTTCGACAGCATCATCCCGCTGATCGGCACCAGGTAGCGGGCCTCGTACCACGGGCGGACGGGGACGATCGCTGCGAAGACAGGCACCAACGCGACGAGACCGCCCGCCGCGATCGCCAGCGTGGCGCGCGGGAAGAGCACCTTCCACGACGGGCCGTGCTCGACGCGGCGGCTGGCCGTCGCGCCGGCCGTCGTCAGCATCACGCCGAGCAAGAGTAACACCCAGAGCGGGTGCTCGCGGTCGAAGAGGAAGACCAGCACGTAGCCGATGGCGATCAGCTGCCCCGCCCCGCGCAGCGCCCCCCAGAGGAGGTCCTGCTCGAGGCCCAGCTTGCCGCGGCGGGAGAGCGCCACCGCCACCAGGATGAGGCCCAGCGCGAGGAGCAGGCGCTCCGGCGAGATCTGCACGTAGCTCACGAGACCGCCCAGACCCTGCCGCCCTCGCAGCGGTAGCGCGCGCCGCCGAGCATTTCGGCGTGGACCTCGACGTGCGTCACCATCACCACGGCCACGCCGCGGGCGCAGAGCGTGCGCAAGAGCGCGACCACCTTCTCGCCAGCTTCGGGATCGAGCGCGGCGGTGGGCTCGTCGAGCAGCAGCACCTCGGGACCGTTGGCCAGCGCGCGGGCCAGGGCCACCCGCTGCTTCTCGCCGCCGGAGAGCGACTGCGCCTCGCGCCCCAGCGTCGGTGCCTCCAGGCCGACCGCCGCGAGCAGCTCACCCGCCCGGGCGTCGCTGAGCGTCTCTCCCAGCAGCGCCGGGCCCGCGCCGAGGTTCTGCCGCACGGTGCCCGCGAACATCGCTGGCTGCTGCGCGAGGAACGCGACGCGCCTGCGGAACACCGTCGGCGCCAGCGTGCGCGCATCGAGACCGCCGAGCAGCACCGCGCCGTCGTCGGGAGCGGACAACGTCGCGAGCACGCGCGCCAGCGTCGACTTGCCGCTGCCCGACGGACCTTGCACCGCGATCGCCTGGCCTGCGCACACCAGCACCGACGCGCCATCGAGGATCCTGCGGCCGCCACGCGAGACGACCACGCCCCTCGCTTCGAGGATGGTAGCCGCGCCACCTTGCAATGCAGTCATCCTCACCCGCCCACGCTAGGCCGTGTGATCCACCCGTGTCGATCCAATCCACTGCGCGACCGTCCTGTTCGGCGAGGCTTGCGCCTTGGGTCGCATGGGGTCAGGTCGCCGCGCCGCTCTTCTCACTCTTGGTTGGCCTGGTGTTCGGCTTCTACCCGGCGCGCGTCGCCTCGAAGCTCGACCCGATCGAGGCGCTGCGGCACGAGTAGGGCGCTGCGCCAAGGCTGCCTCCGGCCGGGCGCTCGGGCTGCGTGACAAATGCGTTACGGAGCGCAGGACTTTAGTCGTAGCTGCAGAGGAGAACCAAGCTCAACGTCCCTTCGGCGAAGGTCTCGTGTGGGACGGCCGCTTGGTGGATGCTCCCTGGTCAGCGCGCGGGGCAGCTTGCGTGTCCATGAACAACCGAAACCGCAACCTCCTCTCCGCGTTCCTCCTGGCGCTGTCCTGCGCGGCGCTCGCCGGCTGCGGCTCGGGGGCCGACACCTCTTCGACCTCCGACGACCTCGAGGCCGCCAAGAAGCACGCGTGCAAGACCGACGCGAACTGCAGCAGCGGCTACGTCTGCGTCAAGGGCTACTGCCAGAAGGGGACGCCGCCCGGCGGCTGCACCACCAACGCGGGCTGTGCCGCGGGCCAGGTCTGCGTCTCCGGGAAGTGCCAGGGGTGCACCTCCACCAGCCAGTGCTCGACGGGCGAGGTCTGCACGGGCGGCGTCTGCACCACGCCGCCGCCTCCGCCGCCCGGCGGCTGCAACACCTCGCACGACTGCGCCAGCGGCGGCCTCTGCACCAGCGGCCAGTGCGTGGCGAGCGCGTGCAACCACCGCGCCTCCACCAAGACGGGCATCCGCGCGACGGTGGTGATCACGCGCTACCAAGGCCTCATCCACGGCAGCAACGGCGACCACGAGGTCGCCTACGGTACGCTCGGCAACCTGGAGTGGATCCACGACCCGGCGCTGAAGGACTCGAACAGCGTGCAGCTGGCGATGAACGTCCACTCCAGCACCGATCCGACCGGCCTGCCCGGCGAGGTGAAGCTCACGCCAGGCCAGACCATCGAGGTGGAGGGCGAATACATCACCGCGGCCTCCGCCAACGCGAGCGGCAACGCGGTGGTCCACTTCACCCACTCGACCTGCGGCTTCGTCACCATCAACGGGACGACGTACCAGTAGGCTGGCCGGCGGCATCGAGTCGGTAACCGAAGGCCGCGTGCAAGTCGCTCGCGGCCTTCGTCGCGTTCAGCGCTCGCGGCGCTTGCGCATGCCCGCGAGGAGCAGCAGGAGCCCGGCCCACGGCGAGGAGCAGGCGCATCGGTGGCCTCGAAAGGCGAGCAAGTGTTACATCAAACTAGTTGTTCGCGGCCCCGGCGGTGATCCACTGCTTCAGCGCCGACACCCACTCGGCGCCCGGCGCGAAGCCCTGCTTGACGGTCTCGTCGGTGACGCCGTCCTGGTTGCAGGCGCCGCTGCCGAAGGCGGTGCGGGTCGAGGAGTCGAGGGCGGCCACCAGCAGGCTCTGCTCCGGGTGCCCCGAGACCACGAAGGCCACGCCGTTGCAGGCCGCCTGGTTTCCAGTGAGGCCCGCCGCGCTGCCCTTGACGCTCGCGTAGGCCTTGGCGGCCGTGGAGAAGTCGAGGGTGGTCTCGATGTCGCTGGTGCGGCCCGGCGCGCCGACCGCGTGGCAGTTGGCGCACTTGTTCAGGTAGTTCGCGTAGAGGCTGGAGAACTTGGGCTCGAGCGGCGTGGTCGCGTCGGCCCCGGCGCCGCAGGCTGCGAGCAGGCCGAGCGCAGCGAGGGCGAGGTAGCGGCTGGATGAAGTCTGCATCGGTGTTCCCCTGTCGTGAAGCTAGGTGAGGCTGTGTTGGAGAATCAAAGGCGAAGTCGCTTTAGTGCGACGGCTCCAGATCGAGGCGCGCGAGCTGCGAGGTGATCCGCTCGCGCGCGCCGAGCCAGTCGGGGTTGCGGTGCTCCGCCAGCTGCGCCTGCATCTCGCGCAGCCGCTTGCCGAGGTCGAGCGGAGAGCCCACGAACCGCTCGCCGCGCTCGAGCCGCAGGCTGGCGGCGGCGTCGAGCAGCTGCAGCATCACCGGGAAGATCGCCGTGCCCGTGGAGAGGCTCCACGCGTCGGCGTGCACGAAGGCGGCCTCGAGGTGCGCGCGCGCCCCGCCGGCGTCCGCCTTGCGCTGGCTCCAGTCCGAGAGCTGCGCCTCGGCGACGGCGAGGTCGAGCGTGTCCTCATCGACCCTGCGCGCCGCCGCACGCTGCAGCAGCAGATCGCGCCGCGCGGCGCCGGCGGCCAGGGCAGCGTCCCACTTGCCGAGCTGCGCCTGGGCCTGCGCGCGGAGACCGTCGATCAAGAGCTGCGCGCTGGCCGCGCCTCCCTGCCTGCCTTCGCTGGCCTGCGCTGCGAGCGGCTCGGCGGCGTCGAGGTGCCCCAGCGCCTGCTCGGGCTTGCTGGCGCCGAGCGCCGCCGCCGCCAGCCCGAGGTGCGTCGAGTAGAGGGTGCGCGTCTTCTCCACCGAGGACGGCGTGCCCTCGGTGAGCGCCAGCAGCGACTGGTAGCGAGTCAGCGCCTCGGCAAAGCGGCGGGCCTCCAGGTGGTAGAGCGCCGCGCGGTCGAGCAGGAGCGGCTTGAACCTCGCGAGCTCCGGGTGCGCGTCCACCAGCTGCTGCGCCCCTTCGATCCCGCGCAGCGCGTCCTGGCGTCGCTCGAGCTGGAAGTACGCGCGCGCCTTCTCCAGCCGGTGCCGCAGCTCGTCGCGGGCGTCGATCCACGGGAGCTTGTCGCGCTCCTCGAACGCCCCGAGCGCGATGGCGAAGTTCCCCAGCGCCGACTGCAGGAGCGCCAGATCCTCCAGCACCGCGGCCCGCCCGCGCGGGGTCTCGCGCGAGAGATCAAGGGCGAGCCGGTAGTGGCTGATCGCCTCCTCTGCCGCGCCCCGGTCTCCCGCCCTGAGGAACCGCTGGTGCGCCGCGAAGCCCCACAGCTGCTGCAGCTCGAAGCGGGCCCAGAGCGTGCGCCCGGCCGCGCGCAGCAAGGTCCGCACGCGCCCCACCTGCTTCTCCTGCGCGCCGGCGTCGGTCGTGGTGGGCAGCGCACGCGCCGCCAGCCAGGCCTGCGCGAAGAGGAAGGCCGGCTCCTCGGGCTTGCTCGCGTAGCGGGTCCGGTACTCCTCGAGGATCTGCGCCTCGGTGTGCCCTTCGGCGAAGCGCTGCTCGATGAAGCCGAGGTGCGCCTCGAGCGCGTCGGTCTGCAGCGTGACGCCGAAGAAGCGGCCCCGCGCATCGCCCGTCTTGCCTGCCTGCCGCTCCACGTAGGCCCGCTCCAGCACCACCTGCCGGTAGAGGTCCTCGGCGGGCCGGCGCTCTGCCTGTTCGGGCTTCACATAGGCCACCCAGGTGTCGGCGAACTGGTACAGCAGGTAATCATTGTCCTCGCGGGCAGCCCGGCGCACCGTGGTGTGGACGGCCGAGCGCCGCCGCTCGAACCCCTTGCTCGCCTTGTAGAGGTCGAACACCTTCGCGCGCACCGCTTCCTGCGTCTGTGGGGTGAGGCCCTCTAGCCGCTTCTCCAGATCGAGCCGGAAGCCCAGCTCGCCGTCCGCAGCGACGCCGGGTTGGTCGAGCAGCGGCCTGCGCTCCGCTGCCGTGTGCCCGCGGAGCAGCCAGCGGGCGAAGCGGTCGGCATAGGCGAGCCGCTCGCGCTCACCGAGCGACGGGTGACCCGAGAGCGCGCGGTAGACGCCGAGCAGCAGGGTGCGGGTGGGGAGATCGCGCCCGGCCGCCGCCGCCCGCTCGCCTGCGAGGTCGAGCACGAGCGGGTCGTCCACCTCGGCGAGGTCGATCGCGAGCAAGAGCGAGGTCGCCTCCTCGCGCTCGCCGAGCACGTCGTGCACCTCGCTCGCCAGCAGGCGCGCGAAGGCCGCCAGCGCGGGCCGCGGCTCCGCCTGCAGCGGGTCGAGGCGCTGCAGGCGCGCCCGCGCCTCGGCGATGAACGTCTCGCTCAGCTCGCCGCGCGAGAGCGCCGCCTCCGCGCGCCGGTGCCCGATCAGCTCCAGCAGCAGGGGCGCGAGCGCCGAGCGCGGCACGTTGGGCCCCAGCCGCGCGAGGGCCTGCGTGTAGTACTCCGACGACTCCAGCTCGCCGAGCGCGAGGTGCAGCGAGATCATCTGCAGCAGCGTCGGGGCGTGCTCGGCGGTGGGCTCGAGCGCGAGGCGCCGGGCGAGCAGGAGCAGCTGCTCCCAGCGGCTGCCCGAGGCGCTGAGCTGGTCGTCGAGCCGCTCGCGCGTCCAGGAGGGCGGCACCGCTCCTTCCAGCGGCAGGGAGTAGACGTGCAGCGAGCCCTCGAACAGGCAGGTCGCGATCAGCCGGTCGGCGGCCGGCGCCGGGTATTGGCAGTTCCACTCGGAGCTGGTGAGCTGCTCGGCCCGGCGCACCTCGACGGGAGCGGCGGCGGCGCCGTCGAACGGCACGCGGAAGAGCACGCCGTTGTCGTTGCCGTCGATGACGCCGTCGAGCGTGGTGTCGTTGAGGAACTGGGTGAAGAAGAGCTGCTTGCCGTCGGCCGAGAACGCGGGAAACCCGCTCAGGCCAGGGAGCTCGAACTGCAGCTTGACGGCGGCGGCCGCGGGCTGGTCGAGCCGGCGCAGGTGCAGCTCGCGCGCGGCGGCCGCGGCGAAGGTGGGCGAGACCCGCGGGTCGATCCGGCGCAGGGGCACGAACGCGACCCACTTCCCGTCGGGAGAGACCGCGGGGCTGCCGGTGTTGGTGACGCCCTGGAGCAGCGTGGTGGGCTCTCCACCACCGAGCGGATAGCGCAGCAGCTCGAAGTCGCCGATGAGCGTCCTGCGCACCAGCGCGGCGATCGCGTCGCCCGCGGGCAGCCAGTCGGCTTGATAGACCGCGGCGTCTTCGCTGCTCAGGCAGCGGCGCGCTCCGGGCTTGCCGCTCGCGTCGAAGTCCCGCACGCAGAGCTGGCCCGACGCGGCGGTCTGGTACGACAGATACAGCAGGTGCTTTCCGTCGCGGCTGGGGCGCGGCGCGGTGGAGTCGGCGGCGTCGTCGAGCAGCAAGACCGCGGCGCCCGTGCCAGGCTCCAAGGACTTCAAGGACAGCGGGCCGGCTTCATTGTCGACGTAGAAGAGTCGCCCGCCCGGCCCGCCCACGCCGAGCATCTGGTCGGAGGGACCCGCGGTGAGCCGGGTGGGGCGCAGGACCCCGGAGGGCGCGGCGGCGGCAGGCATCGCCAACGCGGCTGCCAACGCGGCTGCCAACGCGGCCGCCCGCGCGACCTGACTCAGCACTTCTTCGTCTCCCAGGCGCCGCCCTCGAGCTGCACCTGGCCTCCGCAGATCACCTCGCCCAGGTGCGCCTTGCGCCACGCCTTCCGCACCTCGTCGAGCGTCGGCTGCTTCGCTGCGAGCCGCGCCGCGAGGGTGCGCCAGATCTGGAAGCGCCGCCGGTTCTCCCGCTCGAGCAGCCGCGCCTGGCGGCCCGCCGCGATGGGCTCGGTGCAGGTGGCCGGGGTCTCGTCGAGCGTGCCGTCGAGCTTCTCGCCGATGCAGCGTCGCAGGAGCAGTTGGTCGAGCAGGTCGGCCTCGGTGGTCGCCTCCTCTTGCGCCAGCTGCTCGTCGCCCTTGCCCACGGGCACGCCCGCGGCCTCGAGCTGCCCGCGCGTGTAGGGCACCGGCCGCGCCGAGACGCCCGCCTGCTGCAGCTCTCCGGTCAGCGACGGGAACGAGCCCGAGGCCTGCTCCTCGAGCGCGGTCTTGCGGTCGGCGATGATCATCGGCGGCGCGGTGATGCAAGCGCTCGCGAGCAAGAGGAGCGCGAGCGCGGGCAGCCCCTGCGCGCGCCTCGCGGTCGGGTCCTGCGGGAGCGCTTGCCTCGGCGCCTGCTTCGGGTCCTTCACCGGATCGTTCATCGGGTCCCCTCTTCCTGGCTTGCCGCCGGTGCGGCGGATGGAGTCGTCTCGGGCTCGGGCGGCACGGGCCTGGCCAGGTACCGCTCCAGCACGGGCCCGATCGCCGTCCCGCGGATCTCGTCGATGCGGACCGCGCTCGCCAGCCCGCCCAGCTCCAGGGCCAGCGTGGCGAAGCCATCGTGGAAGCCCATCCGCACGCTCTTCGGGTAGCCGAATTGCAAGCCCCGGCGCATCCGGTTGGCGGCGATGTCGGCGTGAAAAGGGTCATACAGGTCGAGCAGCCCGCGCAGGTGCGAGGTGCCCAGCCGCACCAGCTCGATGCGGCCCTCGAGCAAGCGGCGCTCGGGCCACAGCACCAGCGCCGCGTTGGCGTCGAGCCGCTCCTTCTCTCCTGCGGTGACCAGCCCGGTGACGGCGCCGCGGAAGGAGAGCTGGGTGTCCTCGGCCTGGCCGTCGATGAGGATCTGCCCGCTCACTTTTCCTTGCAGCAGCTCCAGCTCGAGCTGGTCGATCGCCACCAGGTTGCGGTCGATGCGCAGGTTGGCGGCGAGCGGCCCGAGCACGATGGTGCGCGGGGCCTCTGCCGTCGCCACCCCTTTCTTGGAGAGGTCGACCTCGATGCGCTGCGCGGTGACGAACGGAGTGTCCGCGGTGAACGGCTGCTGCTCGGCGAAGCGGAGCCGCGAGTAGGCGCTGGTGGTGGCGCCGAACACGCGCGTGAAGCCGCCGTTGTCGCCCAAGAGGAGGTCCTGCGCGACCGGGATGAACCCGTTGAGTCCCTTCACCGCCAGGCCTTGCGCCGGCATCGCCAGATCGACCTCCTCGAACTTGAGCCCCGCCGTCGCCCGCAGGTAGCTCAGGTCCCCAGACTCCACGCGGAACGGCACGGTCACGGTGCCCTTGCCGAGCGGGGCGCCGGCGCCGCTCGGGCTGCCGTTCACCGCGTCGAGCCGCTGCGAGAGCACGCCCTCGATGAGCAGGTTGCGCCGCCCCGGGATCAGGCTCCCCGCGAAGGCCCGCGCCAGCGACCTGGTGGCTGTCTTGAGATCGAGGTTCGGGTCGAGGGGCCCCAGGTCGAGGCCGCCGTGCAGGTCGAGCCGGGTGCCGCCGAGCGCGTTGGTGAAGGAGGCGCTCTCGATCCGCACCGACCCCTTGGCGTCGGCGCGGGCGGCGATGGCGAGCTCGACGTCGCCGAGCGGGTACTGCGGCGCCGCGTCTTGCACCAGCGAGGCCGCGGTGAACCCGGCCTTGGCCGTGGCGGTGCCCGTCTCCAGGTCTCCCTGGGAGTCCACCACCAGCGACGCGCCCAGCTTCTCGCCGCGGTACTTGTGACCCGAGGCCCGCGTGAGCAGCGCCGGCAGGTCGAGGCTCGCCTCGGCGTGCAGCTTCTTCGGGTCGGCCTGGGTCTGCAGGTGCAGCGTCAGGGCAGGCAGGACGGCGTGCAGGTCGCTCGCGCCGCCATAGTTGAGCCCGGTGACGGTGAAGTCGAGCGAGGTGGTCCCGCGGATGGCGGTCAGCGGCGCCGGCTCGAAGACGAACTTCGGCGGCAGGCCGGGCGTGTACTTCGCCACCACCGAGGTGAGCGCCCCCTCGGCGTGGGCCTTCACGGCGAGCGAGTCGAACCTGACGTGGTGCTTCGCGAGCGTGGCTGCCGGGAGCAGCACGCCCGCGAGGCCGAGGTGCTTGAAGCCGCCGTCCAGCTGGTAGGTGAGCCGCCTGGTCGGGGGATCGAACGCGACGCCCAGGCTGAGCTGGCCGTCGGGCCCGAGCACGCCGTCGCCCGCGAGCTTCACGTCGAGGCGCGGCTTGGAGAGATCGTAGCTGCCGCCGCACGAGAGCGTCTGCTTCCCCGCGCCGCCGCGGCCGTTGAGGCGCGGGTCCGCCAGCACCAGCGCGGCCTCGAAGGTGTGGCGCTGCAGCGTGCCGCGCGTCGAGAGCTTCAGCGCGGCCTCGCGGGTGGTGAAGTCGAGCCCGGGGCGTTGCACCGACAGCTTGGTGAGCGTGCCCAGGCTCTCCTGCTCGACGGTCATCGTCTGGCGCCGGTCGATGCCGCGGGCCCTCCCCTTGGTCTTCCACGACAGCCCCGTCCCGGCCCAGGCGGCGCGCTCATTGGCTGGCAGCGCGCCGCGCAAGAGCTCCGAGAGCGGCCCCAGCTCGGCGGCGCTCGCGTCGAGCTCGAACGCGACCTCACTGCCCTTGCGGTCGATCGCGGTCTCCACCTGCAGCGGGCCCAGCGCCAGGGTGGCGCGCAGCTTCAACTGCTGCGTCGGGTCGAGCGCGGTCAGCTCCAACGGCTCGACCTCGACCGTCAGCGACGCGGGCTGCGGCGCGAGGCGCGGACCGCCGCCGCCGTCTTCGATGCCCACCTTGCCCGTCGGCAGCTTGAAGACCGTGCGCGCGAGCGACTTGCCGTGCACCTGGGTGGCCAGCGCCACGCCCAGCCCGGTGGCCTGGGTCTTCTTCTTGCCCTGCGTCTGCGTCACCGCGGCGATCTTCCCTTCGAGCGCCACGGTCGCCTGCGTCTGCGCCGGGTGCCCCTGCGCGAAGCGGACGTCGCGCAGGCCCAGCGCGAGCTGCAGCCCCTCGACCGTGGCGACCGCGCCCTTCGCGCTCTGGCGGAGCTCGCCCAAGCCCATCGTCACCTCGCCGTCGAAGCGCTGCACCAGCGCCTGGCCGGTCGCCTCCTTCGCGCCCTGCGCCAGCACGCCGTCCACGCCCAGCGTGAGCTTGCGCAGCTCCACCAGGGCCAGCCCGCGCTGCACCAAGTGGGAGAGCGGCATCGACGCGTGCACGTCGACCTTGCCGTCGGCGCGCGGCTTGAGCGTGGCCAGCAGCGCGAGGTCGTCCACTTCGAGCGCGGGCTTGTCGCCGGGACCTTGCGAGAGGCCCTGCAGCTTGCCCTCGAGCGTCGCGTCGCCACCGGCAGCGCGCATCGTCAGCGCCACCGCGCGCACCCGCGCTGGCACTGCTGGCGCGCCAGCCGGAGCGGAGTTCGCCTCGACAAAGGAAAGCGCCATCACCAACTGCAGCGCGCGGCCAGCGGCGATCGCGACCGCCTGGCCCGGGATGCGCGTCTCCGCCACCGGGCTGCCATCGGCGGCCTTGGCTGGCGCCACCGAGAGGTCGAACGTGCCCGTGCCCAGCTTGGCGCCGGGCGGCGCGAGGTCGGCGAAGCGCGACAGCAGCAGGCCCAGGTCGGCGTGGCCTGACGCCGCGCGCAGCACGAGCCCCTGCTTCGCGTCGTCGTGCAGCTCCACCTCGGCCGAGAGCTTCGCCGCGCCGTCCACCAGCGAGAGCGCCTCGACGCGCGCGACCACCAGATCGTGCTCGGGCTCGAAGCCCAGATGCGTCCGCAGGCCGAGCAGGGGGCCCTCGGGCAGCGCGGGCGCGAGGTCGTGCTTCTTCACCGCGACCTCGAGGGTGACAAGGCAGTCGCGCGGCTTGCAGGCGAGGCCCAGCGCGGCCTCTAGCAAAAGCGAGCGCGCCGACCCGGCGACCTCCTGGCCTCCCGCGCCGAGCTCCGTGCGCACCACCTCGAGCGCGAGCGGCTTGCTCGTGGTGCCCGACTCGAAGACCGCGTCGAGGGCCCCGGCGCCCGCGAGCGCCTGGCCCGTCATCGCGAGCGTCCCGATGTCGAGGCGCTCGTACGCGGCGCCCGCCCGGGTCTTCAGCACGGTCACGGTGGCGCCCTCGATGAGCAGCCGCTCGAGAGAGACCTGGGACTTCGGCAGGTACTTCTCGATCAGGTGCGCGAGCGGCGGCGTCGGCGGCGGCGGCCCGGTGATGGCGAGCCGCTGGGTGTTCCACCGCTCGAGCGAGCTCCCGCCGTGCTCGTCCTGGACGACCGCCAGCGCGAGCCCGCTCAGCTTCAGCTCGCCGAGTCTGGTGCCGAGCAGCGCTCCCACCGACCAGCCGACGTGCAGCTCCTTGATTGTGACCAGATTGGGGGCGACGGCCCGGTCGGCCGGCGCGGAGGGGAACGTCACGTCGTAGAGCGACAGCCCGCCGGAGAGCGAGCCCTCGGCGCGGGCGTAGTCGAGGTCGATGCCGCCCCTGTCGTGCGCGGCGGCCCGGATGCGGCTGCGGAGCGGCGCGGAGTCGAGGTGGCTGAGGACCACGGAGGCCGTCACCACGGCGAGCAGGCCAACGAGCGCGAGCCCGCCGAGCGCAAAGGCAAGGACACGCACCACGCGACGAGCGATCACTGCGGCACCCCTCCGACCCAATTTCGGGCAGCAGCCCCGAGTATGCGAAGAACGTACCATGACGTAACGCGTCGCCGGCCGGAGGGCTCCATCGGGGGCGGGCCTCCTGCGTTGCGCCGGAATACGTTCGCTGAACGAGGCCGTGGCCAGCCAGCAGCGCGGCCAAGAGGAGGTCGAGCAGCCGCGCGCGGAGGGCGTCCCGTGCGCGGGTCAAGGAGCGAGGCCTCCAGCGGCCAGGCGGCGGGCGAGCTCGAAGTAGAGGGGCACGCCGAAGAGCACGTTGAACGGGAAGGTGATCGCCAGCGCCGCCGTCAGGTAGAGCGTCGGGTTGGCCTCGGGCAGCGTCAGGCGGACCGCGGGCGGGGCCGCGATGTAGGAGGCGCTCGCCGCCATCGCGCCCAGCACCGACGCGCCGCCGGGCGAGAGGCCCGCCAGGGTCCCCAGCCAGACGCCGAGCGCGCCGTGCAGCACCGGGACGACCACCGCGAAGGCCACCAGGAACGGGCCGACCTTGCGCAGGTCGCCCAGCCGCGCGCCCGCCAGCACCCCCAGCTCCAGCATGAAGAGGCAGAGGGCGCCGCGGAACACCGCGCCCTTGGTGTCGTAGAAGGGCTCGATCGCCTTCCAGCCCCGGTCGCCGATGAGGAAGCCGACGGCGAGGCCGCCCACCAGCAGGACCATGGTCCGGCCCGTCAGGACCTCGTGGAGCAGCGCGCTGACCGGCCGGCCGCCTGCCTTGGCGGTGCCGATCACGCCGATCGCCAGCGCCACATGGATGCCCGGGCTCTCCAGGAGCGCCAGCAGCGTGGGCATGAACCCCTCGGCCTCGAACCCCTGCGCCTTGGCGAAGCTGCTGGCGACGATGAAGGTGACCGCCGAGACCGAGCCGTAGTGGGCGGCGAGGCCCGCGGCGTCCGCCACCCCGAAGCGGCCGAGCCTGCGCAGCAGCAGATAGGCGCTCACCGGCGTGAAGAGACCCAAGAGGAGCGTCACCGCGGCGGGCCCGGCGATGGCGCGCAGCGAGGCGTGGTGCAGCTCGAGCCCGCCCTGCAGGCCCAGCGACCAGAGCAGGAAGATGGAGAGGCCCGCGTAGACGTCCTTCGGCAGCGAGAACTCGCTCTTCACCGCGCGGGCGCCGAGGCCGAGCGCAAAGGCGAGGGGGACGGGGGCCAGCAGGTTCGCCGAGAGGGTCTGCGCGAGGTCGCTCATGGCCGCCTCTTGCCCGGCGGGCGGTCCCAGGTGCAAGGATATGCTATGAAACGATGCAACCCATCGTTTTTGGTTATGCGTCTGCCTCGGAGCCGGCTTCGCTTGAACTACCACCACCTCCACTACTTCTCCGCGGTGGCGCGGGCCGGGTCGGTGGTCCAGGCCGCCCGTGACCTCGGCGTCTCGCAGCCCACCATCAGCGCGCAGCTGCGCCTGCTCGAGGAGGCGCTCGGGGAGAAGCTGCTGCAGCGGCGCGGCCGCGGACTGCGTCTGACCGAGATGGGCCTGCTCGTGCAGCGCTACGCCGAGGAGATCTTCCACCTCGGCGCCGAGCTGGAGGAGGCGGTGCGCGGCAGGCCCACCAGCGGGCCGCAGCGCTTCACGGTGGGCATCTCCGACTCCCTGCCCAAGCTCACCACGCTGCGCCTGCTGCAGCCCGCGCTGGAGGCGCAGCCTGCCTTCCGCCTGGTCCTGCGCATCGACAAGACGGCGCGCCTGCTGGCCGACCTCGCCACCCTCGGGCTCGACCTGGTGCTCGCCGACCAGCCGGCCCCGCCCGGCCTCGAGGTGAACGCCTTCAGCCACCTGCTCGGCGAGAGCGGCGTGGCGGTGTTCGGAGCGCCCGCGCTGGCCGACCGCTACCGGCGCGGCTTTCCCCGCTCCCTGCAGGGCGCGCCCTTCGTGCTGCCCTCGGCCGGCACCGCCCTGCGCCGGTCGCTCGACCAGTGGTTCACCGCCCGGCAGGTGCGCCCGCAGGTCGTCGCCGAGGCCGACGACCTGGGCCTCCTCCAGATCCTCGGCCAGCAGGGTCTGGGACTGTTTGCCGCGCCCGCGGTGGCAGCGGAGTTCATCAAGGCCCAGCATGGCGTCCGCACCCTCGGCGTGCTCTCGGGTGTGAAAGAGCGGTTCTACGCCCTCACCGTGGAGCGGCGGCTTCGCCACCCGGCGGCGGTCGCGATCCAGGCGGCGGCGCGGAGCGACCTCTTCGCGTGAGGCGCGATGCCGCGGCGGCTCGGGCGCACTGGTTGCAACGCGCCCGCTGCAGCAGTCGCACGCAACCAATCCTCACGGAGGTGTCTCATGCGCGGTTCCACGCTGTTCCTGCTCGCTGCCGGTACCCTGCTCCTCGCCATGCCCGCCCGGGCCGAAGTCGACAAGAAGATCGAGCGCACCTGGAAGGCCAAGTGCAGCTCCTGCCACGGCGCCGACGGCAAGGGCCAGACCGACACCGGCAAGAAGATGGGCGTCAAGGACTACACCACCGCCGAGTGGCAGAAGAGCCGCACCGACGCGCAGCTCAAGGAGGCGATCCTGAACGGCATCAACCGCGAGGAGGGCGGGAAGAAGCAGGAGATGGACGGCTACCAGGGCAAGCTCGACGACCAGGTGGACGGGCTGATCGCGCTCGTGCGCGGCCTGAAGAAGTAACACTGTTGGTTCACGTCGTGCCGCGAGCCCGGACCGCCCAGCAGGCCCGGGTTCGCCGACCCGCAAGGCCTGCGTAAGTGTCTGACTGTTGCGCGCTCTCTGCGGACCTTCGTCAGAGTGGAAAAACACACGCCGCGCGGCGGGGTCCGATGGCTATCGCGACAGGTCGGCGCCCGGGATCCAGGCGGCCGCCCCGAAAGCCGCCGATGAAGCGCGCCTCGGCCACCTCCAGCACCCAGCGGGCCCGCCCGTTGCTGCTGCTGCTGCCAGAACGAAGAGGCTCGCGCGCGGATCGGCGAGGACATTCTTGGTGTGCTCGGCGAGCGCGCTGAAGGCGAAGAGCGGCGCTCCCCGCGGGGTCAGCGCAAACGGTGCGAGGGAGCCCATCGGCCACCCGGGCTGGTGGGATCGCCGCAAGGTCGAGAGCACGCCGTAGCGCGCGCCAGCGAGAAGGGACTGCGCGGCCTGTGCTGCGTCGGCGGGCATCGCTGCGCTCCGCTCTCCGAGTGGCTCCGAGGCCAATAGCGCGCGCCGCGAGGCCGCGTCCAACCAGCCGCAGCGGCAATGCACCGCAGCCACCGGCGGGGCGCCCCTCGATTGCGGCCTGCGATCTGCATAGGCGCGAGCGGAGGAGGTCTGCAATGAGAACCACACCCTACGTGCTGCTCGCGCTCGCGCTCGGGGCCGCTCCCCTTGCGTCGCGCGCGGAGGAGCCCGCGCCCGCCGGGACGGTCTCCGCGACATCGACGCCCACCGCCGGACCGACGCCCGCCGCAGCGCTCCCCACCAACGCCACCGAGACCGAGAAGTGTCTGGTCTGCCACGGCAAGGACGCCGGTGAGCTGCTGCTGGAGTCCGGCGAGACCCTGAGCCTCGCGGTCGATCCCGCCGCGATGGCCGCCTCGGCCCACGGCCGCAAGGTGGTCTGCTCCGACTGCCACCAGGACCTGCTCGACGCCGAGACCCCGCACCGGAAGCTGCGCCTCGCCAGCAAGCGCGACTTCGCGATCCAATTCTCCGAGGGCTGCAAGAAGTGCCACGCGGCGAACTACACCGACACCCTCGACAGCGTGCACCGCGAGCAGATCACCAAGGGCAAGCGCACGGCTGCGGTCTGCTCCGACTGCCACGGCGCCCACGACATCACGCCCGCCGCGGAGCCCCGCTCGAAGATCGCGCGGACCTGCGCCACCTGCCACGAGAAGATCTCCGCCGCCTATGTCGGCAGCGTGCACGGCAAGGCGCTCAGCACGGGCAATGAGGACGTGCCCACCTGCACCGACTGCCACCGCTCGCACGCCATCGCCGACGCGAGGGCGGGCGCGTTCCGGCTGAAGACGCCCGAGACGTGCGGCAACTGCCACGCCAATGAGAAGCTGATGGGCAAGTACCAGCTCTCCACCAACGTGCTGCAGAGCTACCTCTCCGACTTCCACGGCACCACCGTGGCGATGCAGGCCGGCGAGGAGGGCGCGCAGCCGGTGGTGGCGCTCTGCACCGACTGCCACGGCGTGCACGACATCACCAGGGTGAGCGACCCCAGCTCGCGGGTGATCAAGGCGAACCTGCTCGTCACCTGCAAGAAGTGCCACCCGGACGCGCGGGCCGACTTCCCGGCCTCGTGGCTCTCGCACTACCAGCCTTCGCTGCAGAAGGCGCCGCTCGTCTTCCTCGTCAAGGCGGCCTACTGGTTCTTCATTCCCTTCATGATCGGCGGCCTGGCCCTGCAGATCGTGCTGCACCTCTGGCGCATGATCGTCAACCGGTGAGGACCCAATGACCACTTCAACGATCGCTCCCACCAGCAGGCCGGGCGCGATTCCCAAGAGCCATCCATTGGACGCCTATCTCGTCCGCTTCAACCTGTGGCAGCGCACCGAGCACTTCCTGGTGATGACCGTCTTCACCTTGCTCGTCGTCACCGGCATGCCGCAGAAGTACTCGACGGCGGGCTTCTCCGCCGCGGTGGTCCACTTGTTCGGCGGGATCACCGCGACCCGCAACGTCCATCGGGTGGCGGGGTTCGTCTTTGCATTCCTGATGGCACTCCACCTCGGCCTCGTCATCTGGAAGACCGCCACCAAGCGCTTCG
The DNA here is from genome assembly GCA_043782365.1 of Deltaproteobacteria bacterium. Lineage (GTDB taxonomy): Bacteria > Myxococcota > Myxococcia > Myxococcales > 40CM-4-68-19 > CAIWCD01. The sequence goes on from JAYWAO010000593.1 coordinate 32,056, forward strand.
AGCTGCTCACCATGGTGCCCGACCAGAAGGACTTCAGGGACGCCCTCCAGACGCTGCGCTACTACGTCGGCCTGGAGAAGGCGCACGCGCGGTTCGATCGCTTCGACTACCGGCAGAAGTTCGAATACTGGGGAATGCTCGCCGGCTCGCTGATCATGGTGCTGACCGGGCTGGTGCTCTACTTCCCCGCCCTGGTGGCGCGGCTCCTGCCCGGGCAGCTGATCCCGGTGGCGAAGGTGGCCCACAGCAACGAGGGGCTGCTGGCGACGCTGGTGATCATCGTCTGGCACATCTACAACGCCCACCTGAACCCCGACGTCTTCCCCTTCGACCCCAGCATCTTCACGGGCAAGATCAGCCGCGAGCGGATGGAGAAGGAGCACCCGCTGGAGCTGGAGCGGCGCGAAGAGGCCGGGCGCGCGCACCCGCCGGAGCGGTAGGCCGTGGCCCGCTACTGCGGGCAGGCCATCATCGATGCGCTGGTGGCGGCGGTGGTGGTGGAGCTCCTGATCCGGGCCTGGCGCGAGGCCGCGCCTGGACAGCGGATCCGGCTGCGGCAGTTGGTGCTCGCGCTCGCGCTGGTGGCGGTGCCGCTGCTCGACCGCCTCCTGCCGCAGCGGCGCGAGGAGTGGTTCGAGGAGCGGGTGGCGCTGCTCACCACCCGCCACTGGGCGGAGCTGACGGTGGGCGGCGTGGGTCTGCCTCTGCTCTTCCTCGGCGCGCTCAGCGCGGGCGGGCTCGCGCTGTTCCTCGCCGACCTGATCCCCTTCCTGCGGCAGCTGCGATCCGGCGAGGGCGCCGCTTCGAGGTCGATGGTCGCGTCGCTCACCGGGGCGGCGGCCGCGGACTCCGGACAGGCGGCGAGTCCCGACGGCGCCCGCGTCCAGCGCGAGCTGGCGCGCCTGTGCAGCCAGAGCGGTCGCGCGGCCCCGCGCCTGACGCTGAGCGACGAGCGCGCGCCGATCCTCCTCTGCCGCGGCGTCCGCGCACCGGAGATCCTCGTCTCGCGCGGCGCCCTCGCCCTGCTCGACGACGCGGAGCTTCGAGGGGCGCTGGCCCACGAGCTCGCCCACCTGGACCGCAGGGACCCCGCGTGGAGCTGGGTGCTGCTCGGCGTCCGCGCGCTGCAGGCCTTCAACCCGGTGGTGCAGGTCGTGGTGCGGGCGCTCGCGCAGGACGCGGAGCGGCAGGCCGACGACCTCGCCGCGCTCGCCACCGGCGACCGCCTCGCGCTCGCCTCCGCCATCGTCAAGCTCTCCCGGGGCTCCGCGGCCGGCAGCGGCGAGCTCCTCTGGGGGCAGCTCCTGGCGCGAGCCCGCGCGCGCTCTCGCGTCGCGTCGATCGAGGGGCGGTGCCGCCGGTTGCTGGGTCCCGTCTGTCCGGAGCCCGCGCCCCACGCGGGCCTGCGGCTCGCGGCGGCAGGGCTCTCGCTGCTCGGTCTCTTGATGTTCGTGGTCTAGGAAGGAGGAGGCGCCCATGGCGGCAGCGACGCAGAGCATGGGACGCGACCTCACCTCGCTGGCCCTGGTGCTGGCGCTGGTGGCGGGTGGCCTGCGCCTGCTCGACACGCTGCCGCAGCGGCTCGCCGAGCTCACCGAATACAGGGGCGGCCGGCCGTTCGCGCAGATCTCCGAGGTGGAGCGCCGGCTGGGCGAGCGCCTGGCGCTGCCCGCGTACTTCCCGCAGACGCTGCGCTGGCCGCCGGCGCGGATCCGCGTCGCGGGCGCGCGCCCCGCGCAGGTGCTGCTCGCCTTCGACGCCGCGACCGGGAGCGGCGAGCGGCTGCTCTTCGCGCAGAGCGTGGGCGGCGTCGAGGAGCCGACTGCGCCGCTCTGGCCCGACGGCGTGCTGCTCGACTCCGCGGGCGTGGGCCTGCAGCAGACCACCGGCGTGCTCGAGCGGCTGCTCGCGCCCGATGGACGGATCTGGCACCAGGTGCGCTGGGAGCGGTGGGGAAGGCTGCTGGTGCTGCGGTCCGCGGGCGGCCCAGAGGAGCTGATGACGCTGGCGCGCAGCGTGCGGCGGGAGGGGCCATGAGCACCCTGCCGGGCGCGAGCAATGGCAATCGCAACGTCGACGGCGCGTCGCGGCCGCCCGGCCACCGCATCCTGGCGAGAGTATTACTCTTGGTGGCGGTCGGCATGCTGGGTCCGCTCACCGTGCTGGGCTGGGCCGGCTGGACCAGCCGCGACGAGCTCGCGCGGCACGAGGTGGCCGAGCGGGGCGCAGCCGCTGAGTTCATCGCGCTGCGCGTGCAGGACAAGCTGGCCGCGGGCCTCGATGCGCTGGAGGCCGCCGCGCGCGAGGGCCTGCCGGGCGCCGCCGACGCCGAGCAGCTGGCGACGCACCGCCACGCCGCGCTGCGCGAAGCGTTCGTCCGCAACCGGCCGCTCTTCGCCGAGGTGCTCCGGCTCGACGCCGAGGGCCGCGTGGTCGGGCGAGAGCCGGAGGGCGGCGGGCCGCTCGACGGGCAGCGGCTGCTCGCCGAGGCGCGGCGGGTCGATCACCCCGAGATCACCGATCTCCTCGCCGAGGAGGGCGGCGCGCGCCGCGCCTGGGCGGTGGTCCCCGTACACACCTGGGACGGCAAGCTCGTCGGCGTGGTGCTCGGCGCGATCGATCCGCGCGCGCCCCGTCTCGCCGGGATCCTCAAAGGCGCGCTGCCGCTCCCGGGCGGCGCGCTGGAGCTCGTCGACGGCGCAGGCACGGTGGTGACCGGCACCGACCACGCGCACGTCCTCGCGGCGAGCGACCACCCGCTCCTGATCGCCGGGAGCATCCAGCAGCGGCGGTCCTCGGCGAACACCTGCAGCGCCTGCCACACCAGCCAGATGGGGGGCGTCGCGGGCGCCCGCTCCGGGCTCTTCGTGGTGGCCCCGCTCCCGGCCGCGCGGTGGGCCGTCACGCTGCGCGAGCCCGAGCCGGAGGCGCTGTCGTTCACCCGCGCGCTCTCGCACAACCTGCTCGGGCTACTCCTCTTGATGCTCGCGATCGCGCTGCTCTTCGCCTGGGGCGCGGCCGCCAGCGTGACGCGCCCGCTGGCGGCGCTGACCGCCGCCGCCGAGCGGCTGACCGCCGGCGCGCTCGCGGAGCCGATCCCCGCGCTCGACGGAGACGAGGTGGGCCGCCTGGGGCAGGCGCTGGAGCGGATGCGCCAGTCCCTCAAGCAGTCGCTCGAGCGGGTGGAGGCCGCCAACGCCGGCCTCGAGCTGCGGGTGGCCGAGCGGACGGGTGCGCTCGAGCAGAAAGGCCGCGAGCAGAAGGCCGATCAAGCGCGGGTGCGCCTCCTGCTCGGCAAGGTGATCGGCGCGCAGGAGGACGAGCGCCGCCGGGTCGCGCGCGAGCTGCACGACGAGACCAGCTCCAGCCTCGCCGCGGTGGTGATGAAGGTCCAGGCGGCGGTGAAGGTCTCCCCGCCCGGCGAGCTGCGCGCGCGGCTCGAGGAGGCGCAGGCGCTCGCGGTGCACACGCTCGACGAGGTGCACCGCCAGATCTGCGGGCTGCGCCCGTCGGTGCTCGACGACCTGGGCCTGCAGTCGGCGCTCCGCTGGTGCGCGGAGACCTCGCTGGAGGCGCGCGGCATCGCCGTGCGCACCGAGTTCTCCGGGCTCGGCGCGCGGCTCCCGGCCCACCTCGAGACGGTGGTCTTCCGCGTCGCCCAGGAGGCGATGACGAACATCGCCAAGCACGCGCAGGCCGAGAGCGTGCTGATCCAGGCGGCGGTGAGGGACGGCGAGCTGACCCTCGAGATCGAAGACGACGGCAGGGGCTTCGTCCCGGCGCAGCTCGCGGTGCCAGGCAGTGAGGGGCGCGGCTTTGGCCTCCTGGGCATGCGCGAGCGCGTCGAGATGCTCGGCGGTACGCTGCGGCTCGACTCCGCGCCAGGGCAGGGGACGCACCTGTCGCTCACGTTGCCCGTGCCCGAGCCGCGCTAGCCGGGCGCTGAAGGAGGAGACGATGGACAAGATCCGCGTGCTGGTCGCTGACGACCACGGCCTCTTGCGCGAGGGCATCCGCGCGCTGCTCGCGACCTCGGCGGACATCCTGGTGGTGGCCGAGGCCGCCGACGGCCGCGCCGCGGTGGACCTCTGCAAGCTGCACGATCCCGACGTGGTGCTGATGGACATCGCCATGCCCGGACTGGGCGGCCTGGAGGCGACGCTCGAGCTCAAGCGCGAGCACCCGCGCACCAGGGTGCTGGTGCTCACCCAGTACGAGGACCGCGAATATGTCAGACGCTTCCTCAAGGCGGGCGTCTCGGGCTTCGTGCTGAAGAAGACCGCGGGCTCCGCGCTCGCCGACGCCATCCGCTCGGTGGCGCGGGGCGGGCTGGTGCTCGACCCCAGCGTCGCGCGCGAGGCGATGGAGGACTCGGCGCGCCCGCGCCCGAGCGGCGAGCGCGACCTCTATGAGACGCTCACCGACCGCGAGAAGCAGGTGCTCAAGCTGGTGGCCGAGGGCCGCAGCAACAAGGAGGTGGCGGGGACGCTCGGCATCAGCGTGAAGACGGCGATGTCCCACCGCGAGCACGCGATGGAGAAGCTCGACCTGCACAACCGGACCGACCTGGTGCGCTTCGCGCTGCAGAAGGGGGTCCTCCCGCCCGAACGGTGACCCGCGGCAGGCAACCGCAGGAATGCGTGGCTGCTCGTCGATCCAGGGACTCTTGCCCGGCCTTCCTCCGGTGCGCAGCCTCTCCAACCCGGGATTCAATCCGATAGCCCTGCGATTGACTCCTGATTCCATCAAACTGCGCGCGCCTTACTCTTGCTTCAACCACGAAACAGGAGGCACGCCATGGAGCGCTTCAACGGTGGAACGAAGGTTGGCGGCGGTTACTACTTCAACACCAGCACCTGGGAGTTCACGACCATCACCGGGGACTTCGGCACCCTGCCCGGCGACGCGCGGGTCAACTACTTCCACACCCCCTTGCTGGCGCTCTTCGTCGCGGCGCCCGTGATGGGCCTCGCGTTCGCGATCTTCCTCCCCTTCATCGGCTTCGCGCTGCCGCTCTACGCCCTCGGGCGCGCGGTGCTCAGCACCGGCAAGGAGCTGGCGCACGAGGTAGCGGCCACCGTCACGCCGCAGTGGCACCCCGGCGAAGCCTACCTGGCCGGCAAGCCCGAGGCGGAGAAGGGAACGGCGCGCGGCGCGGAGAAGGCAGCGGGGCAGGACCCGGGCGCGCTCGACGGGCTGCAGGGCGAGATCGCCGCCCGCCGGGAGCAGGAGAAGGGCGAGAAGAAGTAAGACTCGCGCTCCGCGCGGCAGCCGCCGCGTTCGCAGGAGACCGCGCCGCCCAGGGGCCGCGCGGCCTCTGACGTTTCTACTCCGTGCGCACGATGCAGAGCACGCCCACCCGTTGCGGGTCGAGCGCGGCCAGCCACGCCTGCAGCTGCCGCCACGCCGAGAAGATCGCCAGCACCGCGGACTCATCGGTCCCGCCGATCTGCTCGCGGACCTTCGCGCCGATGTCCTCCTGGTCCATCTTGTGCTCCCGCAGCCGCGTCAAGAGCTCCTTGGCGCCCTGCGGGTCGAAGACGGCCGCGGTGGTGGTCGTGGTGGAGGCGCCCGCGAAGCCCTGGTCGGAGAAGAGCGAGGAGAACCCGCGGGTCTGCAGCAGCCGGTCGAGCATCGAGAACGCCAGCCCCGAGCCCTCGTACTGCGAGTGCAGCGTGGCCTTGGCAGTGAGGAACGGCAGCAGGTCGTCCTCTACGACCGTGCGCTTCTTGGAGAAGAAGAGCCGCTTCTCGCTGATCTCGCGCTTGCGGGGCACCGTGGCCTCGTGCAGCTCGAAGAGGAGCGCGCCGGGCAGCAAGTAGAACTCAGCGATGGCGGCCATGGTGCTCTCCCTCCCTCCGGCAGGAGTCTGAACGGGATAGGCGGCGCCGTGTCAACCGCGGACCGTCAGATCGGACCGTTCCCAAGGCTCCGGACGGGCGCCTGCAGGGGCCGCGCGCGGGGAAGGGGCTGCGCCTCGTCGCTCTCTTCGGAAGCGGCGCCAACGCCGTCGATGGAGTCGAGGTAGGGGCAGCCCGAGGACTCATCGGAGGAAATCCCGAAGCCGCCGATCGGCGGGTGACCCGGCGGGAGCGCGCGAGCACTCCCTCCAGCGGCCAGCGACCTCGGCTGGGCAGCCTCGGCAAAGCCGCGCTGGACCCTGCGTCCGACCGGCCCGTGCCCGAACAGCACCGCGCCGAGAAACAAGCCCGACATCAGGCCCGTCAGCAGCACGAAACCCGTGCGAACCAGTGGCCCCGGCGGAGTTGCGATTGGCTCGGGAGCGGGGGCGGAAACGGTGGGGTCTGAGAGGTCCATGGCGAATCGATGCCGCGGGCGGAAAGAGGTTCCGCGGGCTGGGACGAAGGTGCCGTTCGGGGCGGCTCCCACCGGCGCTCTCTCGGACGGCGCGCCCATTTCCAATTGCGCAGGGTAGCTGCTCTATGCTGCGGGCATGTCCACCAAGCCCGAGGCCGCCTTCCGCTGGGAAGACCCGCTCCTTCTCGACGACCAGCTCACGCCCGAAGAGCGGCAGCTCCAGGCGAGCGCGCGCGACTACTGCCAGGCGAAGCTCATGCCGCGGATCCTCGAGGCCAACCGGCACGAGCGGTTCGACCGCGAGATCCTCCGCGAGCTCGGCGAGCTTGGACTCTTGGGCTCGACGCTGACGGGCTACGGCTGCGCGGGCGCCTCGTATGTGTGTTACGGGCTCGCCGCGCGCGAGGTGGAGCGGGTCGACTCCGCCTACCGCTCCAGCATGTCGGTGCAGTCGAGCCTCGTCATGTACCCGATCCACGCCTACGGCACCGAGGCGCAGCGCGAGAAGTACCTGCCCGCGCTCGCCAGGGGCGACCTGGTGGGCTGCTTCGGTCTCACCGAGCCAGACGCCGGCTCCGACCCCGGCAGCATGCGCAGCCGCGCGCGCAAGGTGCCGGGCGGCTTCGTGCTGACAGGCAACAAGACCTGGATCACCAACGCGCCGATCGCCGACGTCTTCGTGGTCTGGGTGAAGGACGACGCGGGCGTGGTCCGCGGGTTCGTCCTGGAGAAGGGGATGAAGGGCCTCTCCGCGCCGAAGATCGAGGGCAAGTTCAGCCTGCGTGCCTCGGCGACAGGCGAGATCGTGATGGACGAGGTAGAGGTCTCAGATAGCCAACTATTACCAAATGTCAGTGGCTTGAAGGGACCGTTCGGCTGCCTCACCCGCGCCCGCTACGGCATCGCCTGGGGCGCGATGGGGGCCGCCGAGTTCTGCTGGCACGCTGCGCGAAACTACACCCTGGCCCGCAAGCAGTTCGGCCGGCCGCTCGCCGCCACGCAGCTGATCCAGCTGAAGCTCGCCGACATGCAGACCGAGATCACGCTCGGGCTGCAGGCCGCGCTCCGGGTGGGCCGCCTGCTGGACGAGGGCCGGGCCTTGCCCGAGATGGTCTCGCTGATCAAGCGCAACAACGCGGGGAAGGCGCTCGAGATCGCCCGGGCCGCCCGCGACATGCACGGCGGCAACGGCATCTCCGACGCCTTCCACGTGGTGCGCCACATGATGAACCTGGAGGCCGTCAACACCTACGAGGGCACGCACGACGTGCACGCGCTCATCCTCGGGCGGGCGATCACGGGCATCCAGGCCTTCAGCTAACGAAACCTACCGAGGCCGCGCGGGCTACGGCTTGACCACCGTGTTGCCCGCCAGCGTCACCGCGGTCTGCGCGAGCAGGCGGCCGTTCGCGGTCGCGCCGGTCTTCAGCGTGATCGAGGTCTGCGAGAGGATGACGCCCTCCAGGTGCGCGGTGGTCCCGATGTCCACGACGCCGAACACCTGCCAGACGATGTTCTGCGGGAGCGCGCCGCCGGAGAGCACCACCCGCGCCGCCGACGCCTGGGTGATGCCGCCCGCGATCTGGAAGATCCAGGTGTCGGTCGCGCTCCCTGTCAGCGTCACGTTGGTGGAGATGTTCACCGTGTTCGACCACTTGTAGAGGCCCGCGGGAAGCGTCAGCCCGCCCAGGTTGCCCGCGGCGAGCTCGGTGTGGTCGGGGGTCACCCGGCCGGCGGCGTCGGTGTAGGCCGTCTGCATGTCGCCGATGGCGGTGGTCAGGTTCGAGGGCGTCGGCGCCGCATAGTCGGACGCATAGACGTTGCCCGTTACCTGCGGCGAGGTGGAGGCCGCGCCGGCGGTGGGCAGCGTCAGCGTGAAGCCCGTGATGAAGCTGGCGGCCGCAGGGCTCAGGCCGATGTTGCCGGTGATGGCGGAGGTCGGCACGTTTGAGACCGACGACTTCGCCAGGATGACGTAGTTGGCGGAGGTCCCGAGCGAGACCGGCGAGGGGCCGTGGCCGCCCGCGCCGCCCGTCCCGGAGCCCGCGCCTGGCGTGGTCGGCGAGACATCCGGGCCGGCAGAGTCGGTGCCGCAGGCGGCGAGGGAGCCGGCGGCGAGCAGCGCGGCGGCGAGGCGGATCAGCGAGCGGCAGTCAGGTCGAATCATGGTGGCTCCTCCTGGTGCCACCGGAATCCGATGGCTGCGGCGCCGGGCGAACCGCCCGGGCTGCGGAGGAGGGCTCGTGCACCGGGCGTGCCGTCGCCGCGACCCGGCAGCCGTCACTCTGCGCGCTGCGCCTCGACGGCGCCCACGGGAGCGTCCCTCGAACGTTCGGGGCGGGCCAAGGGGTGTCGACCGAGCCTGCCGCGAGACCCTGCTAGCCAGGCGGGTGCAGCGCGGTGAAAGCCTGCAGCTGCCCGGCGATCGCGCGCACGAGCGCGTCCGGCACGCCCTCCTGGCAGGTCGAACGCGGGCGCAGGTCGAGCGGGTCGTTGGCGTAGTCCACCACCGAGAACCCGCCGTCAGGGAGCAGCGCGATCTCGGTGGAGAAGAGCCGCAGGCCCGAGACCCGCGCGATGATCCGGGCGAGGTCGCGCAGGCCGACGAGACCGAGCGCGAGCTCCTCGGCGGCGGTGACGGGCGCGTAGACGTGGGTCGCGATGTCCCACCAGCACGGGTAGATCTCGCCGTCGCAGTAGATCACGCGGAACCACGCCGCGCGGCCGCCGGGCGTCGCCGGCACCAGGTACGTCTGCAGGAGGAACTCGTCCTCCGGGAAGCGGGCGCGCGCCGCGAGCACCTCGGCGAGCGTGCTGGCCTGGGTCACCACGCCCTCGCCGCCGCCGCCGTGCGCGGGCTTGATGGTGAAGCAGGGCCCGAGCGGCGAGAGGTCGAGGCTGGCGAGCGCGGGCTCGGCTGCGTGCGGCGGGAGCACGATGGTGTATGGCGTGCGGAGCTGCGAAAAGAGGGCCCGGTGCATCGCCGACTTGTCGGCGGCGCGGACCGCGTGCTCGTGGGGGTTGAGCCGCGGCACGCCCTGCTCCTTGGCCCAGGCGTCGAGCGGGAGGAAGCGCGGCTCGGCCTCGCTGGCGCGGTCGAGGAGGGCGCCAAAATGGAGGCTGCCCGAGGCGAGCTCCGCGAGCGTGGCGCCCAGGTTCGCCGGCGTGACCTGGAGGAGCGTCTGGCCGTGCGCCCGCAGGGCTGCCTCGAGGAGCGCGACGAAGGCGGCGTCGTACTCCCAGTTCCACGCGAGGCAGAGGTCGTAGGAGGTCACGGCCGCCGCGCGGTCTTGGCCGGCGAAGGCCTGGCGGGCCAATAGGTGGTCGCCCGGCGCGTCCCCTTCGACTTCACCTGCCCGGCCTCGAGCAGCCGCTTCACCGGCAGCGACAGATCCTTGGTGGGCGCGCCGAGCACCTTGGCCAGCTGCTCGATGCGCAGGCCCGGCTGGGCGGCGATCGCAGCGCGGAGGCTCCCGGCGGCGCGCTGCAGCTCTGCGGGCTGGCGGCGCGCGCTCCTGCCGCCGTTGGAGCCGTCCGCTCCGCCCTCTGCCGAAGCCGGGAGCGCGCCCGCCACCGCCCGCGTCACGCTCTCGAGGATGGCGGTCTTCACCACCGCGACCAGCGCGGCGGCGAAGGCTGCGGTGAGCCGGTCGATCTCGTGCTGGAACTTCTGCTGGAAGGCGGGTGCTGCCTGGCTCATGTGGGGCGGCTCCTGGGAAGCTGGCAGATAGCACCCGCTCCCGATGACCGCACCTGAAACCGCCCGCCGCGCCTGGGTGCCAGTGTGGACGTGGCAGTTGCGGTCCGGGACCAAGGTGGTCTCCAACTCCGTCCAGCCGGGTGCGACGCCTGGGCCCCTCGCCAATCCCGGCTCCCAGAGCGGGACCGGGCGCGAAGAGGCTTGTCTGGCAGAGTGAAGAGACACGGTCAAACAGCCAATCAGGTAGAGCGGTGGGCATCCTTGTGGTGGCGTATTCCGAAGCGGTCGAGGAGCGGGACCGTGACTCCCGTGCAAGTCGGTGCGAGTCCGGCACGCCACCCTCTCGTCTCGAGAACGGGCCGGTGGCGCAGGGACGACCCGGGTGGTCAAGCGGACCGCGTCGCGCTGTCGCCGTCGCGCGCAACCTGGTCGAGCAGCCGGGCGGGACCCTCACCGTCGAGAGCCGGCCGGGCTCGGGGACTGCCTTTCGCGTCACGCTGCCGCCCTGTGCGTGAGCGAGGCCGGCGGCGCCCAGGCAGTCGACCCGCTACGGAAACGCGCCGCTGTCGAAGAAGTCTTCGAGGTCGTTCGCCGGCGCGACCCGCGCGCTCACCGGCAGGCCGAGGACCTCCTGCAGCGACTTCAAGAGCGAGCTGTGCGTGTACCTGAACGGGCTCACGTAGCCAGGCTTCACGTGCGGGCCCGCCACCAGGAAAGGCGTGCTGGTGTTGAGCGCGGGCTCGTCCCAGACGACGAAGAGCGCGCCGCCGTGGGCCTGCACGAAGGCGAGGATGCCGGGCACGTTGTCGCGCAGGAAGGCGTCGCCGCCCGCGATGCACGCGCCCGTGGTCAGGCCGCTGGTGCAGCCGTTGGGGCAGCCCGAGGCGCCGTGCATGTCGTTGCAGAGGTTCGGCGTGATGAAAGTGTAGGCGGCGACGTCGCCGGCGTTGAGGTCGGCCTGGAAGCCGGCGCTGGTGAAGGCGCGGTGGTGCGCCGCGCACTCCGCGTTGGTGGCCGAGGGCGGGTTGCCCGCGACGTCCTGGAAGAAGACGAACGGGTCGTGCTTGGCGGCGTAGTAGCCGCTGCTGGTGACGGGGCAGGCGCCGGTCGCGCTGCCGAGCCCTTCTTGATACGAGCGCCAGGTCTTGCCGTTCGCGGCCGCCTTCAAGTGGGTGACGAGGTGGTCGGTGTCGCTGGTGCTGTTGCCCTGGGATGGGTCGCCGTCGCCCGTGAAGGTCTTGTCGGCGAAGGCGTTGGTGCCCGCCTCCATCCAGAGGTAGTGGGGCTCGCTGGGCACCAGCGGGCCGAGGTTGTCGCCGTAGTTCGAGGCGCTGCCGTACTGCGCCTTCAGCGTCCCGTTGATGTAGGGCGCGCTGGGGCTGCCGTAGACACCCGCGCCGAGCACATTGGTGCCGTCCTGGTTCTCCATCGCGATGACGAAGACGTAGGGGACGTGGCCTGCATCCGTCCCCGCGTCGCTGCCGGCGTCCGCTCCTGCGTCGGCCCCTCCGTCCGTCCCGGCGTCGTGGCCTGCGTCGCTGCCCGCGTCAGCGCCCGCGTCGGGGGCGGCCGCGCAGTGACCCGAGGTGCACGCCTGGCCGGGCGCGCAGTCGGCGGCAGAGAGGCAGGCAGGCTGCGTCGCCACCGGGCCGCTGCAGGCGGCGGCGACGAGGGCCGCGAGCGCAGCAGGGCACCAAGGAGGTCCAAGGCGCGGCGGGCGGGTGGAGAGAGCCATGCCGGAACCCAAGCACGGAGCGCGCAGCGGACGCAGCAGGCAATTGCCCGACCCGCCCCGGCCGTCCCCGCCCGAACGTTCGCCGTTCACCTGATCGACTGCGGCCGGACATCGGGCGGAGACCACGGGTGTGCGGCCTCCGCGAGCGTCCGCGCACCTGCGCGCAACTGGCACCGCGTCCGGCGCTGGCGCATGGCTTGCAAAATGCCCGAGTGTGAAGCCGCTCTACGCCACGCTGGTCGCCCTCGGGCTGGCGGCCTGTGCGACAGGCGGCGGGCCGCACCCGGTGGAGCAGGTCACGCTGCGCGGCAACCTGGCGTTCGACGACGACGAGATCGTCGACCGGCTGGCGACGCGGCCGCCGCACGGCTGGCCGGTCAAGCTGCGCGAGGAGTTCGACCCCGTCGCGCTCGACGTGGACGCCGACCGCATCGAGACCTGGTACCGGGAGCACGGCTACTTCGACGCGAAGGTCACCGGCGTCAGGTCGAGCGAGCGCCCGAGCGGCGGCGAGCAGGTCGAGATCGACGTCGTCGAGGGCGGGGTGACCCTGCTGACCGCGGTCGCCTTCGAGGGCGCCGACGAGCTGCTGGCGAGGCAGGCGCTCGAGCGCAGCGACCTCATGCCGGTCCTCGGCCAGCCCTTCCTCGAGGCCGGGTACGAGAGCGCCAAGGCGGCGCTGGCGCGCGCGTTCCAGAGCCGCGGCTATGCCTACGCAAAGGTCACGGGCGTCGTCGAGGTGGACCGCGACCAGCGCCGGGCGACCGTCCGCTTCAAGCTGGCGCTCGGGCCGCTGACCACCTTCGGCAAGACGGAGATCCTCGGGCTCGACCGGATCGGCGAGAGCACCGTCCGCAGCCGCCTCGCGTGGAAGGAGGGCGACCCGTTCGACCCCGATCTCGTCGAGAAGACCGAGGGGCTGCTCTTCGCCCTCGGCGTCTTCTCCTCGGTGCGCGTCTCGTTCGAGCACCGCCAGCAGCGCCCGGTCGCGGCGATGACCGTCCACCTCGGCGAGGGCACCCGCCACGAGGTGCGGCTGGGCTTCGGGGCGGCCCTCGACAGCACGCACTACGAGCTCCACGGCCGCGCCGGCTACACCGTCCACGGGATCTTCGACCAGCCGCTGCTCACCTTTCGCACCGACGCGACGCCCGGCTGGTCCTGGCAGCGCGGCGCGCCGTTCGAGTCGGGCCCGTCGGTCGAGCTGGTGGCGTCGCTCGAGCGCGATGACCTCTTCGTGCCCAGGCTGCACGGGCAGCTCCTCGGCGCCTTCGACCGCCGGCCGCGCATGGGCTACACGCTGACCGGGCCGCGGACCAGCCTGGGCGTGACCTGGCCGTTCGCGGGCGACGAGCTCAAGCTCTACGCCGGCTGGCAGCTCCAATACCTGATCTTCGCCGCCTATGACCCGCTGGTCTTCGGCGGTGAATCCACCTCCGATTGGCTCGGGTACTACTCGCAGCAGCTGGTCTATGACACCCGCGACCTGCCGCTCGACGCGCACCGCGGGGTCTATGCCGCGATCGAAGTGCTCGAGGGCGGCCCGCTGGCCGGCGGCCGGGTCGGCTTCTTGCGGGTCACGCCCGAGGTGCGCGGCTATCTCCCCCTCGGCCACCGGCTGGTGCTGTCCGCGCGCGTCCGCTACGGCAGGCTGCTCACCGGGGGATTCGACGACGCGCCGCTGCCGGTGCGCTACCTCGGCGGCGGCGCCAACGACCACCGCGGCTTCGGCTTCCAGCGGCTCTCGCCCAGCCGGCTCGACAGCACCGGCGCCCGCATCCCGGTGGGCGGCACCACCGACGTGCTCGGCAGCGTCGAGGCGCGCTGCGACCTGTTCACCATCGCCGGGCAGTGGCTTTCGGTGGCGGCCTTCGGCGACGCCGGCGACGTCACCGGAGCAGGCGGAGCAGGCGGAGCAGGCGGGGCAGGCGGGGCAGGCGGGGCAGGCGCACCCGGCCTCGACCTCTCCCACCTGCACTACGCCGCCGGCCTGGGCCTGCGCTACTCCACGGTGGTCGGGCCGATCCGCGCCGACGTCGGCTACCGCCTCAACCGCTACGACGCCGCGGGCGCGGACGGGCTGGCCAACCCCGACCCGGGGAGCCGGCTGGCCTTCCACCTCAGCCTGGGGGAGGCCTTTTGACGGGCCAGCGCAAAGGCCCGCCCGCGGCGCTGCAGCGGAGCCTCTGGGCGAAGGCCGCCCGCCGGTCGGGCCTCGGCCTGCTCGCGCTGCTCGCGCTCGTAGCCGGCGCGGTCGCGCTCTCGTTCACGCTCGTCGGCACCGACTGGGCCCGCGAGCGCTTGCGCCGCTTCGCCGAGGCGCAGCTGGGCGCCCTCTTCGCGGGGACGGTCTCGGTGGGCGAGGTCACGGGCTCGCCGCTCTCCAGGCTGCGGGTCGCGGGGCTGCAGCTGCGCGGCCCGGACGGCGAGCCGCAGATCGCCGTCGGCCCGGTGGAGGTGGCCTGGAGCCCATCCTCGCTGCTCCACCAGCAGGTGCGGGTGCTCGAGGTGACCCTCGACCATCCGGTGGTGCGGGGCAGGCTGCTCGCCGACGGCACGCTCGACCTCGCCTCGCTCCTGCGGCCGGTCCCCGCGACGGCCGCTGCCAGCGCGCCCGCCGTCGCGAGCGCGTGGACGGTGGTGGTGGAGCGCGTGGTGGTGCGGGACGGCGCCCTGGCGCTGCCCGCCTTCGAGAGCACGGTGGCGCTCGGGGGGCTGCAGGTCGACGGCGCGCTGCGCGTCGACCATGGCCGGTTCGACCTGGACGCCAGCCGCATCGCCGCGAGCTACGGTGAGCCTGGCCGGGCGCTGGCGGTGACGGGCTCCGGCCGGCTCTCGATCGGGCCGGGGCGAACGCTTACTCCTCTGCGGGAAGGCGGCCCGGGCGCGGCGGAGAAGGCCGGCTCGACGATCAACCTCAGCGGCCTCGACCTGCGCGTCGGCGCCTCGCGGGTCAGGGTCTCGCAGGCGACCCTGGAGAGCAGCGGCGCGCTCTCCGCCGCGCTCGAGGTGGAGGCGGCCGCGGAGGACGCGGCCCGCTTCGCACCCGGCGCCGAGGTGGCTGGCGCGGTGGAGCTGGGCGGAACGGTGACCCGCGAGCGCGACGGGCAGCCGCTGGTGGCCGTCCTGCACGGGCGGGCGCTCGGCGGCCAGTTCACCGGCGCGCTCTCCTTCGACCCGTCGGCTCCGGCGGTGCGCGGCGAGCTGCACGGCGTGGAGCTGGTCCCCCCCGTGGGGCCCAAGGCGCAGGCCAGCTTCGACCTGAAGCTCGACCTCGCGGGCTTCACCGCCGCCGCTGCCAAGGGCACGCTGGAGCTCGGCGCGCGCGGCGTGGTCGCCGGGCAGAGGGTGGACGCGCTCCGGGTGCGCGCCTCCATCGCCTCGGGAGTCGTCGTCCTCGACGGCGAGGTCCGCGTCCCGGGAGCACACGCCGGGCTCCGCGGGAGGGCCCGTGTCGGTAATGAACTGGTTATCGAGACGGCGCGCCTGCGGGCCGAGGTCCGGGACCTCAAGCTCTTCCGCGCCTTGCGCCCGGGGCTGTCCGGCTCAGCGGCCCTCGATCTGACCGCGCGCGGCGCCCTCACCTCGCTCTCGGCGCGCGGCTGGCTGCGCGCGAAAGACCCGGCGCTGGCGCCGCTGCGCGCGGCGTCGCTGCGGTTGGGGTTCGACGTGAGCGGCCTGCCCGGCGCGCCCGCTGGCAACGCCCAGCTGGAAGTGCTCGGCGCCGCGGTGGGCCAGGAGCCCCTGGGAACAGTGAGCGCCGAGGTCAATACGCGCGGGCGCCGATCGTACGAGGTGAAGCTCAAGAGCAGCGGGCCCGGTGCCACCTACGGCGGTAGCCTCTCCGCGCGCGTCACGCGGGAGCGGGCGGCGGTCCGCGTCGCGCTCGGCGACCTCGCCGTCACCGCGCGGGGCCTCGCCTTTACCGGCCGCGGGGGGGAGGTGCTCCTCGGCCGGGACGGCGAGCTCAGCGTGCGCGACCTCGCGCTCACCTCCGCGGCCGGCGGCGTGCAAGCGAGCGGAGCAGTGACGCTGCCTCGCGCTGGAGCCCGGTCGCGCGGCGGGCGCCGGCCTGGCAGCCTTCCTGGTGGCCTTCCTGGAGGCCTTCCCGAGAGCCTGCCTGAGGGTCGCCTCGAGGTGCGCGTGACCGGGGCCGACCTGGCCAGGCTCCGCGCCGCCCTCGCGCCTGGGCTAGAGCCGCTGGCCGGCAGGATCGACCTCGTGGCCGCGGTGCTCAGCCAGGGAGGCGCGCTCTCGCTCAAAGGCACGGCCA
>JAYWAO010000594.1:0-2888 GCA_043782365.1 Deltaproteobacteria bacterium
CCCAGACGCGGCGGCAGTTCGACAACCTGGGGTTCGAGAGCGCGGCGGCGGCCCCGCAGTGGGACGAGGCGTTGATCCCTTGCGCCACCGCGACCGACCCGTGAAGCCGCCCGGTCGGAGCTCAGCCCGGGCGTCCGCCGGTCTTCACCGGCGCCCAGTTCAGCTGCCGGTTGAGGAGGAAGTTCCAGCCGGTCACCGCGAGGATCGCGACGCCGTTGGCGAGGTAGCGGTCGACCCCGAATCGGTTGAAGAGCAGGTTCAACACGAGCAGGTTGAGCACCAAACCCAGGCTGCAGATGGCATTGAACCCGAGGAACCGGCGGGTCTTTGCCCTCCACCCGGGGATCTTCTTCGCGAGGTCGCCGAACGTCCAGGCGTCGTTGAGCAGGAAGTTGGAGGCGATGGCCGCCTCGGCCGCGATGACCTTGCTGCGGGTCAGGCCCAGCCCGAGCGCCCTGTGGTCGGAGAGCAGGAACAGCAGCCCCATGTCGACCACCACACCGCTGCCCCCGACCACGCAGAAGCGGAAGAAGCGCGAGCGAAAGAGCGTGTCGCGGCGGAGCTTGAGGAGGTGGAGCAGGTACTGCAAGTAGAGCAGCCGCGTGACCTTGCTCTCGCCCGCCAGGCGCTCCCGGAAGACGTAGCCGACTTCACCCACCCACTTGGGCTCGGCGCGGCCGAGCACTTCGATGAGGATCTTGTACCCGAGCGGGTCGAGGGTCACGCCTGCCAGCGCCGAGCGGCGCACCATGAAGTAGCCGCTCATCGGGTCGGAGACCCGCGAGAGCACGCCCGGGAGGATGACGAGGCCCAGCAGCTGCGCGCCGCGGGAGAGGAGCCTGCGGTGCAGCGCCCAGTCGGAGACTCCGCCGCCCTCGATGTGGCGGCTCGCTGCGGCGAGGTCGGCGCCGCGGTCGATCTCCTCGAGCAGGGCGAGGTTCACCTCGGGCGGGTGCTGCAGGTCCGCGTCCATCACACCCAGCACCTCGCCGCGTGCGGCTTGCCAACCGCGGATCACCGCGGTCGAGAGGCCGCGCTCGCCGACCCTGCGCACCACCCGCACGCGCGGGTTCGTCTGGGCGAGCTCGAGGGCGATCCGCCAGGTGCCGTCGGGGCTGTCGTCATCGACCACCAGCAGCTCGTAGGACCCGGCCAGCGGCCCCTCGAGGAGCGCGGTCAGCTGCGCGATCAGCGTGGGGACGTTCTTCGATTCGTTGAAGGTCGGGA
Source organism: Deltaproteobacteria bacterium (assembly GCA_043782365.1). Lineage (GTDB taxonomy): Bacteria > Myxococcota > Myxococcia > Myxococcales > 40CM-4-68-19 > CAIWCD01. Next base: position 1,228 of record JAYWAO010000594.1, read on the forward strand.
TGATCAGCGACAGCTTCACCGGCGGTCCCAGAGTGGCGTCCGGCGCCCCGTCGATCCGAAGCGCTCCGCTGGGGGAAGGGACCAACGCTGACGACCCGGCAATCATATATGCTCGTTCGTGGCCTGGAAACTTCCAGAAGAGTCCTCCAACTTGTACGCGTGAAGCCTCCGCCCATGCAATTTCCACCAGCACCAGCCGGCCCCGCCGAGAGCAGCCTGGCCCCTGGGCGCGCGAGCATGAAGCGCGCACTCCTCCTGGCGGCTGCGCTCGCGGCCGCACAGGTGCTCCACCTCGGCGCGGTGCTCGTCTCGGACGCCGACGAAGGCACCTACGTCTACGCGGGGCGCCTGATCTCCGAAGGCGCCGTGCCGTACCGGGACTTCTTGCTGGCCCACCCTCCCGGCCTCCCCTACCTCTCGGCCCTCCTCTGGCGGCTCACGCCCGACCTGCTGGCGGTGCGCATCGCCTTCCTGGCGCTGGTGTCGGCCCTCGGCCTTTGCGCCTTTGCGCTGGTGCGGCGGCTGACGTCCTCGGAGAGCGCGGGGCTGGTCGCCATGGCCCTCCAGACGCTCGGCATGCTGCTGGTCGCCAACATGGGCCGGACGGTCCGTCTCGAACCCCTGGTCTCGGCGCTGCTGGTGGCGGGGGCCTGGGCTCTGCTGGGCAGGCGAAGCGCGCCCTGGCTGATGCTAGCGGGAGCCTTGTTCGGGTTGGCGGCGTTGGTGAAGCTGACGGCGGTCGTGCTCGCCGGCCTGCTGGTGCTCGGGGTCCTGGCCTTCGAGCTGGAGGGCTGGCGCGAGCGCCTGCGCGTCACCGCCTGGCTCTCGGCGGGGGCCTCCCTGGTTCTGGTCCCCGCGGCGGTCTGGCTCTTCTCGAAGCCGGAGTTCGCTCGCTGGGCGCTGGTGGCGCAGTCCCGCCGGCACCGCGATTCGCTCCTCTGGCGGGCCATGGCGCTCGGCCAGTCCTGCGCGCGGTTCCCGCTGCTTCCGGTGGCCGTCCTGGCTGCGCTGCGGGGGCTCTTGCGCAAGGAGTCCCGCCCCGGGACGCGGGCGCTCGCCTTCACCGGCGTCGCGGGGTTCCTCGTCCTGCTGCTCGCGTTCAAGTCCTACGCGACCTACTACGTCGTCGGGGTCCTGCCCTTTTTCAGCGCGAGCCTCGCCATCGAGGCCGATGGCGTCGTGAGTCGCACAGCCTCGAGCAGGCTCCGAGCGCTCTGGCGACCCGCCGTGATCGGCGCGGTCTCGCTGGCCGTCTGCCTCCTGTTCGTCGAGGGCTACCACCGCATGGCGACGGCTCACGTCTCCTCTCCAGCGCGGGTGGTGGCGCTGCTGCGCGAGGTTCCAGGGCCGGTCTACACGATGGTTCCGGACTTCGTGCTGTGGACGGGCCAGCGCCTCCCCTCCTGGTACTTCTCCGTCGACTCCTACCTGGCCCGCATGACCGGAGACCTCGGCGATGCCGGCTTTACCGAGATGCTCGACGGCGTCAATGCCGTCGTGCTGTACCCGCACGAGTTCGACGGCTACCCGAGGACGAAGGCCAAGCTGGAGCGGGCGTTCAAGCTCGCGTACGCCGACGCCGAGTGGCATCTCTGGGTGCGCACCCGCCAGCCTGGAAGGGCCGTGCTCCCTCCGCACCAGGAGATGCGAAGCCTTCTTCC
>JAYWAO010000595.1:0-2881 GCA_043782365.1 Deltaproteobacteria bacterium
CGCGCCTTCGAGTGGGTGGTGGACGGCCTGCCCGACCCGCTGCCGGAGGCGCTCGCGCCGCTCGCCGCCGTGCCCGGGGTGACGCTGCAGCGCCGCGACCGCAGCTGGGTCTACACCAGCCCCAGCGACGACGAAGCCCAGGCGGCGCTGCGGGCCGCGCTGGCAGCGGGCGGGCGCCTCGTCTCCTTCACCCCGCACCGCTCCACGCTCGAGGAGCTCTTCGTGCAGCGGGCCCGCGCCACCGCGGTGACCTCCTGATGGAGCTGCTCGCGGAGGCGGCCCCCGGCACGTATTACACTTTCGTCTTCGCCTTCGGCGCGGTCTGGGGCAGCTTCCTCAACGTCGTCATCGCGCGGCTGCCCGAGGGCCTGTCGGTGGTCTCGCCGCCGAGCCGCTGCCCGCGCTGCCAGCAGCAGATCGCCTGGTACGACAACGTGCCGATCCTGTCTTGGCTCTGGCTGCGCGCGAAGTGCCGCGGCTGCGGGCTGCCCATCTCGGCGCGCTACCCGCTGGTGGAGGCGCTCGGCGGCCTGCTCGCGGTGGGCATCGCCTTCCGGCTCGGTCCCAGCGGGGCTTCGCTCGCCTACTTCGTCTTCGCGCTGCTCCTGCTCGCGCTGTCGTTCATCGACCTCGACCACTTCTGGCTGCCCGAGCAACTCTCGCTGCCGCTCCTGGGGCTGGGGCTCGCTTCGCCGCTGTGGAACCGCGAGCTGGGCGCGACGCTCGCCGCCTACAACCTCGTGCCCGGCCCGCCGCTCCTGCAGGGCTTCGCTGCCAGCTGGGGCGGCGCGCTGCTCGGCGCCGGCATCCTCTGGGCGGTGGGCAAGCTCGGCTCGGTGGTGTTCAAGAAGGAGGCGATGGGCCTCGGCGACGTGGTGCTGCTGGCGGGCATCGGCGCCTGGCTCGGGGTGCAGTCGCTGTTCTTCGTGGTGATGTTCGCCTCGATGCAGGGCGCGGCGGTGGGCGCGCTGATGATCTGGCGGAAGGGGCGGGCGGAGGGTCCGGCCCCGGAGCCGGTGGCCGATTCGGTAACGGCTCCGAGCACGAAGCCGGTGACCGTCCGGGCGTCGGTAACCGATTCGGTAGCGACTCCGAGCGAGAAGCCGGTGAACCCGCCGGGTCCGGAGACGACTTCGGAGGTGGGTCCGGTTGCGGAAGCGGCCCCCGGACCTGCCCTGCCGTCGCCGCCGGGCGCGAGCGCGGCCGCCCCCGCCGAGGACGACTGGACCCCCGACCGCCACCACATCCCGTTCGGCCCGTTCCTCGCCCTCGCCGCCCTCGAGCAGCTCCTCGCCGGCGACGCGATCTGGGCGGGCTGGATGGGCCTGATGAACCACCTCTGGGACCTCCTCGACAAGCTGGCGGGCCGCGCGTGACCGGGCCGCGCGCGAGCCTGCGCCTGCGCCTCTTCTCGGGCGTGCTGGGCGCCGGCCTCGTGGCGATGGCCCTGCTCGCGATCGTCCTCTTGCTGGAGGTCCGCGACGGGCTCTACGAGCGGCAGGTGGCGGCGGCGCGCGAGGTGCTGCACCAGCTGTCGCGGCTCTGCGAGCCGGGGAGCGTTTCGCGGGAAGAGTGTTACTCGACACACCAGCGCGCGCTCGGCCTCCTCGGCGTGGAGGTGCAGGCGCGGCGCTGCCTGCAGCCCGTGGAGCGGTCGCTGCCGGGCGAGCGGACGGGGATCCACGTCTGCGAAGACCTCCCCAACAGCCGGGCCTCGCTGCGGCTCGCCGTGCAGCTCTCGCCGGTGCAGGCGCAGCTGGCCTCGCTCGACGCGCGGCTGCTCGTCCAGCTCGGCGCCGCGCTGGCGGCGCTGGTGCTCCTCTCGGTGGTGCTGCTCGAGCGCGGCGTCGTCCGGCGGCTCGCGGGCGTGGACACCGCGCTCGACCGGATCGGCGCGGGCGGCGAGGGCGAGCTGCTGCCGCAGAGCGGAGACGTGCTCGGCCGGCTCGACGCCTCGGTCAGCCGCCTGGGCGCGCGGCTGCGCGAGGAGCGCGGACGGACGCAGGCGCAGATCGTCACGCTGCAGGAGGCGAATCGGCTGCTCGCCGCGGAGCAGCGGGCGCTGCGCGAGACCCGCGCCGACCTCGCGCGCTCGGAGCGGCTCGCCTCGGTGGGCAGGCTCGCCGCGGGGGTCGCGCACGAGGTGGGGAACCCGGTCACCGCGGTGATCGCCTACGCGGCGCTCCTCCGCGAGCGGCTCTCCCGCCTGCCGCCGGGGCCGGAGGCCGACTACGCCGAGCGGATCGAGCGGGAGGCGAACCGGATCGACCGCATCCTCCGCGACCTGCTCGAGCTGGCCCGCCCCGGGTCTGCCCGGCTGGAGCCCGTGGACCTCGGCCGCGCCGTCACCGAGGCGAAGGCGGCCGTCTCGGCGCTGCCTGCCTGTGCGGGCCTGGTGGTCGAGGCGGAGGTGCCCGCGGGCCTCGGCGCGCTCGCGGAGCAGCACTACCTGGTGCAGGTGCTGGTGAACCTCCTGGTGAACGCCGCCAAGGCCGGCGCCCGCCGGGTGCGGGTGGGCGCAAAGGCCACCGCCGAAGGTCTCATCATCGAGGTGGCCGACGACGGCCCGGGCATTCCGCCTGAGGTGCTGCCGCGGCTGTTCGAGCCGTTCTTCACCACTGCCGCCCCAGGGCAGGGCACGGGGCTGGGTCTCGCGCTCTGCCACGCCACGCTGGAGCGGTTCGGCGGCTCGATCTCAGCCCGTGCCGGAGAGGCCAGCGCGGCGGCCTCCGGCGAAGCCAGGGGAGCCGTCTTCACCCTGCGCCTGCGCCCGGCCTAGAGCCAATGCCGCTCACTTAACGGGGTCGAGGCACCCGAATCCGGAGCCCCGGCAAATGCCGGGGCTAGAAGGACAGCCGCCCTTCCGGGCTGCGAGCCGTGC
>JAYWAO010000596.1:0-21311 GCA_043782365.1 Deltaproteobacteria bacterium
TCAGCTTGCCGAGCGCCGCGTCGAAGGACGGACCGCTCTGGGTGCGGGCCAGCACGCGCACGCCCTTGGCATTGTTCGAGGCCTGCGCCTTGGCGAAGCCCGCGAGGACCGCCTGGTCGAGGTCGGCCCAGGAGGTGGGCTTGCCCGCCGAGAGCGGTCCGCGCGCGCGGCTCGCATCATAAAGAGAGAGCACGGTGGCCTGCCCCACCGCGCAGAGCCCGCCCTGCGACACCGGGTGCTCGGGGTTGCCCTCGACCTTGATCGGCCGCCCGTCGCGCGACTTGTAGAGCACCCCGCACTGCGCGGAGCAGCCGCCGCAGGCCGAGGCGTACCAGTTGGCGGTGCCCGGCGTGACCTCCTCGGGCTTGGTCAGGTACGGCACCACCTTGGTGACCGGCGCGCGCGTGCAGGCGGCGAGGCTGGCGGCGGCGGCCGAGAGGCCCATCACCGAGAAGAAGTCGCGCCGCGTGTAGTTCGATGGCGAGCCTGGCTTCGCCTTGCCGAGCGGCACGAGGGGGCCGTCTGCTGCCACGGCCTCGCGCGCCGCCGGCCCGACCGGAAGCTCCTCGGGGAACTCGCGCTCGGCGAGCGCGCGGACCTGCGCGTCGCCAGTCCGCGCTGCGAGGCTCTGCCAGTATCTGCGATTGCTCTGCGTCATCGGGAGTGGCTCCGAATCAGTGGTGGCAGGCCGCGCAGTCGGTCGGCGGCTTGAGCTTGGTGGGCGACTCGAGCAGCCCGGACTGCTGGGCCAGGGTGGTCCGGTGGCAGTCGAGGCACCAGCCCATCGTCATGGTCTGGACCTGCCGCACGCGGACCATGTCCTGCACCTGGCCGTGGCACTTCTGGCACTCGAGGCCGGTCGCGGGCGCGACGTGCGCTGCGTGGCTGAACCAGACGAAGTCGGGGAGCCGGTGCACCTTGGTCCACTCGATCGGCGTGCCCGTCTTCACCGCCTGCGCGAGCTTGAGGATCTCCGGCGCGTCCTTCTTCACCTGCTCGTGGCAGCCCAGGCAGAGCTGCGCCGGCGGCACGCCCGCGTGGCGGCTCTGGGCGGCGCCGAAGTGGCAGTACTGGCAGTTCATCTTGAACTCGCCGGCGTGGAGCGCGTGCGAGTAGGCGATCGGCTGCGGGGGCTCGTAGCCCTGCTGGGTGAGGAAGCCGCTCTCGCAGCCGGCCGCCAGGGCGCAGGTAAGTAATACACTTACACGATTCACCGCACACCTCCGGCCGCGGGCTTCATCCCGAACCGCGCCCGGAGCGGCGCGCGCAGCTGTCTCGGCAGGGTCGTGAAGGGCACCAGCGCCATCGCCAGGAAGGAGAAGGCGAGGTGGACGCGCGGCCAGAACGGGAGCGAGGACAGCGCCGCCGTGTCGGGCGAGAGCTTCGCCAGCGACCAGAGGTATGGCCCGAGCGCGTGGGTGTACCAGGCGGTGCCCCAGCGGGCGGTCACCGCGGTGAAGACGCCCGCGCCCGCGGCCACGAAGAGGCAAAAGAGGGCGCCCAGCTCCAAGGCCGAGCGCAGCACGGAGAGCCGCTGGTCGCGCATCCTTCGAGAGAGCAGGGCCCCGAGACCGAAGAGGAAGAGCAGCCCGAAGACCAGGGCGACCAGCTCGACCACCAGGAGCCGCGCCGGCGAGGAGATCAGCGCGCCAAAGCCACCCGGGAAGAGCAGCGGCACCACGTGCAGGAGCACCATGCAGACCGCGCCGATCCACGCTGCGCGCGAAGCCCAGGTGGAGCGTTCGCTCTCCAGCGCGAGGCCCGCTGCCGGGTCGGAGGAGACGCCTGCGCGCTGGCGGTGGAAGAGGATGGCCGGGACGATCTGCCCGACCGCGGCGTACGGCAGCACCACGAAGAAGAAGACGTCGAAGATGGTCATGCCTTCTCTCCGTTGCGGCCAGACCCGCTCCACCCCACGCCGATGGCGCCCAAGATGGCGAGCGCGCCGAGCACGCCGAGGTCGAAGAAGTCGCCGCCGAGCGGGTCGCGGGTGCCGTCCTTGGACAGCGTCGCGAAGTACGCACGCAGCGCGAACTTCTCGGCGTCGGAGAGCTCCTTGCCCTGGTAGACCTTCTTCTCCAGCGGGCTGGCGAGGAGCGCGTCGGCCCAGCCCGCGTCGTGGAGCCGGCCCCACGAGGTGGTGAGGTCGGGTCCTACGTTGCCGCCGCCGAGCAGGCCGACGCCGCGGAAGTGGTGGCACTCGGTGCAGGCGGGCCCGCCGCCCGAGAGCCGCTGCAAGCCGAGCGCGAGGTCGCGGCCGAACTGCACCTCGCCCTCGGACCCGTCGATGCCCAGCTTGATGGCCGGGCCGGGCTTGCAGCCGCCTCGCTTGGTGCAGAGCGAGAAGAACTCGAGCAGCTGGGTGATCTGCTCGGGCTTGAGGTCCTGTTCGGGCATCCTGACGCCGAACGCATCCTTGAGGAGCTGCGCCGCGATCGGGTCGCCGGAGTCGAGGACCTTGCCCGGGCTGGTGAGGAACGTCCTGATCCACTCGGGCTTGCGGCGATCGGTGACCCCGAGCAGGTCGGGGCCGACTTTGCGCCCTTCGCCGATGTTGTGGCAGGCCGTGCAGCGGGTGCCGAAGAGCTGCCAGGCGGGCGACTCCTCGAGCTTGCCGGAGGCGGCGGCCGCAACCGGTGCGCCGGAAGCGGCCGCAGACGCAGCGGGTGCCAGAGCAGCCGGAGCGGCCGTGGTCGAAGCTGGAACGGGTGGAGCGACGCCTTCACCGCGCGCGCCCACCACCGAGAAGAGGAGCGCCAGGGTGAGGGCCGTGCAAGCTCCCGCCCGTGAACGCGCCGTGGCCAGTTCTCTGCTGCTCATGATCCGTGGGCTCCCGGAGACGCCAGCTGCGGGTTGCGCGCATGCCCCTGAGCAAGGCGCGGGCCAGCGCAGCGCGACAAGCGTCTCTGGTGAACGAAGAACGCCTGCGACAGTGCGGACCGGCCCGATGCAACCGGTGCGCGGCGGGGAGGCAATTGCGCAGGAATTGCATCCAGCCGTCCGGCTTGGTCTAGACGGCGCGAGAGAAGTTGCGCGGCCCGCTGCCGAGGTAGGCGTCGAACCGCATCGCGATGATCCTGCGGAAGAGCTCGCCGAGCGCGGTGATGGTCAAGCCCTCCGCGTCGCGCACGAGGAGGCCGTCCTGCTCGAGGTCGGTGAGCGAGGCGAACTCGGCCGCATAGGCCTGCGTGACCTCCACCCCTGTGCGGGCGGACAGGTCCGCGTAGCTGAGGCGGCGCTTGCACATCACGTCCATCACCAGCGAGCGGCGCCGCTGGTCCTCGGCGGTGATCACCAGTCCGCGCTCGATGGGCAGCTCGCCGGCGCGGACCTTCGCGGCCCAGGCCTCCAGCTCCTTCTCGTTCTGCCGGAACGACGCCCCCGTCTGCGAGATCGAGGTCATCCCAAACCCGTAGAGGGAGGCGCCAGCCCGGGTGGTGTAGCCCTGGAAGTTGCGGTGCAGCGTGCCCGCCGCGTGGGCCTGCGCCAGCTCGTCGGAGGGCCGCGCGAAGTGGTCCATCCCGATCTGCGCGTAGCCCGCCTCGGTGAGGATGCGCGCGGCGGCCACCAGCATCGACAGCTTCTCGCTCGCGGGCGGCAGCTGCTTCTTGACGTCGAAGACCTTCTGCGCGGGCTTGAGCCACGGGACGTGCGCGTAGCTGAAGACGGCGAAGCGGTCGGGGTTGAGCGCGAGCACCTCCCGGGTGGTGCGGCTGAACGACTCCACCGTCTGCAGCGGCAGCCCATAGATGAGGTCGATCGCCACCGACTGGTAGCCCGCCTGCCGCAGCCAGGCGACGGCCTGCGCGGTGAGCGAGAGCGGCTGCAGGCGGTGGATGGCCTTCTGCACGGCCAGGTCGGTGTCCTGCACGCCGAGCGAGGCGCGGTTGCAGCCGAGGCGGCGGAAGGCCAGCACCTGCGCGAGCGTCAGGCGGCGCGGGTCGATCTCCACCGAGATCTCCGCGTCCGGCGCAAAGGTGAAGAGCGCCTTGAGGGTGGCCGCGAGCCGGTCGATCTCCTCGGGCGGCAAGAACGTGGGCGTGCCGCCGCCGAAGTGCAGCTGGGTCACTAGACGGGCGCGGTTGAGGAGCTTCGCGGTCTGCTCCAGCTCCTGGATGAGCAGCGTGACGTAGTCGTGCGCGACGCCCTGCTTGCCATTCTGGCCCTTCTTCCCCGTGATGACGGTGTTGCACCCGCAGTACCAGCAGAGCGACTCGCAGAAGGGGATGTGGACGTAGAGCGAGAGCGGCAGCGACGCGTCCTGGTTGTCCTCGGCGATCTCGGCGAGCAGCGATTGCCGGTCACAGGCGGCCGAGAAGTGCGGCGCCGTCGGGTAGGAGGTGTAGCGCGGCCCGGGGACGTCGTACTTGCGGACCAGCTCCAGCGCGCTCTCGAGCACGGTGACGGCCCGGGGACGCAGGAGGCCAGGCGGGGTGAGGTCGGGACCGGAGTTGGTTGCGTTTGCGGTGGCGGTCATGCCCGGTCCTCGTGCAAAGCCGGGGCCGATCTGCCGCACCCCCGCGCGAGGGCCCGTCACCTGGTCGGGCTCGACCTGTCAGTGCCTGGGGATCAGGCGCACTTTTGTTCCTCTGCGGCGCGGCCTGCGAGTTGCAAACCCTGGCGGGCCAAAGAACGGTAGGTTCACCGCCATGTCTGCGCCCATCCTGGACGAACTAAAGCATTACATCGCCTTCGGTCCAGCCGATGAGGCGGCGCTGCGCTTGCTACATCCGGTCGCAGCGGCGCACTTCGTGCGCATCGCCGAGGTCTTCTACCGGCGCATCAACGAGCACGAGGGGGCCCGGCAGGTGCTGGCGGGCGGCGAGACCTCGGTGGGCCGCCTCAAGGTCACGCTCGTCAGCTGGATGGACCGGCTGCTCTCGGGCCCCTGGGACGAGGCCTACTTCGAGCTGCGGTGCAAGATCGGCCGGATGCACGTGCGCATCGGGATGCCCCAGCACTACATGTTCGGCGCGATGAACGTGCTCCGGCAGGAGCTGGATCTGGTGATCGACCGCGAGGTTGCGCCGCTGGGATTCGCGGGGGCGCAGGCTGCCCGCCTCGCGCTCGGCAAGGCGCTCGACCTCGAGCTCGCCATCATGCTCCACACCTACCGCGAGGACCTGCTCGCGCAGCAGGCGCGGGTCGAGCGGCTGTCCACCTTCGGCCAGCTCGTCGGCTCGATCGGGCACGAGCTGCGCAACCCGCTCGGGGTGATGGAGTCGTCGCTCTACATCCTGAAGGGGCGCACCTCCGGCGACGAGCGCGCCCAGAAGCACGTCGAGCGCATCGGCGAGCAGGTGGGGATCGCGAACAGCATCATCACCGACCTGCTCGACATGATCCGCGACAAGCCGGTGGCGATGGAGCGGTTCACCCTCGCGAAGCTGCTCGAGGCCGCGGCGGCGCTGGTGCAGAAGCCCGACGAGGTCGCGCTGCAGCTCGAGGGCCTCGGCAGCGTGCCCGGGCTCTCGGGCGACTTCAGCCAGCTCCGGCAGGTGTTCGTCAACCTGCTCGACAACGCGGTCCACGCCGCTTCGGCTACTGAAAATGGAGAGGTGCGCGTCCAGGCCTCGGTGGAGCCAGGGTTTGCGGTGATCTCGGTCGAGGACACAGGCGCCGGCGTCGACCCCGCCATCCTGCGCCGCCTCTTCGAGCCGCTGGTGACGACCAAGAGCAAGGGGATCGGCCTGGGGCTCGCGCTGGTGCGCCGCATCGTCGAGCGCCATGGTGGAACGGTGGCCTACGAGCCGCGCGGCGGGGGCGCCCGGTTCGTGGTGCGCCTGCCCGGAGGGGCTTGAATGCGGCGCTACCTGATCGTGGACGACAACGTCGCCTTCGCGGAGAACCTCGCCGAGATCTTGCGCGACAGCGGCGCCGAGGCGGTGGCCCTGGCGCAGGGCCCCGCGGCGGTGGAGCGCGCGGCGCTCGAGCGGTTCGACGCGCTGATCACCGACATGCGCATGCCCGTGATGGGCGGCGCCAGGCTGGTGCACGAGATCCGCGCGCGCGACCCCGGTATCCCGGCCATCGTCATCAGCGCCTATTCGCAAGAGGACGACCTCGCCGCCGCGCGCGAGGAGGGCCTGCTCGCGGCCCTGCCCAAGCCGGTGCCGATCGAGCGGCTCTTGGAGCTGCTCGCGGTGGCCAGGCGCGACGGACTGGTGGCGCTGATCGAGGACGACCCCGCGCTCAGCGACAACCTCTGCGAGGCGCTGCGCGACCGGGGCTTCTCGGCGGTGACAGCCAAGACGGTGGCCGAAGCCGATCGCCTCGGCGCGGTGCGCCCGTTCGCTGCGCTGGCTGACCTGCGCGTGCCCGGCGGCCCCGACGGCGCGGCGCTCAAGGCCCTGCTCTTGCGGTTTCCGCGGCTGCCCGTGCTGGTGATGTCGGGCGTGGCAGAGGCCGCCAGGCTCGCGGGCGGCGCGCCCGTCTTTGCCAAGCCGTTCGAGACCAGGAACCTGGTGGAGGCCCTGACCGCGCTCTACAAGGCGCCGCCTGCGAACCTGGCGAACACCTGGAGCGCCCGCCGATGAACCTGTCCAGGCTGAGCAGGCCGCGCGTCCTCGCGGTCGACGACAACGTCGCGCTGCTCGACAACCTCGGCCAGATCCTCGAGGACGAGGGCTACGAGGTGGTCGCCTGCAACACCGGCCAGCAGGCGCTCGCCAAGGCCCAGGGCGGCTTTGATGTCGCGCTGGTCGACCTGCGCCTCCCCGACGGCAGCGGCACCACGCTCGCGGCCAACCTCAAGGACCTGGTGCCCGACGGCGAGGTGGTGCTGCTGACGGGCTTCGCCACCATGGAGACCGCCATCGCGGCGGTGCGCAGCGGCGCGTTTGCGTATCTGGTCAAGCCCTGCTCCACGCCGGATCTCCTGCTCACCATCGAGCAGGCGATGCGGCAGGTGCGGCTCCACGTCGAGAAGCGCGAGCTGTCCCGGCGCGCGCAGGTGGCCGAGAAGCTGGCCGCGGTGGGCACCATGACCGCGGGGCTCTCGCATGAGATCAGAAACCCGCTCAACGCGGCCGGCCTGCAGCTGGTGGTGCTCGAGCGAAGCATCCGCAGGCTCGCGCCCGACTGCCAGCCCGTGCTGCTCGCGCCGCTGCAGCTGGTGCGCGACGAGATCAAGCGGCTCGGGCACCTGCTCGACGACTTCCTCCAGTTCGCGCGCCCGCGCGAGCTGGTGCCGAGGCCGGTGGACCTGGCGGCGATGATCGATTCGGTGTTCGGGCTCTTCGCCGGCGAGGCGGAGCGGCGTGAGGTCGCGCTGGAGAAGGAGGTCGACGCGGGCCTGCCGCCGATCGCTGGAGACGAGGAGCGGATGCGGCAGGTGCTGACGAACCTGACTCTCAACGCGCTCGAGGCCACGCAGCCCGGCGGGAGGGTGCGGGCGATCGCCCGGGCGGTGCGCGACGAGGTGATCCTCGCCATCGAGGACTCGGGGCCGGGGATCGCGCCCGAGGTGCGGGCGAGGATCTTCGAGCCGTTCTTCACGACCAAGGCGAGCGGGTCGGGGCTGGGGCTCTCCATCGTCCACGCGATCGTGACGCAGCACGGGGGGAGCATCATCACCGAGTCGCCGCCGGGGAGGGGGGCGCGGTTCGTGATGCGGTTTCCGCGGCTCTTGGGGTAGCGAAGCTAGCTGCCATCCCCCTCGTGCCCATCCCCATGGTGCCCGTGGTCGTGCCCGTCATCCGGGTCGCCGTTCTCCGCGTGCCCGTGCGCCGTCGGCGGCGCATCCCCCGAGTACTCCTTCAGCCGGTACTGGATCTTCCGCACGCTGATCCCCAGCACCTTCGCCGCCTGCGCCGTGGACCCATGCACCATCTCCAGCGTGCGCAGGATCGCCTCGCGCTCGATCGCATACAGCGTCGCGCCCGGGATGAGCGACCCCGGGTCGGGCTGCGCCCGCGGCCCGCGCAGGCTGGGCGGCAGGTCCTCCGCCGTCAGCTCGACCCCCTTGCAGAGCACCACCGCGCGCTCGACCGCGTTCTCCAATTCGCGCACGTTGCCCGGCCAGTCGTGCGCGAGCAGCGTGTTCAGCGTCCCGGGCGCGAGCCGCTTCACTTCCTTCCCGTAGCTGCCGGCGTACTTCTCGACGAAGTGGCTGACCAGCGCCGGGATGTCGCCCTTGCGGCGGCGCAGCGGGGGCAGCGTCACCGAGACCACGTTGAGGCGGTAGAAGAGGTCCTCGCGGAAGCGGCCCGCCTTCACCTCGGCGGTGAGGTCGCGGTTGGTGGCCGCGACCACCCGCACGTCCACCTTGACGGTCTGCGTGCCGCCGACGCGCTCGAACTCGCGTTGCTGTAACACTCTAAGCAGCTTCACCTGCGTGGCGGGCGTGATCTCGCCGATCTCGTCGAGGAAGAGCGTGCCGCCGTCGGCCAATTCGAAGCGGCCCTCGCGCCGGCCGGCGGCGCCGGTGAACGACCCGCGCTCGTGGCCGAACAGCTCGCTCTCCAAGAGCGACTCGGAGAGCGCGGCGCAGGCGACCTTGACGAACGGCTTGTCCTTGCGCGCCGACTCCTCGTGCAGCGCCTGGGCGATCAGCTCCTTGCCCGTGCCCGACTCGCCGAGGATCAGCACGGTGGCCTTGGTGGGCGCGGCCTGCTTGACCAGCTGGTAGACCGACTGCAGCTCGGGCGCCTCGCCGATCAGTCCCTTGAGGTGGAAGCGCTCCCGCACCCGCTCGCGCAGCTGCGCGGTGTCCCTGATCAGCCGGCGCTTCTCGAGCGCCTTGTCGAGGAAGACCAGCACCGCGTTCACGTCGAGCGGCTTGACGAGGTAGTTCTCCGCCCCGTCGCGCATCGCCTGGACCGCCGTCTCGACGTTGGCGTAGGCGGTCATCATGATGAAGATCGACTCGCAGTGCTGGTCGTGCTTGGCCTTCTTCAGCATGGTCAGGCCGTCCATGCGGGGCATCCGCACGTCGGCCAGCACCACGTCGGGCGCGAAGGTGGTGATCATGTGCAGGCCCTCTTCGCCATCCGGGGCCTCGGCGACCTGGTAGCCCTCCTCGGAGAGGATGGTCCTCAGCGCGCTGCGGGCGTTCTGCTCGTCATCGACGACGAGGATGCGTTCCTTGGCCATGGCTCCCTATCTGAGCAATCGCCGTGCCCCGGGGAGAGACTTCGCCAGGGCCGGTGTTCCTGCTCGTACCTTGCGCGGCCCTCGGCAGCCGTGCCGCAAACATGCAGCGCCTGGCCCCGTAGGTCTTGCACGAGAGGCTCGTTCCGCGCAATTCTTGCGCGTGCCACTCCGGCGCCGGTCGTCCCCCTCACTCGCCGGCCGGCTCAGGCCGCCTGCGAGTTCTCCGGCACCAGGAGGAGGGGCTTGGGTGAAATCTGCGCGAGCCGGTCCGCCACCGAGCCGAGCAGCGCCCGGGTCACCGCGCTGCGGTCCCTATGTCCGACGACCACGAAGTCGATGCTCGCCTCGAGCGCGGCCTCGGCGAGCGTCTCGGCCACCGGACCGCTGAGCACTGCCGTCGTCACCGAGAGGCCCGTGCGCGCGGCGCGCGACGCGAAGCCGTCCAGCACCTTCTGGGCCCACAGGCGCAGCTCTTCGTCGCTCTGCATGGGCACCAGATCCATCGGCAGCGGCGGCTCGGCGACGTAGGCCAGCACCAGACCCCTGCCGGTCTCGCGCGCCAGCTTCGAGGCGTAGTCCACCGCCGCACGTGATTCGGGCGAGCCATCGACGCCGACCAGGATCTGCTTCATTTGAGCACCTTCCTTGCAACTGCTCTCTGCGCTCCCTTCAAGAACGCGGCCAGCCGCCCGCCGAGCGCCTGAAGTCGGACCTGCGCGCCGCGGCATGCCTGCTGCACCGTGGGCTTGCGAAGGCCTGCCAACGCGGCAGAGCATGGCCCGACTGGCCAGCACGCTGTAAGCCTTGCGCCGGTGCGCAAGCGGTGCACGAGACGAGGACACCTGAGATGAGCGCGACCCAAGGCAACTTCGTGACGGCGGAGCAGGCGCTGCGGCTGATCGACAGCGGGATGCGGGTGTTCGTCCACGGCGCGGCGGCCACGCCCACCGTGCTGCTGGACGCCCTCGCCCAGCGGGCGCTCACGGCCGATCTCACCGGCATCGAGACGGTGCACCTCCACCTCGAGGGCGACGCGCCCCACGCGGCGCCGGCGCTGGCCGGGCACATCCGGGCGAACGCGTTCTTCTGCGGCGCCAACCTGCGCCGTGCGGTGGCCGAGGGCCGCGCCGACTACATGCCGGTGTTCCTCTCCGAGATCCCGCTGCTCTTCCGCAAGGGGATCCTGCCGCTCGACGCCGCGCTCCTCCACGTCTCGCCCCCCGATCGGCACGGCTACGTCTCGCTCGGCACCTCGGTGGACGCGGCGATGGCAGCCGCGCAGACCGCGCGCATCCTCATCGCGCAGGTCAACGTCCAGATGCCGCGCACCCTGGGCGACGGCGCGGTCCACCTCAGCAAGTTCGCCGCGCTGGTGCGCCACGACGCCCCGCTCGCCGGGCACCCGGCGTCGGACGGCGCCAGCGAGGTCGAGACCGCCATCGGCAACCGGGTCGCGGCCCTGATCGAGGACGGCGCGACCATCCAGATGGGCATCGGCTCGATCCCCGACGCCGTGCTGCGGGCGCTGGCGGGGCACCGCGACCTCGGCGTCCACACCGAGATGTTCTCCGACGGGCTCTTGCCGCTGATCGAGCGCGGCGTGGTCACCAACGGCAACAAGGCGCGGCAGCGCTGGAAGACGGTCGCCAGCTTCGTCACCGGCAGCAAGAAACTGTATGACTTCATCGCCGACAACCCGGCCGTCGAGCTGCGCGACTGCAGCTACGTCAACGACACCTCGGTGATCCGGCAGCAGACCAAGATGACCTCGATCAACTCCTGCATCGAGGTGGACCTGACCGGGCAGGTGGTCTCCGACTCGATCGGCGAGGCGATCTTCTCGGGCGTGGGCGGGCAGATGGACTTCATCCGCGGCGCCACGCTCTCCGAGGGCGGCAAGGCGATCCTCGCGCTCCCCTCGCAGACCAGCAAGGGCGTCAGCCGCATCTGCGCCGTGCTCAAGCCGGGCGGCGGCGTGGTCACCACCCGCGCGCACGTGCGGTACGTCGTCACCGAGTTCGGCGCGGCCGACCTCTACGGGAAGAACCTAAGGCAGCGGGCCGACGCGCTGGTCCTGGTAGCGCACCCCGACCACCGCGAGCGGCTGGCAGCCGAGGCGCACCGCCGCTTCGGCAAAGCGTAACAGAGCGAAACAGAAGTTCCAGACCTCCTGCGACATCCAGGCGCGTCCAGCGGGCAGACCCCCTCGGGCAACATCAGCGCGGGCACGGCCAGCGCGCTCCCGGTGGGCGCCCTCCGGGTGGTCCCGCCCTACGCGCTCGCGGTGGGCCGCGACGCGGCCGGCGTCTACGCGATGGAGCTGGTCTGCACCCACGAGGGCTGCGACCTCTCGGGCGCCATCGGCGCGTCGGCGATCGTCTGCCCCTGCCACGAGGCCGCGTACGCCCTCGGCGGCAACGTCCTGCAGGGCCCCGCGCGCATCGCGCTGACGCACTACAAGTGCACGTTGGGCGCGGCCGGCGAGTCTCACCGTCAACGCCGACCAGCTCGTCGCCGCCGGCACCCGCTTCGCGGTGTAATGAGCGCCCCCGCGCTACTTGCAGGTGATGTTCGGCGCCCGGCTCCCATATTCAACTCGCACTATCGGAGGTTCATCCCCCTTTAATATTCCGGTACTGCGGCGTGCGACTGCGCACCGCGTCCTTGCTCTCACCATCGCTGAAGTGTTAGCCGGGAACCGTGTTTGCGATCGCGGAGACGCGTCGCTGCCGTCTTCGGCGGGTTGGTCGGGTTCGTCGGAATCGAGGTCTGGTCAGCGTGGATGCAAGCATCGTCTTCGGGCTGCTCGCTGGGGGACTCGTCCTGGCGCTCATCGTCGCGCACCTCGCGCGGCGGCGCGCGCAAGAGCACCGGGCGCGCGAAGACCTCGACAAGCTGATCGCAGAGCGGCGCCACCTGCCACCCACCTTGCACCCCGTGATCGATCCGGAGATCTGCATCGGCAGCCTCGCCTGCCTGAAGGCCTGCCCCGAGGGCGACATCCTCGGCATCATCGACGGCAAGGCCCGCCTGATCCACGCCGAGCACTGCATCGGCCACGGGCGCTGCGGGGTGGAGTGCCCGGTCGGCGCGATCTCGCTGGTGATGGGCACCGCCGAGCGCGGCGTCGACCTCCCCGAGGTGGACGAGTTCTTCGAGTCGAGCCGCGCGGGCGTGCACGTGGTCGGCGAGCTCGGCGGCATGGGCCTGATCAAGAACGCGGTCGTGCAGGGGCTGCAGGTCGCCGACCGGCTCGGCGAGATCATCACCGGCGAGACGGGGGCTGGCGCAGTTGGCATGGTCGACGTCGCCATCGTCGGCGCCGGGCCGGCCGGCCTCGCCACCGCCGCCGCGCTGCGGGCCAAGGGCAAGACCTTCCGCCTGCTCGACCAGCAGACGCTCGGCGGCACCGTCGCCCAGTACCCGCGGCAAAAAGTAGTCATGACCGAGGTGGTGGAGCTGCCGTTCGTCGGCAAGATCGGCAAGAAGGAGATCTCGAAGGAGCACCTGCTCGAGCAGTGGCAGCGGCTGGTCAAGAAGGCGCGCATCGAGGTGGAAGAGGGCGTGAAGGTCCAGACGCTCCAGGGTCAGGACGGCGCCTTCACGGTCGGCACCGACAAGGGCACCGTCAACGCGCGCAAGATCGTCCTCGCCACCGGACGGCGCGGCAGCCCGCGCAAGCTCGGCTGCCCCGGTGAGCAGCTCGCCAAGGTCACCTACAAGCTCGATGACCCCGAACAGTACGACGGCTGCAGCGTGCTGGTGGTGGGCGGCGGCGACTCGGCGGTGGAGGCGGCCGTGCAGCTCGCCAAGGAGAGCACCGCCAAGGTGGGGATCAGCTACCGCGGCCCCGAGTTCAACAAGTGCCGCGACGCCAACAAGCAGCGCATCGCCGAGCAGGCGAAGAAGAACGCGCTCACCTGCTACTTCCACACCGAGGTCGAGTCGATCGCCGAGAAGACCCTCACGTTGAAGGGCAAGGGCGGCGCGCTGACGCTGGAGAACGACTTCGTCCTGGTGCTGGCCGGCGGCGAGCTGCCGCTGCAGTTCCTGCAGTTGATGGGCGTCGACGTGCGCCGCTACCACGGGGAGAAGCTCGGCGGCACCAAGAAGAAGAGCTCCACGCAGAGCCGCGCGGGCCTCGCAAAGCAGCGGCAGGAGCAGAACGCGCGCCGCTTCCGGAATCTGATGTACCTCGCGACCGGCCTGCTCATCCTCGCCTGGCTCTACTGGAATGGCCACGCCTACTACGCGCTCAGCGACGCCGCGCGCCGCAAGTCGCCCGACCACCCGATGCTCAAGTCGTCGGGGCCGTTCGGCCACTGGGTGGGCATCGCCGCGACCGTGGTGATGCTCTCGAACTTCATCTACCCGCTGCGCAAGCGGCTGCAGTCGCTCAAGGGCATTGGCCACATCCGCGACTGGCTCGACTTCCACGTCTTCGTCGGCTTCAGCAGCCCCGCGGTGATCGCCTTCCACGCCGCGTTCCAGTCGAAGAACCAGCTGGCGACGGCGACGGCCGGCTCGCTCCTGGTGGTGGTGCTGACCGGCATCATCGGCCGCTTCCTCTACGCGCTGGTGCCTTCGGAGAAGGGCCGCGTGCTGGAGCGGGCCGACGTGCTGGGCCTGCTCGAGCGCGCGCGCGACCGGCTGCAGCCGCTGGTGGACGAAGTGCTCGACAAGCAGGCGCTCGAGGATCTGCTCAAGTTCCTCGGCCGGCCCATCGAGCCCGGCACGCTGATCGACTTCCTCACCACCGTGCCCGTCGAGTGGCTCAAGCTCCGGGCCCTGGTGGGAAAAGCCCACTCCGCGTGCGGGCACGGCGAGCACTGGGAAGAGGTGCGCGACCTCTCGCTCCGGATCGGCACGCTGCGCACCCAGGCCCGCTTCTTCGGCGGCCTCAAGCGGCTCCTCGGCGGCTGGCGCGCCTTCCACGCCTCGCTCGCGGTCTTTCTGGTGTTCGCGATGGCTGCGCACATCGGGGTCTCGCTGTATCTCGGGTACATCCCATGGAAACACTGAGCCCGGGCGGTCGTGTCGCTGCCGCGCTGTTCCTCGCGCTCCTCTTCGGGGGCGCCGCCCACGCAGGTCTGCTCGACCCAGGGCCGCTCACCAAGGCGCACCAGGGCCTCGAGGGCCTCAAGAGCTGCACCAAGTGCCACGGCGCTGCCAGCGGCGAGAAGGTCTCGGCGGCCGCCTGCCTCGACTGCCACCAGGAGCTCGCGCCGCGCGTCTCCAAGGGGCTCGGCTTCCACGGCAAGCTCAAGGCCGAAGAGAAGACCCGGTGCGAGACCTGCCACAACGAGCACCAGGGGCGGGACTACCCGATCGTCGACTGGGGCGACAAGGGCAAGAAGGCCTTCGACCACGCCAAGGCGGGCTTCGTCCTCAACGGCAAGCACGCCAAGGCCGACTGCGCGAAGTGCCACGAGAGCCGCCTGATCAAGGACGAGGTGATGAAGAACTGGCTCGCCGAGCCCCAGCACAAGGGCCGCGAGACCTTCATCGGCCTCGGGGCCGTCTGCGCCTCGTGCCACTTCGACGAGCACCGCGGCGAGCTCGCTCCGCAAGAGTGCAAGGCCTGCCACGAGGAGACCGACTGGAAGAAGGTCGCCAGGTTCAACCACGACCGGTCGAGCTATCCGCTCACCGGCGCGCACGTGAAGGTCGAGTGCCTCAAGTGCCACGCGCGCGAGCTGGGTGAGGCCCTGGGCGAGACCGCTTTCCCCAAGCCCGTCAACGAGGTGTTCTCGCGCTTCAAGCCCGTGGCGCACGACAGCTGCCTCAACTGCCACAAGGACCCGCACGAGACCCGCTTCGGTAACAAGTGCACCGACTGCCACGTCACCACGGCGTGGAAGGAGATCCACCAGGCGGGCACCGCCGGCGGCCGGGCCGAGCGCAAGTTCCACGAGACCACGCGCTACCCGCTGCGGGGCGCACACGAGAACGTCTCCTGCGACGCCTGCCACGGCACGGGCAAGAAGAAGGTCTTCAAGAACATGCAGTTTACCAACTGCATCGACTGCCACGCCGACGCGCACCAGGGGCAGCTCGGCAGGTACGGCTCGAAGGAGACCGACTGCACGCGCTGCCACTCGGTCGACGGCTTCGGAGTTGCGAATGCCAAATTCGAGCTCGAGCAGCACGCCAAGACGACCTATCCGCTGGAGGGGGCGCACGCCGCCGTCGCCTGCCTGGGCTGCCACCTGCGGGACGAGCAGCGGGTGAAGGCGCTCAAGCTCGGGTCGGGCGAGAAGCCCGGCCTCACCGCGGTCAAGCTCTCGCCCGCGTTGTTCCTGCTGCGGGTCGACACGCAAAAGTGTGACACTTGCCACCAGGACGTGCACGGCGGGCAGTTCGCCAAGCTGGTGGCGGGGCCGGCGGCGTTCGCGGCGGCGCTGCCAGCCTGCGAGAGCTGCCACCAGGTGGACAGCTTCCACGCGCTCAAGTTCGACCACGCCAAGACCAAGTTCCCGCTCGATGGCAAGCACGCGCAGGCGACCTGCGCGCAGTGCCACCTCGCGCCGGCTCCGCGCGCGCCGATCGTCTACCGGGGCGTGACGCGGGCCTGCAGCGGCTGCCACCTCGACGTCCACGTCGGCCAGTTCAACGCCGCCACCGGAGGCCCGGCCGACTGCGCCCGCTGCCACACGGTGGACGAGTTCAAGAAGGTGCGCTTCGTCCACGCCCCACCCGGGGCCCGCTTCGCGCTCGACGGCAAGCACGCGGAGCTCGAGTGCAAGAAGTGCCACGACGCCGTGCAGGTCACGCCCACGCTGGCGTCGGTCCGCTACCAGCCGCTGCCGATCACCTGCGAGGGGTGCCACGTCGACGAACACGACGGGGCCTTCCGGAGGTTCGCCAAGTGAACGCCTCCACCCGAAGGCCGCCGCGTCTGCCCGCCGTGCTCGGACCCGTGCTCGCGCTGGTGCTCGCGCTGGTGCTCGAGCCCACCGCCGCCCTCGCGCAGACCGCAGCGCCCCCCGCGCCGACGCCAGCGCCCGCCGGAGCCGCCCCGCTGGCGGCGGGCAGCGCCCACGGACTCGGCGACACCAAGTGTGCCTCCTGCCACACGACGTCGACCTGGAAGAACGTCCAGTTCGACCACGCGCAGACGGGCTTCCGCCTCGAGGGCGCACACCAGAAGGCTGGCTGCTTCGGCTGCCACGCGCAGAACCTCTCGCAGCCGGTGCCGCTCGCCTGCGCGGGCTGTCACCAGGACGCGCACCGCGGCGAGTTCGGCCAGCGCTGCGCGGGCTGCCACCAGGAGGAGAGCTGGAAGACCACCTTCAACGCCGACGCCCACCGGATGACCGGCTTCCCGCTGGTGGGACGCCACGCGTTCATCTCCTGCGAGGAGTGCCACGGGAACAAGCGCGACCGGAGCTTCTCCCGGGCCGGCGCGGCGTCCTGCGTCTCGTGCCACCAAGCCGACTTCAGGGCGGCCGCGGGGAGGTCGGTGGACCACGTCGCCTTCGGCTTCTCCCAGCAGTGCCGCGACTGCCACACGCCCACTACCTTCCAGGCGGCGCGCTACGCCGACCACGAGAAGTGCTTCCAGATCGGCGGCGGGCCGCACGGGGGGATCAGCTGCCTCGGCTGCCACACCAGCCTGACGGTGGCCGCCACGCCGGGCGCCTGCGCCACCAACACCGCGCACTGCACTGGCTGCCACTCGCACGACCAGGCGCGCACCGACGCGATCCACCTCGCCGCCTCGCAGAAGTATCCGACCGGCGTGCCCGGGTATCAGTACAAGGATCGCAAGTGCTACGAGTGCCACCTCTTCAGCACGCCAAAGGCCTCCCCGCTGCGCGGACCGCGCGGCGGCGCGAACCAGGGGAGGCAGTGATGCGCGCCAGGCTCAGGACCGCCCTGGCGCTCTCGCTGGCGGCGGCGTCCGCGCTGCCGGCAGGGGCCGCGCGTCCGAAGAAGAGAGCGGAGCCTGCGCCGGTGACGCTGGCGGGCGTGGAGAAGAGCGCGGCGCAGCCCGCCGCCGAGTCTGGCAGCCGCCGCGAGGGCAAGGTGCTCCAGGCGACTCCAGCGCGCGTCTACCTCGACGCGGGCGCGTCCGAGGGCCTCGCGGTCGGGCAGAAGCTGCTGCTGCGCCGGGGCGCTGCCACCGGGGGGACCTGCACCGTCGATCACGTCGGCGATCACCGCGCGAGCTGCACGAGCGCCGCCGCGCGCGTGGGCGATTGGTTCGCGCTCACCCCGGCGCCGCCGCTGCCGGGAAAGGCGCCGCTCCCCAAACCGCAGGCCGTCGCCGAGGTGGTGCGCGAGCGGCAGGCGCTGCAGACCTCGGCGTCCGCGCCGGTCGAGTACCACGGCACGGCGGAGGCCTCGGTGCTGCCGCTGCGGGCCTCGGCGACGCTCTCGCACCGCAGCTGGCTCTCGGGCACGGCGAGCGCCTGGCACGACGAGCGGATCGACGCGCGGCTCGGCCTGCCGGTCGGCGACTTCGGCTACTTCGACCTCGACGCCACCGCGGTCCACCTGACGCGCCCCGCTGGCGACCGCTTCCGGCCCGACACACCGAACCAGCTCTATGTGTGGCGCGCGGAGCTGGCGCTGCGGCCTGCGAGCGCGGCGGGCACGGGCTTCTCGGGCTCGCTCGGCCGGCTCATCCCCTGGAGCGCACCGGGCGCGCCCCGCATCGACGGCGCGCAGATGTCCTACCGGTTGGCTTTCGGCGAGGTTGGCCTCTTCGGCGGCGGCATCCCCGACGCGCAGACGCTCGCGCCCGGGTTCGACCGGCAGACGGCGGGCCTCTTCTTCTCGCTCGGCCGCAGGGGCGACCGCGAGGCCGCGCTCTCGTACTCGCAGGCGACCGCGCGGATCGCCTACCTGAAGGCGCCCGAGCTGGGCACCCGCTTCGAGGCGGAGGCGAACGGGCTCGCGCAGCTCTACCGGACGCTCGACCTGAGCGCCTCGCTGCGGCTCGCTGGCGGCGACAACGCGGCGCCCGCGCTGCTCGACGCCGCGCGGGTGGGCTTCGACCTGCGGCCCGCGGAGGGGGTCACGCTCTCGGGCGCCTTCCGCTACGTGGGCGACAAGCTGCCGGTGGACCCGGTAGGCCTCGTCGGCAACGGCGTCGTCCTCGAAGGACAGAGCCGCCACCTCGACCTCTCGGGCACCATCGTGCTCTCGCCAGGCGCCACGCTCGGCGTCGAGGGCGGGCTGGCGCGGGACGTCACCTCCTCCACCACGCGCAGCTGGGCCGGCCCCACGCTCGCGCTGCCACAGCTCTTCGGGTCCACGGGCGGCCTCGCGCTCGGCTACCACGAGGAGCTGGGCGACCTGCCCGGCCGGGCAGCCTGGGTGCAGACCTCGCTCTTCCCCTCGCGCAGCGTGCAGGTCACGGCGCGGCTCTCGGTGTTCATGGAGGCACGCACGACCGGCGGGTTCGACGACCTCGAGGCCGGCCTCTATCTGCGCATCCTGGCCAGGCTCACCGACCACATCGCGGCCCACTTCTCGGCGATGGGCCGCGTGCAGCCCGTGGCCGGCCAGGTGGTGCCTTCGCCGCTGCCTTACGGGGCGTGGATCGACGCGGGGATCTCGGGAGATCTGTAGGCCGCCAAGCGTCGCCTGCTTCTCGCTTGACCAATTGTGGCGCGCGGGCTTACTCGGCGTCGCTGCGCGGGTTCGCCGCGCAGGCTCCGCCGAGGTCGCGTCTGGCCCGATCGCTCCACAGGCTGCTCGCGCCCTGCCTCGCGCTGCTCGCGGCTGCTCCTGCGGCAGCGCAGGAGGCTCCCGGGGCCGCGCCCGCCGCAGCCTTGCAAGCGGGGGCGGCCGCGGAGACAGCGCCCGCCTCGTTGATGGGCCTGCTCTCCGCGCGCGGGCTCCACGCGCTCGACGACGAGCGCTGGAACGCCTACGGCCAGTTCACCTGGATCTCCAGCTTCAAGCCCGCCTTCGCGGCCGCGTACACCAACCTGAACGGCAGCCCCAACTCGCTCTCGCCGGAGGCCGAGCACGGCTTCACCGCCTCTGCCACGCTCTTCTTCGGGCTGCGGCTGTGGAGCGGCGGCGAGCTCTACTACGTGCCGGAGGCGATCTCCGAGCGGCCGTTCTCGGGGCTGCACGGGCTCGCCGGCGCGATCCAGAACTTCGAGCTGCAGAAGACCGGCGACAGCGCCCCCCAAGTCTACCGCTCGCGCGCCTACCTGAAGCAGACCTTCGGTCTCGGCGGCGGCGAGCTCGCGCACGACTCCGACCAGCAGCAGCTCGGCGGCAGGAGCGCGCGGCGCCGCATCGTCGTCGCGCTCGGCAACTTCTCCATCCTCGACTTCCTCGGCAAGAACGCCTTCACCAGCGACGGGCGGCGGCAGTTCTTCTCGATCGGCTTCATGACCCACGCGGCCTGGGACTTCGCCGCCGACGCGCGCGGCTACGCCTGGGGCGGCGTGGTCGAGGTCACCCTCGATGACTGGGCGCTGCGCCTCGGCCGGATGAGCCCGCCGGTGAACCCGAACCAGCTGCCCGTCGGCCTGCGGCTCGACCGCTACTACGGCGACGCGCTGGAGGTGGAGCATCAGCACACGCTCTTCGGGCAGCCCGGCGCGGTGCGCCTGCTCGGCTTCCGCAACCGGGAGGTGATGGGCCGCTTCGACGACGCCGTCGCCGCCTACGACCGGGACCACGCGCAGAACGCCGCCGCCTGCACCGCGTTCAACTACGGCTCGGGCAACGCCAGCGCCCCCGATCTCTGCTGGGTACGGCGGCCCAACGTGAAGGCCGGCGTCGGGGTCGACCTCGAGCAGCGGCTGACCGGCTGGCTCGGGCTCTTCGCGCGCGCCCTCTGGGCCGACGGCGAGACCGAGGTGCAGGCCTACTCGTCTACCGACCGCTCGGCCTCGCTGGGCCTGCTCGCCACCGGCGCGCCCTGGGGCCGCGCGGCCGACTCGGCGGGCCTCGCGCTGGCCGGCGGCTTCCTCTCGCAGTCCCACGCCGACTACCTCGCCCGCGGCGGCATCGACGGCTTCATCGGCGACGGCGCCCTCACCCAGGCCGCCGAGACCACGCTGGAGGCCTTCTACAGCCTGGTCTTCTGGCAGGCGCTCTCGCTCTCCGTCGATTACCAACGGATTTGGAATCCAGCCTTCAACGCGGCCCGCGGGCCGCTCCACGTCCTCGGCGTGAGGTTCCATGCGCAGTATTGAGCCCGCGCGCCGCAGCGACCTCGTCGCCTGGACCGCGCTCGGCGCGATCCTCGCCTGCGGCGCCGCACGCGCGCAAGAGGCGCAGGGCTTCGCGCTCGAGCGGCTCCTGCAGGCGGCGCCCGGCAGCGGCTTTCTCGCCCACGACGACCTGCGCTGGCCCGCGGCGCTCTCGGGCGGCGTCTCGCTCTCGCTCGGCTATGCCCACGCGCCGCTCTCGCTCGACGACGGCCGCGGCGGAGCGCTGGTGGTCGTGCGCCACCAGACCTCGGCCGACCTCGCCTTCTCGGTGGGCTGGGACCGGCTGCGCGCGGGCCTTCGCTTCTCCAGCCCCGTCTACGTGGCCGGGGACAGCGGCCTCGCGCTGGGGTACCGCTTCACGGCGCCTGCGGCGAACCTCGAGCACAACCCCGACGCGCTGTCCGATCTGGCGCTGTCCGTGGATTGGCGCCTGCTCGGCGACGCGCAGGGCTCCGTGCGCTTCGCCGTCGGCGCGATCGCCTGGGTGCCCTCGGGAGAGCGGTCGGGCTACGCCACCGACGGCAGCTGGCGCGGGCTGGTGCGCCTGCAGGCCGCGGGCGACCGGGGACCGCTCACCTGGGCGGGCTACCTCGGCGTGCACCTGCGTCCGCTCGACGAGTCGCCTGTCCCCGGCAGCCCGCGCGGCAGCGAGAGCGTCTTCGGCGCCGCCGCGAGCTGGCGCTTCACCCCCGCTGCGCTGCCCGCTGGAGCCGTGCTCGCGGTTGGCCCCGAGCTCTTCGGCTCCACCGCGGTCGCCGCGCCGTTCTCGTCCGTCGCCACCGCGCTTGAGGCCCTGCTGGCGGCCCGCCTCGACACGGCGCCATACGCGGGTGCGACGCTGCGGTTCAAGCTGGGCGTGGGCGCGGGGCTCCACGCGCGGTTCGGCGCGCCCGCGTGGCGGGTGGTGTTGGCCGTCGAGCTGTTCGGCGCGGCCGCGGGCGCGAAAGAGTAGTCCGCCAGGTCTGGGAGCAGACGTTGCGTTCACTCGCCGCCTTGACGGGCAGGCCGCCGGGGCGGACCATTCCCCGTTCC
>JAYWAO010000597.1:0-7951 GCA_043782365.1 Deltaproteobacteria bacterium
TCTTGTCGAAGCAGCCCGCGCAGCAGACGCCGTTGCCGCAGACGCCGGCCTGGCCGCCCGCGGTGGTGCAGGCGTTGGTGTTGGGCGTGTGGGTGCAGCCCGCCGCGGTGCAGGCGTCGGTGATGCACGGGTTGTTGCTGGAGGCGCAGTCGGTGCACTGGCCGCTGCCCGACTTGCAGGTGTGGATGTCGGTGCCCGCGAGGCACTGGCCGCCGGCCGAGACGCAGCCAGTGCAGCAGGCGCCGCCCGAGCAGATGCCTGCGGCGCTGCCGTTCGCGCAGGCCGCCCCGTCGCAGCCCGGCTTGGTGCAGTCGGTGGCGACGCCGCAGACGCCGCCCGGCTTGCAGACGGGCACCTGGCAGAAGCTGGTGGGGGGCGCGCAGAGCTTGCCGCAGCCGCCGCAGTTGGCGAGGTCGCCGTGGTCGGTGTCGGTCCAGGCGAGGCTGCAGCACTTTGGGGTCACGGCGCCGCCGGGAGCGGGGCAGGACTGCGGGTCCTGGCAGTCGATCTTGCCGTCGCAGTTGTTGTCGCTGCCGTCGGTGCAGGAGGTCTCCTTGTCGGGCACGCAGTTGCCCTTGCAGCAGACGCCGCTCGGGCAGAGCGAGCGATCGGGCGCGTTTCCGTAGACGCACTTGCCCGCGGTGCAGGCGATGGTGCCGCAGGCGGCGGCGTGGCCCGTGCGGCAGTCGTTCCCGCAGACGCCGCAGTTGGCGACGTCGGTCTGCGTGTCGAGCCACTTGAAGCTGCAGCACTGCTCCACCGCGCCCGGGCCGCCCAGCGGCGGCGGGCAGGCGACGGCGTCCTGGCAGTCGACGAGGCCATCGCCGTTGTCGTCCACCCCGTTGTTGCAGAGCTCGGTGACGCACGCCTTGCTGGCGGTGCAGACGCCGCCGTTCTGGCAGCGCTTCTTCAGGCAGTCGGGGTCCTGGCAGTCGATCAGGCCGTCGCCGTCGTTGTCGAGCCCGTCTCCGCAGAGGGTCTCGTGCTGGCACGTGCCGCCCTTGCAGGTGCCGCCGGTGGCGTCGCAGACCTGCTTGTCGCAGGTGGGGTCCTGGCAGTCGGTGAGGCCGTTGCCGTCGTTGTCGACGCCGTCGGCGCAGGCGGTCTCGGCCGGGTGCAGGCAGAGCCCCGTGCGGCAGATCAGCCCCTCGGTGCAGGCGAGCCCGCAGGCGCCGCAGTCGCTGCCGGTGTCGAGCGCGACGCAGGCGCCCCCGCAGCAGCCTTGGCCGGCGCTGCAGACCCTGCCGCAGGCGCCGCAGTTGAGCGAGTCGGACTTGAAGTCGGCACACCGCCCGCCGCAGCAGGCGTCGCCGCCCGGGCAGGCGCGGCACTCGTAGGGGCCGCCGCAGTGCTGCGCGTCGGTCTGCTTGTTCCACAGCTCGTCGGTGCGGCCGTTGCAGTCGTTGTCGAGGCCGTCGCACACCTCGGCCGAGGCGGCGGTGAGCGGGACGCAGGTGATGTTGCCGGCGACGCACCTGCGCATGCCCGCGCCGCAGACGCCCGACTTGCCCGTCTCGCAGGCGGGGCCCTCCTGGGCGGGGAGGTCGTCGACGACCCCGTTGCAGTCGTTGTCCACGCCGTCGCAGACCTCGTTCGACGGGATCTGCTCGCCGACGCAGGCGCCCCAGAGGCGCTGGCCCCCCACCGCGCCGCAGGTCTGCGAGCCCTTCTTGCAGGGGAGGTGCTGCAGCGTGGGGCTCTTGATGCCCGGGCCATAGCAGTCGCGGGTGGCGCCCAGAGTGGGGCAGACGCGCGACCCGCAGCCGGTGTCGATGGTGCCGTCGCAGTCGTGATCCACGCCATCGCAGAGCGTAGCGTCGGCTGTGTAGATCGACCCGTGGGCCTTGGCCGACTCGCCGTAGTTGAGGTCGGTGCAGGCCCCGAACGCGCCGCCGCTGCAGTGCTTCTGCGAGCCGGCGCAGACGCCCTCCGTCTTGCCGCAGGCGGGCCGGACCATCACCGGGCGGCCGCTGGCGTCCACCTCCTCGTCCACC
Organism: Deltaproteobacteria bacterium; assembly: GCA_043782365.1. Classification (GTDB taxonomy): domain Bacteria; phylum Myxococcota; class Myxococcia; order Myxococcales; family 40CM-4-68-19; genus CAIWCD01. The sequence goes on from JAYWAO010000597.1 coordinate 1,995, forward strand.
GTGCCGTTGCAGTTGTCGTCGATGCCGTTGCAGAGCTCTTCGGTCAGCGGGGCCTCGTCGCCGGAGCAGGCGCCGTAGAAGCCGTCACCGCCACAGACTTGCTGGCCCCAGGCGCAGCGGCCCACGCCCGCCAGCGCGAGCGGGCCTTTGGTGTAACACTTGCGCGCGTCGCCCGACTTGCAGGGGCAGGAGGGCAGGCCCTTCTGCCCGTCGCAGTCGTGGTCGAGCCCGTCGCACTGCTCGGGGGCCGGGACCACGGCGCCGAGGCAGAAGCCGTCCCACTTGCCGCCGATGCACGACTGCCTGCCGCCCTTGCAGGTGCCGACGTTGAGGGTGGGGCTGGAGAGGCCGAGCGGGTAGCAGGCGCGCGAGGCGTTGCCAGCGCAGGCGCAGCCCTTGTCGAGGACGCCGCTGCACGAGTGGTCCTTCCCGTCGCACTTCTCGGGCGCGCCCGGGTAGATGGTGGGGTCGTTGTCGTTGCAGTCGTCGGCCTCGGCGAAGCCGTCGCCGTCGTGGTCGGCGCCGAGCAGCGCCAGCGCGGCCGCGGCCTTGACGACCACGCCCTGCGAGAAGGCGAGGTTGGCCGGACCGAAGCGGGCGACCAGCGGGCCGTCGCAGCCGCCGCGGTGGCCCTCGGCGACGAAGAAGAAGCCCGCGTCGCCGAGCGCGCGGCCGGAGTAGACGAGGGCGGTGGCGCTGGCGGTCTTGAAGCCGGGCACCGCGCTGAAGGCGCTGGGGAGCCCGGCGCCGGCCTTGAGCGTCTGCGTGTCGGTGATCGCCCGCCCGCCGGCATCGGAAGCGCTGGCGGGGCCCTCGGTGAGCACCACGCAGTCGACCGGGCCGGCGGTGGTGAGCGTGAGGAGGACGGCGGTCTGGCCGTCGGTCTCGCGGCGGCACCCGCTGGCCGCGGCGAGCAGCGCGCAGGCGAAGACGGCTGCCCGCGCGAGCGCTGGGGAGGCCACGGCGGCGCTGGGGATGGATCGGATCACGCGCAAGCCAGCAATGCTCGGCGGTCGTCCTCGCCCGGTCAAGGAGCCTTTGTAGGTGCGCCAACCTTGCGCCCCCGCAAGGGGCCGTGTTACTCGCCGCGCCTCCCGGATCTTCTCCAAGGTCTTTGGGAACGCTCGCTCCGACCTGTCACCCAAGGCTCAATCGATGGCTCGTCTCCTCGCCCTCGGCGCCCTGCTGCTCTCCGCCGCCGCCGCCCAAGCCCAGCAGGACCCGACCCCCGCCAAGGCTCCGGCGAAGGCTGCCGTTCCAGCCAAGAAGAAGTCCGCGGCCGAAGCCAAGAAGGACGCCGCCAAGGCCGAAGCCGCCAAGTCGGCCGAGGCCCCTGCGCCAGTCGCCGCCGCACCCGCGCTCGCGCCCGCAGCGGCGACCGTGCCCGCGCCGATGGCGCCGCCGGCTCCCCCCATCGACCCGGAGGAGTTCCGCCGCCAGGTGATGGAGGAGGTCCGCAAGGAGCTGAAGGAGGCGCGCGAGAAGTCCAAGGAGGAGACCGAGTGGGTCAAGCAGGACTCCACCGCGCGCGTGCGGGACAGCGAGGCGGTCGAGGCGCTCAAGACCCGCGTCAACCTCTTCCAGCCGCACGGGTACCTGCGCTGGCGGTTCGAGTTCTTCAACAACATGGACTTGAAGCGCGGCGAGGACCCCGCGGGCTACAACCTGTTCCCGCGGCCGTTCATCAACTCCGGCGACAACCACTCGCAGTCGGACGCGAACATGCGCCTGCGCTTCGAGCCGACGCTGGCGGTCTCCGAGGACCTGCACATCCACGCGCAGATCGACGTGCTCGACAACATCCTGATGGGCTCGAACCCCACCCAGGACCCGATCCTCGACACCTACACTCCCCTGGCGGTGCTCAGCACCAACCGGGCCGCCACCGCCGTGCACGTCAAGCGCGTCTGGGGCCGGGCCAACACGCCGCTCGGCGAGCTCTCCTTCGGCCGGATGGGCTACCACTGGGGCCTGGGCATCCTCCACAACGACGGCAACGGCCTCGACAGCGACTACGGCGACACCTACGACCGCGTCGCCTTCGCCCCGCGCGACTTCCGCGGCCACAAGTTCACCATCATGATGGACCTCCTCGACAAGGGCGCGACGACCACGGGCGAGCACGGCGAGTTGGGCCGCTCGGTCGACCTCGACACCCTCGACGACGGCTACCGGATCGGCCTGCAGGTCGAGAAGCTCGACTCCCCCGAGGAGGCGCGCCGCAAGCTCGACGCCGGCGAGTGGGTGATCAACTACGGCGCGCTGATCGACTACCGCGTCCAGGGCTGGGACACGCCGCGGCCCACCCAGAGCGGGCTCGACGGCGTCGGCGGCGTCACCACCGGCGACCAGGCCGCCGACCGCAGCGGCGTCATCCAGCGCAAGGCCAAGCTGTACATGCCCGACGTCTACTTCTCCTTCCGCAAGGGCAAGGTCCGCATCGACGGTGAGATCGGCTCCAAGCTCGGCTCGGTGGGCACGCGCGCCACGGTGACCAACGATCTGCTCAACCTCGACCTCTCGCAGAGTATTACATTTTTCCAGTGGGGCGGCGCGCTGCAGGCCGACCTCTCGATGCTCCCGGCCGACGCCCTCCTCCTCGGCTTCGAGTTCGGCGCCGCCTCGGGCGACTCCGGCGCCTACGGCTTCGGCGCGCGGCCGTGGCGCTCGGGCACCGGCGGCAAGATGGGCACCAACCCCGACGGCACCAACTTCTACGCGACCGGCGTCGGCGACATCGACGGGCCGCACACCAACTTCAGCGTCGGCAACAACCGCGGCCGCATCAACAACTTCGTCTTCAACCGCGCCTTCAACGTGGACACGATCTTGTTCCGTAACCTCGTCACCTCGGTGACCTCGGCTTGGTACGCCAAGCCCTCGCTGCGCTACCGGCCCACCGGCCGCAAGAGCGGCGGCGGCGACGACACGGGCTTCGAGCTGACGGCGGCGCTCGTCTACTCGCAGGCGTGGTACCCGGAGAACACGCCGGGCCTCGCGCGGCCGCTCGGCCTGGAGGCGAACGTCGGCATCAGCCACGACACGCCCGACCGGTTCCACCTCGGCCTGCAGTACGGCCTGCTGCTGCCCTTCCAGGGCCTCGGCAACACCGGCCTCGGCTACACCACGGGCTCGCGGACGGCGTCGGATGCGAGCATCGCGCACGCGATCCGGGCGATGATGGCGATCCCGTTCTAGGCCGGACGCACGACCGCACGCACGACAACTGCGAACAAGGCTCTCGTCGGTCGCGCGTCCGCGGTCCCTGCACCTTCCGAGGTGATCTGAAATGACCCAGAAGCCGGCTCGAATCGCCCTGGCCTTGCGCGCCTTCCTGCGCGCTGGCGCGCTCGCCGGCAGCGTCTCGTTCGCGATGTGCGGCGCGCGCAACTGGCCCAAGCCGCCGCAGATGGAGGACGGCTACGGCGCGCGCTACTCCGACGCTGGCGTGGGCTGCGACAACGTCGAGGCGGCCAACGTCGTCCCGGTAGGCAAGACCACCGAGGAGATCTGCGACGCCTGCGACGACCTGCGCGAGAAGCGGGCCCGCTGCGGCGTCAAGGAGCAGCTCGGCGGGCGGTGCCGCGCTCTCTGCCAGCGGCCCGACTGGAAGCGCGACCAGGAGCCCGAGCAGGACATCGAGGCGAAGACCGAGGCGATGAAGCGGTGGGCAAAGACGCCGCCCGACGCGGGCCACGATGAAGACTTCCTCGACGGCGGCGTCAAGTGAACCACTTCCAGCGCAAGCGGGGCGCGCTGCACTGTGAGGGGGTCGCGCTGGCGCGCATCGCGGCCGAGGTGGGCACGCCCACCTACGTGTATTCGGCGGCGACGCTGCGGCGGCACGCGCGGGTCTTCCGCGGGGCGCTGCGCGGGCTCGACGTGCTCTGCTGCTACGCGGTGAAGGCCGCGGGCAACCTCTCGATCCTGCGGCTCCTGCGCGCAGAGGGGTTCGGCTTCGACATCGTCAGCGGCGGCGAGCTGTTCCGCGCGCTGCACGCCGGGGCCGACCCGAAGAAGATCGTCTTCTCGGGCGTGGGCAAGCGCAAGGACGAGCTGGAGTCGGCGCTCGAGGCCGGCATCCTCCAGTTCAACTGCGAGAGCGAGGAGGAGCTCGAGCAGCTCTCCGCGGTGGCCGCGGCGCGGGGCGTGCGCGCGCCGGTCGCCATCCGCGTCAACCCGGACGTGGACGCGAAGACGCACCCGTACATCGCGACCGCGCTCGCCAGCAGCAAGTTCGGCATTCCCGCGGCGCGGGCGAAGGCCGCGTACAAGCTGGCGGCGAGCCTGCCCGGCCTCGAGGTGGTCGGCGTGGCGTGCCACATCGGCTCGCAGATCTCCTCGGTGAAGCCGTTCGTGCAGGCGGCGAAGAAGGTGCGCGCGCTGTTTGAAGAGCTGCGCGCGGGCGGCCTGAACCTGCGCCACCTCGACCTCGGCGGCGGCCTCGGCGTGCCGTACGGCGACGGCGGCGAGCCCGTGGAGCCCGCGGTGTACGGCCGGGCGCTGGCCGAGGCGCTGCAGGGGTTGAAGGCAAGAGTGTTACTCGAGCCCGGCAGGCTGATCGTCGCCAACGCGGGCGTGCTCTTGACGCAGGTGCTCTTGGGCAAGCGGGGCGCGGGGAAGCGGCGGTTCACCGTGGTGGACGCGGGCATGAACGACCTGCTGCGGCCCGCGCTGTACCAGGCGTTCCACGAGGTGGAGACCGTCGCCAGGCCGCGCGAGGGGAAGCAGCGCGTGGACCTGGTGGGGCCCGTCTGCGAGAGCGCCGACGTGCTGGCGCACCAAAGAGTCTTGCCGCCGCTGGAGGCGGGGGATCTGCTGGTGCTGCGGACGGCGGGCGCTTACGGGATGTCGATGGCGAGCAACTACAATGCGCGGCTGCGGCCCGCCGAAGTCTTGGTGGAGGGCGCGGGGTACACGGTGGCGCGCAAGCGGGAGACGCTGGAGGAGCTGGTGCGGGGCGAGGAGTAATACCCGGCTCAGAGGCTGAAATGGCGCGGGGGACGACCGATGGCACCGCCACGCGTAGGATGCGCCACTGGACGCAGCGCTACTCGCTGACGCGGCACCGATGACCAACGCAGAGTCGATGGCGGCGACGCTGGAGCGCAAAGCCAACGTCTGCGCGGACGTGACCGAGAGCTACCCGGCAGCCAGCGACCTGCAGGTGGTGCTCTTCGGCGCCGAGAAGCTCTGCGGCAAGCCCTGAACGTCCCGACCCCACCCGCCGCAAATCGGGTGGAATCGGGTATCGGATCAGGCATCGCGTTGGCGGGTGCCGCTACTTCACCTCGCGCAGCAGCGGCTCCGGCAGCCCCAGCCCGACCGCCTTCAACTGCGGCCCCACCACCTTCCAGTCGCCAGCCAGCACGATGGTCATCTTCCCGGGCTGCAGCGCCCGCTTCGCCGCCGCCTGCACGTCGCCCACCGTCAGCGCGCGCAGCCGGGGAACGAGCGTCTGCAGGTCGTCCATCGGCAGGCCGTCGATGAACAGCCCCGCGACCGCGGCGGCGGTGGCCTCCGAGCGCTGCAGCGTCTCGACCAGCTCGTAGGCGAGCAGCGCCTTGCCCTTCTCCAGCTCCTCCGGCGCGAGAGGCTCGTCCACCGCACGCGAGATCTCCTTGAGCACTTCGACCAGCGCGAGGCCGGTCACCTCGGTCTTGACGCTGCTCTGCGCGCCGAACGGACCCGCCAGCCGCCCGAAGGCGAAGGCGCTGCCGATGCCGTAAGTGTAACCGTTCGTCTCGCGCAGGTTCTGGTTGAGCCGACTGGTGAACGACCCGCCGAGCACCGAGTTCAGCACCCGGAGCGCCAGCGTGTCCGGCGACGAGCGGGGCACGCCGATCTGGCCGACGCGCACCACCGTCTGCGGGCGGCCCGGGAAGTCCACCACCAAGAGGCGCGGCGAGACCCACGCGGTCATGATGCCGGTGGGACGGCCGAACGGCGCAGCGATC
>JAYWAO010000598.1:0-2860 GCA_043782365.1 Deltaproteobacteria bacterium
ACGAGTCAACCCGTTGTGGTTTCCGAGGAGGAGCGACGACGAGATGCGCTGCCCATCGCCGCCCTGGCGACGGGAGGTAAGCTGTTCGGTGCTCTAGCCTCGGGCCGTGGCCTCCCTCCCCCTTCGCCCTTGTGCAACAGCCCGTCCCCTGCTCTTCTGCGCCCTGAATGAAGCTCTCCACCACCTTGTTCGGCGAGTCGTTCACCTTCCCCTCGCTCAAGGACGTGTTGGCCCGCGCGGGCGAGCCCCGCTCGGGCGACGTGCAGGCCGGCCTGGCGCCCCGCTCGATGCGCGAGATGGCCGCCGCCAAGTGGCTCCTCTCGCAGGTGACGCTGCGCGAGCTCCGCGAGAACCCCTCGGTTCCCTACGAGGACGACGAGGTCACCCGCGTCGCCGAGGACGGCCTCGACCAGGCGGCCTTCCGCCAGCTCGCGGGCTGGAGCGCCAGCGAGCTGCGCGAGTGGGTGCTCGACTCCGAGACCGCCGGCGAGCAGATCGGCGCCATCAGCAAGGGCCTCACCGGCGAGATGGCCGCGGCCTGCGCGAAGCTGATGAGCAACCTCGACCTCATCGTCGGGGCGAAGAAGATCCGCGTGGTGGTCCGCTGCAACAACACGCTGGGCCTCGCCGGCCGCATCTCCAGCCGCCTGCAGCCAAACCACCCGCTCGACGACCCCGAGGGCGTGATCGCCGCCGTGAAGGAGGGCCTCGCCTTCGGCAACGGCGACGCGGTGATCGGCATCAACCCGTCCACGGGCTCGGTGCAGAAGACCGCCGATCTGCTGAAGGCCACCAAGGACTTCATGCGGGCCTTCCGCGTACCCACCCAGAACTGCGTGCTCAGCCACCTCACCGTGCAGATGGCCGCGATGCAGAAGGGCGCGCCGCTGGATCTGATGTTCCAGTCGATCGCGGGCAGCGAGGGCGCGAACCGCAACTTCGGCGTCACCGTCAAGCTGCTCGACGAGGCCTGGGACATGGCCCGCCGCGAGGGCACCGCGCAGGGCCCCAACGTGATGTACTTCGAGTCGGGCCAGGGCACCGCGCTCTCGGCGAACGCGCACCACGGGACCGACCAGCTCACCATGGAGGCGCGCACGCACACGCTGGCGCGCCGGTACGCGCCGTTCCTGCTCAACTCGGTGGTCGGCTTCATCGGGCCCGAGTACCTGCGCGACGCGAAGGAGATCACCCGCGCCGGCCTCGAGGACCACTTCGTCGGCAAGCTGCTCGGCATCCCGATGGGCTGCGACGCGTGTTACACCAACCACGCGAACGCCGACCAGAACGACCAGGAGAACCTCGAGGTGCTGCTGGCCACCGCGGGCGTGAACTACCTGATGGGCATCCCGATGGGCGACGACGTGATGCTCAACTACCAGACCACTTCGTTCCACAACAACGCGGCGCTGCGCGAGCTGCTCGGCTTGCGCCCCGCGCCCGAGTTCGAGAAGTGGATGGAGGAGATGGGCCTCTGGCGCGGCGGCCGGCTGACGCCCCGCGCGGGCGACGCGAGCCTCTTTACGACCACGCGGAGGGACCTGTGATCGACCGCAAGCTGGTCGAGCAGATCGTCCGCGAGTCGATCGCGGAGCTGGTGCGCGACGAGGAGAAGGCGGCGGCCGTGCCCGCGCCGTTCAGGGGCGATCTGGTGCCGGTGGCTACCCTGGTCGAGCCGCACTCGCGCCCGCCGCACAAGCCGAAGCTCGGGCCCTTCGACCCCGCGGAGCTGGCGCGGATCAAGGCGGCCACACCCGCGCGCCTCGTGCAGGGCCGGACGGGCACGCGCTACCTCACCTCGGTGTACGTCGGCATGCGGGCCGAGCACGCCATCGCCATCGACGCGGTGCAGGCCGAGGTCCCGGAGGACCTGCCCGGAAAGCTCGGCTGCCTCTCGCTGCACACGCGCTGCAAGGACCGGCAAGAGTTCCTCCTGCAGCCCGACCTCGGCCGCCGCCTCGACGACGCCAGCGTGAAGAAGCTGCAGGCCGAGGGCACCCGCGCGCCCGACGTGCAGATCATCTGCGGCGACGGGCTCTCGGCGTGGGCGCTGATCGAGAACGGGCCCAAGCTGCTGCCGCTGCTCACCCAGGCGCTGCAGGCGGAGAAGCTCAAGCTGGGCAAGCCGCTCTTCGTCAAGTTCTGCCGGGTGGGCGTGCAGGACGAGATTGGTGTGTTACTCCAAGCCCGCTGCACGGTGGTGCTGGTGGGCGAGCGGCCCGGGCTGGGCACCGGCGATTCGTTATCGATTTATACCGCCTACGGCCCGCGGCTCGGCCAGGACAACGCCGAGAAGGACTGCATCTCCAACATCCGCCCGCTCGGGTTCAAGCCCGAGGTGGCCGCGCGCGAGTGCGCCACCATCGTGCGGCGGACCTTCGCGGCGGGCGGCGGCGGCGTCAAGCTGACGCAGTCGAGCGGGACGTGACCCCGCTCGGCCTGCGCATCGAGCCCGCGCCCAAGGGGCTTTTGCCGCTGCCGGCGAGGGTGCTCGCCTGCCGGCAGATCGACCGGCTCGATCCGCAGCTGGCGGCTGCGTTCAAGATCAAAACCGCACACCCCGCGCTCGGCCTCGTCACCTGCGACTCCGACGACGCGCTCTACGTCGCGCTCGACCACGCCACCAAGGCGGCCGAGGTGGAGGTGGTCTTCGGGCGCTCGTTCTACGCGGGCAGCAAGCACGCGAGCGGGCCGTTCTCGGGTGAAGCGCTCGGCCTGCTCGGCTCGGCGAGCCAGGACGACATCGCCGAGGCGCTCTGGGCGCTGCGCGAGGGCCTCGCGAACGGCATCCAGTTCCACACCTTCGAGTCGAAGGCCGGCGAGCCGCAGCCCGCCTTCTTCGCGCACGTGATCGCGGAGA
>JAYWAO010000599.1:0-7901 GCA_043782365.1 Deltaproteobacteria bacterium
CCCCGGGGTGTGGACCGACCATGAGACGTTGACATGGACGTTGACGGCGACGGCGGTGAGGATTTGTCGTTGGCCCCGATCGCGTGGAACTGCACCCCCTCGCCAGCGGGCCGCTTGTTCCTTAGACCACTCTCGTGCTAGACGCGCCGTTCCAAAAGCACCCGCACCCGCCCAGAGGCGGCCCGAAGAAAGCAGCTTAAATGATCCCCCGCGAGCAGATCCGCAACATCGCCATCATCGCCCACGTCGACCACGGCAAGACGACGCTGGTCGACTTCATGCTGCGCCAGACCGGCATCTATCGGGCCAACGAGACCATGGTGGACCGCGCCATGGACTCGAACGACCTCGAGCGCGAGAAGGGCATCACCATCCTCGCCAAGAACACCGCGATCCAGTACCGCGGCGTGAAGATCAACATCGTCGACACGCCCGGCCACGCCGACTTCGGCGGCGAGGTGGAGCGCGGCCTGCGCCTGGTGGACGGCGTGCTGCTGCTCGTCGACGCCGCGGAGGGCCCGCTCCCGCAGACCCGCTTCGTGCTCGGCAAGGCGCTCGCGCTCGGCCTGCCCGCGGTGGTCGTGGTCAACAAGATCGACCGCCAGGACGCCCGGCCGGCCGAGGTGCTCGACGCCATCTACGCGCTCTTCATCGATATGGGCGCGAACGAGCACCAGATCGAGTTCCCGGTGGTCTATACGGTGGCCCGCGCCGGCCGCGCCTCGACGCGCCTGTCGGACTTCGACGACCTCCCCGTGGGCCAGGCCGCCGCGCCGGGCGCCATCCCGCACGCCGGCGAGGAGAAGGGCCAGCGCGCCCGCACCCTCGACCCGCTGCTCGACGCCATCCTCGAGGTGATCCCGCCCCCGAAGAAGGCCGACAGCACCCACGAGAAGCTGCAGATGCTGGTCGCCAACCTCGACTACGACGACTACGTCGGCCGCCTCGCGATCGGCCGCCTCACCTCGGGGTCGATCATCGCCGGGCAGAACGTGGCCGTCTGCCGCGCCGACGGCAGCACGCCGCGCGGCAAGGTGGTCAAGATCTTCGCCTTCGACGGCCTCAAGCGCGTCGAGATCAAGGAAGCCGGCATCGGTGAGATCATCTCGCTGGCGGGCATCGAGGAGGTCGCCATCGGTGACACCATCGCCGACGTCGAGCTGCCGATGCCGCTCGAGCGCATCCACGTCGACGAGCCGACCATGTCGATGGTCTTCAAGGTCAACGACAGCCCGTTCGCCGGCCGCGAGGGCAAGTACGTCACCTCGCGCAACCTGCGTGAGCGTCTGCAGCGCGAGGCCTACCGCAACGTCTCCATCCGCGTGCTCGACACCGACACGCCCGACGCGTTCAAGGTGATCGGCCGCGGCGAGCTCCAGCTGGCGGTGATCATCGAGACCATGCGCCGCGAGGGCTACGAGCTGACCGCCTCGAACCCGGAGCCGCTCACCAAGGAAGTGGACGGCGTCACCCACGAGCCGATGGAGCTGATGGTCTGCGACCTGCCCCAGGTGTCGGTGGGCGTGGTCACCGAGCGCCTCGGACCGCGCAAGGGCCGGATGGTGGAGATGCAGCAGATCGGCTCGGAGCGCGTGCGGCTGAACTTCCGCATCCCCGCCCGCGGCCTGGTCGGCTTCCGCAACGAGTTCCTCACCATCACGCGCGGCGAGGGCATCATGTCGTCGCAGTTCGACGGCTACGAGCCCTGGCAGGGCAAGATCCCCAAGCGGCAGAACGGCGCGATCGTCGCCGACCGCGAGGGCGAGACGGTGTCGTACGCGCTCTTCGACATCCAGACCCGCGGCAGCCTCTTCTGGGGCGCCGGGCAGCCCGTGTACGAGGGGATGATCTGCGGCGAGGCGAGCCACCCGCTCGACCTCGACGTCAACGTCTGCCGCGCCAAGAAGCTCACCAACATCCGCACCGTCTCGAAGGATGAGAACGTCATCCTCACTCCGCCGCGCGAGATGTCGCTCGAGAAGGCGCTGGAGTGGATCAACGAGGACGAGCTGGTGGAGGTGACGCCGAAGACGGTGCGGCTGCGCAAGAAGCACCTCCAGGCGGGCGACCGGTACCGGCTGGAGCGGGAGCGCAAGCGCGCTGACGGCGTCATCTAGGCGCTTGGCTCGCCCTGCTCGCGGGGCTCCAACACACTCGGCCCTGGTCGGCGACGACCGGGGCCGTTTGCGTTTCGGGCCAGCGAGGCCGCGGAGATGATCTCCGAGGAAACCAGGAAACCAGGGGCAGGAAGAACAAGGCGGCACGCGCGCAGATGTGCCGCACCACCGCGCCGGTCGTCTCCTGGTTTCCCGGTTTCCTCAGAGGTCCCTGCGGTCGCTCGCGGGCCGCCCGACCCGGCCCGCTACTTCCGCTGCAGCGCCGGCTCCGCGAAGGCCGCCGAGGGCGGGCTCACCTCGAGCAGCGCCGCGATGGTCGGCGCCACCTGCGTGGCCTTCAAGACGCCCCCCTCGAACTCCGGCCGCATCATCCACCCCGGCGTCTGGGTGAGGAACGGCACCATCGAGTCGTCGTTCCAGGGCGTGCCGTGGTCGGCGCCGTCGTCCTTGAGCAGCATGTAGAGCGGCCGCGGGACGAGCAGCAGGTCGCCGCTGCGGCCCGGGTAGAGCGCGTGGCGGACGAACTCGGGCTCTCCCTGCCCGCCCTGCTCGAGCGCGCGCGCAGTCTCCACCACGCGCCACAACCCGGGCTCCTTGCGCAGCGCCTGCGCGGCGAGGTGGATGGTGTGGTCGAGATCTCCGGTGCCGGTGCGCTTGAGGGAGAGGTAGGGCGGGTCGAAGGTGTCCACCCAGGCGCCGCCCGGAGCCGCGCCCAGCTGGGCCGTGAGCGCGCGCTCGACCTGCGCGGAGAGGTCGTCCCGCGAGAGCACCCTCGCGTCGAGGTGTAGCTTCTGCGACTGCGCGGGGATCGGCTGGAGCCCGTGGTCGGCGGTCAGCACGATCTGGAGCCGCCCGCCGAGCCGACCGCGCAGCCACTGGAGGAACGCGCCCAGCTCGTCGTGGAGCCGGAGCACGGTGTCGACCCGCTCGGGCGAGTGGGCGCCGAACTGGTGCCCCACGCCGTCGACGCTGGCGATGCCGAGCAGGAGCAGGTCGGTGGTGCCGCCGTCGCCGAGCGTGTACGCCTCGACCGCCGCCTTGGCCGCTGCGAGCGCGAGCGTGGTGGCCGCGGGCGTCTGCCGGAGGGCAAACCAGAGGCGCTGCCCCGGCTCGGACTGGCCGACCGCATGCGGGAAGCGCTCCCCGATGCGGCCCCGCGGCTGCACCCCGGGCGCGGCGAGGTCGGAGTAGTTGCCCAGCAGCTCGAGCGGCCGCGAGGGGTTCCAGACGTAGGTGTAATACTCGCTGGCCGGGTGGTCCTTGCGCAGCTGCTCCACCCACTCTGGAGCCTTCGGCGCGTAGCAGGTGGTCGAGGTGAAGCGGCCGGCGGAGTCGTCCCAGAAGAGGGCCAGGTCGGCCGACATCCCGCCGAGCAGCAGCGCGACGCGGTCCTTGTTGGCCACCGCGACCACCTTGCTGCGCCCGTTGGTGGCGAGCTTGAGCGCGTCGCCCACCGTCGGGGCGCGCAGCACCGAGGCGCCGCGGCCATCGTCGGGGCGCTCCCAGATCGGGCAGTTCGGGTCGTCGATCGCCTGCCGGAACCGCCCGCCCTCGACCCAGCGGTTGGCCACCACGCCGTGCAGGTCGGCCCAGGCGCCCGTAGAGAGGGTGGCGTGGTCGGCGGCGGTCTCGGTGACCGCGGTCTCGTAGCGCAGCGCCGCCGGCCGCCCGAGCCCGGCGAAGCCGCCCTCGCCAAACTCCGGCGCGAGCGTGAGGAGGTCCTGGTAGCGAAGCTGATCGATCGACACCAGCAGCACCAGCCTGCCCTGCGCGCCCTTCGCCCACGCCTTGGAACCGGCGCTCGGCGCAGCCGCCTGGCTGGGGGCCGGGCTCTTGGCAGCGGGAGCCGCGGACTTCGCGGTAGCGGCCTTGGCCGCCGGCGGAGCACCCTCGGGCGCTGCCCAAGCCACGCCTCCAAGGGCGGTGCAGGCGGCGACGACAACCAGCCCAGCACGGCGAGCGAACCGTGCCACGACCAAATCATTCAAGCGCATATTCGGAGCCTATACCCGGGTCTTGCGGAGCGGTCAGGCTAACCCAACTCCGTACCGTACGCCCGAGAAAGGCCCGGCGAGCTTCCTCCCCATGCGCTGCCCGGCGCCGGGTCCGTACCCTGCACTCCAAGAGCGGCCCAGGCCCCCGCGCCACCAAAGGCCGGCCCGGGACTACCCCGAGCGGCGTAGGTTCTAGAACACGTACCGGATGCGCGGGAGGAAGGCGATGGTGAACAGGTTGAACGTGCCGCTGTCGGGCCTGCTCGCCACCGTGAACCGCCCGATGATGTCGAAGCCCACCGCGAAGTGGTCGAGCCGCGTGTCGTAGTCGATGCCGAAGCCCGCCCCGGCGTGGAAGCCGTAGAGCGAGTCGGGCACCACCTTGGCGACGGTGTCCTTGATCGGCCCGGGCGCGAGCTGGGTGACGCCCGCGACGATCCGCCCCGACAGCCGCAGCCGGTTCGCCAGCTCCTTGCCGTAGCTCGCGCCGCCCTCGAGGTAGGTCGCGCCGAAGGAGTCGGCCGCGTTGCAGGTGCCGGCCGGCGTGAGGTCGAAGCAGGAGGCGCTCGACGCGCCGATGCCCAGCGCCACGAAGATGGTGGCGAGGTCGCCCAGATCGCGGCCCACCGTCATGCCCAGGTAGGGCTGGCCGTTGGAGAGTGCCTGGCTGCCGCCCACCGAGGTGAACAGGCCCAGCGTGGTCTCCGCGAAGATGCCGCGCTTGGGCCGCGGGTCCACGCCGGTCTGCGGCGCGGGGCCGTCGTCCTGGGCCAGGGCGCCCGACACGGGCGCGAGGGAGATCAGCGCTGCCAGCGAGACGGCCAACATCGAGACGCCGCGCCCGCCGGACATGCCTGCTCCCAGTCGCCTACCAAACCTACCAAAATTGCCGATCACGGTGCAGCGCCCTTACTGGCCCGAGGCCTTGAAGACGTACGGATAGCTGACCTGCGTCTCGCCGCCCGCCGAGGGGGCCGGGAAGACCCACCGCTTGACGTGGTTCATCATGCAGGCCTCGACCGGCTCGCTCGACATGGTGGTCTGCTGCACCTGCGCGTCGTTGACGCGGCCGTGGGCGTCGATGAGGAAGGAGACGGTGACCTTCCCGTAGAGGCCCGGGTCGTGCGACAGCTCCTTCTCGTAGCAGTACTTGATCTCGTTGTAGTGCCGCTGGATGACGCGGTTGATCACGTCGCGCGAGAGGCCGCCCACCACCGAGGTCTTGCCCGGGATGAACTGGGTCTCGTCCTTGCCGCGGCCGCCGAGGTCGATCTCGCCGTAGCCGCCCTTGCCGTGGCCATCGCCCTTGGTGCCGAGGCCGCCGATGCCGAGCGCGGTGCCGCCGCCGCCCCCGCCCGCCCCGCGCGAGCCGAGGCCGCCGACGCCGTACGCGTCGCCCTGCCCCGCTCCGCCCTTGACGCCGCCGAGCGCGTTGTTGATGCCCGTGCCGAGGCCGCCCGGCCCGAGGACGTTGCTGGCCGCGCCGGCGTTGTTGGCGCCCAGCTTGCTGAGCGCCGCGAGCAGGCCCGTCTTCATCACGGTCTGGCGGTCCTTCTCCTGCTTGTTGGGGTCGACCACGGGCGCGCCCTTCTTGGAGGCGTCCGCGTCCTTCTTCTTGGCGTCCTTCTGGCCGAACTTGCCCTCGTCGAGCTTGGCCTTGGCGCCCTCCTTGACCCCGGAGAGCTCCTTGAACTTGGGCTGCTTGAGCTCCTCGGGCGGCTTCACCTGGTACTTGGTGAACTGCGCGCGGTTGCGCGTCAGGTCGTCGCCGAGCAGGCCGTCGGAGCGCGGCGCGATCCGCAGCATCATCCAGAACAGGCAGAGCGCGAGCAGCGCGATGATCAGCGTGGTGGCGAACGACACGTCCACCATGTCGAGCAGCGTCTTCTCCTTCTGCTTGAAGCCGCGCACGTAGCGGGCCACCAGCATCAGATTGGGCGCGACCTGCACCACGATGCGGTCGTCCGACTGGATGGTGTACGCGAAGCCCTTGAACGGCGCGTCCACGCGGCGGACCTTGCCCGTGCTGGAGAGCTGCTCGAACGAGTCGGAGGCGCGGCCGCCCGAGTGATGCACTTCGCTCTTGAGATCGGCCGGGACCGTGAAGACCAGCTCGCTGGCGACGTGCTGCACCAGCCGGAACTCCTTGGGCAGGTTCGAGGCCGGCAGGTCGAACAGCGTGCCGACCTTGAGGTCGTCGCCCTGCTGGATCTGCTCGAGCTCGACCAGCGTCTCGCCGCCCCAGATGAGGCCGAGCAGCAGGACGCGATCGTCCTTGCGCGGCTTCTCGTCCTCGGGGAGGTCGTCGAAGATGAGCAGCTTGGCGGCCGCGGCGTCGGACACCCGGGCGCCGAGGCCGTGGCTGCGCGGCGCGGCCTTCTTGGGCGCGGGCGCTGCGGGAGGCGGCGTGGGGAGCGCCGCAAGCCCGGCGGGGGCGCGCGCGTCGGGGCGCGTCTTCTCGTCGTCGCCGAGCCGCTCCGAGACCGCGGTCGCGCTCAGGGTGGTGGTGCCCCCGTCGCTGACCTCGGCCTCGATCTCGGCCTCGATCGACTCCGCGGGCGGTGGCCCGGCCGGCACCGCGGCGTTGGGCTCGGTCTTGTCGTCGAAGGCGCCCTGCTGCGGGCGGACAAGATCGGCCGCGGCAGCGCCGCCCTTGCGTGCACCCTTGCGCTTGTTGCGGTCGCTGGCCATCGAAGCGTCTCCTGGCAGAGGCAAAAGCTAGAGGTTGTCGGCGGACTTCTGCAGCTCGGGATTGAAGTTGTCCCGCAGCTTGATCAGCGACTGGAAGCGCGTCTTGTTGCGGTTGAGCAGGTAGCTGCCCTCGGGCTTGGTCAGCTCGCCCTCGACGGTGACGTCGTTGAAGTCGATCACCGTGCGCTTGCGGACGACGACCTTGTCCGCCTCCTGGATGATCTTGACGTTGGGCGCTGGCGCGTCGGCCTTCTTCTCGTCCGCCGCGCCGGCCGGGAGGCCCAGGGCGACGGCCCCGAGCAGGGCCACCGTGCTTGCGATGAAGCTGCGCTTCAACATGAACTCCTCCGCCGAAACTGAAAACAGCCGACCCAAATGCGCTAGCACTTTCTCTCCGGGCTCGCCATCGTCCAACGCGCTCCCGTCCCAGCCGATCTACGTACGCCCTACTTGGCAGCCGCCGGAGAGGCGGGCTTCGCATCTCCGCTGGCCTTGCTGTCGGGGGCGCCACCCGCGGGTCCCCCGGTCCCCGACGGCTTGGTCTCCGGCGAGGCCTTGGGCGCCGCCGGAGCGGCCGCAGGGGCCGTCGCAGCAGGGGCCGCAGGCTTCGCCGCCGGGATGGACGGGAGGGCCGCTGGGGCCGCCGCGCTCACCGAGGGCGGCAGCGCGAGCTGGTCGTCGAGCCCCAGCGGCAGGTCGGTGGGCAGGTTCAGCGCCGGCTCGCTCGAGCCGGCGGCGCCCGGGGGCAGCTCCAGCTTGGAGATGTCCGCGCCCGCCTTGGCCGGCTCGCGCCGGGCGACCTCGACCGCCGCCTTGGGCGGGTTCTTCAAGCGCAGGTCGATCTGCGAGATCTGCGCGGTCGCGTCCTTGAGCCGGGGCGCCTTGTCGTTCGCGACGTACGCCTTGAAGGCGGCCATCGCCTCGGGGAGCTTGCCCTCCGCCCGCAGCGCCGTGGCCTTGCCATAGAGCGCGTCGTCCTGGCCGGGCTTGAGCGCGAGCACCCGCTCGTAGGCCGCGCGGGCCTCCGCCGGCTTCTTCAGCCCCTCGAGCGCCCAGGCGTTTGCGAGCTGCAGCTGGTACCGGGCGGGGTCCGCGGCGC
>JAYWAO010000600.1:0-7899 GCA_043782365.1 Deltaproteobacteria bacterium
TCGCGCGTCGCGCTTCTCCTCGGCGCTGCGCGCCCGCGCCGACGACTTCGGCCTCGCCCTCGCCGCGCTCGCCGGGCACAAGCTGCGCTCGGCCCTCACGCTCCTCGGCATCGTCATCGGCGTCTTCACCGTCATCACCATGATGGCGCTGACCACGGGCCTGCAGAACGCGATCAGCGCCGGGATCGGCGGGCTCGGCGCAAATGTCTTTCAATTACAGAAGACCCCCAACGGCTTCGGCCCGCCCTCGCCCGAGGTGCAGCGGCGCAAGAACCTCACCCTCCAGCAGACGCTCCAGCTGCGCGACCTGCTCCCGCAGGCCCGCCAGGTGGGCGCCGAGCTGTGGGACTTCGGCAAGGAAGTGAGCACCAAGGAGACCACCGCGCAGGGCATGCAGGTGGCCGGCGGCACCGCCGAGTTCTTCAGCAACAACAGCCTGCCCATCGGCAAGGGCCGCGGCTTCGGCGAGGGCGAGGCGGTCTCGGCCACGCGGGTGGTGGTGCTGGGCATGGGCGCGGTCGACTCGCTCTTCCCCGAAGGCGTCAACCCGGTCGGCGCCAAGGTGCGCCTCGGCCGGCTGGAGCTCGACGTCATCGGCACCATCGAGCGCCAGGGCGGCAGCCCCGTGGGCGGCAACCCGGACAACCTGATCGCCATCCCCATCGGCCTCTTCCACGAACTCTACGGGACGGGCCGCTCGGTCAACATCACCGTGATGGCCCCCGACGGCGCCGACCTGAAGCGCCTCGAGGACCAGGCGGTCGTCGCCTTTCGCGCGGTCCGCGGGCTCTCGGCCGATGAAGAGGACGACTTCTTCCTCTTCGACAACGAATCGGCCCGCGAGACCTTCGACAACATCGCCGGGCTGGTGAAGATCATCGCGCTCGGCGTCTGCGCGCTCTCGCTCCTGGTGGGCGGCATCGGCGTGATGAACATCATGCTGGTGGCGGTGGCCGAGCGGACCCGCGAGATCGGCCTGCGCAAGGCGCTCGGTGCGCGGCGGGCGCGCATCCTCGCGCAGTTCGTCATCGAGGCGGTGCTGCTGGCGACGGTGGGCGGCGTGCTCGGGGTGCTGCTCGGCTATGCGGCCTCGGGGCTGGTGCGGTTCGCCGCCAACCTGCCCACGCAGGTGCCGGTCTGGTCGGTGCTGCTCTCGCTGGCGGTGTCATCGGCGATCGGCCTGGTCTTCGGCATCTACCCGGCGGCTCAGGCTAGCAAGCTCGATCCCGCGGTGGCGCTGCGGAGCGAGTAGGGCCAAGGATTCCTGGTCGCGTGCACGAACGGCGCAGCTGCGCGCCGCCGTCGCGCGCCCCGCCAGGAGCGCAAGAAGCGTCGCAGGGGGACTCCGCCCCGCAAGGTTTGCAGGGCTCGCCGGTGTAAGTCCAAGGCGCAGCTCCCTGGCACGCCCGGTGAAAGCGCGGAGGGTATGCACCTCCACGCCCTGGCTGGCCTGCTGGACAGGCACCACCGCGATCACGCGAGCGGGGCGCTTTTGGGCAGGCGGGTGCGCGAATGACGCCGCTCACCCATCGCGCCAGCGTCCCGCCGGTGCTCGTCTTCACCTACGGGAACCCCTCCCGCGGCGACGACGCCCTCGGACCGGAGTTCGCGCGCCGCCTCGAGGACCACTGCTTCGCGCTGATCGACGAGAAGAAGCTCGAGGTGCAGACCGACTTCCAGCTGCAGGTCGAGCACGCCCTCGACCTGGTGGGGCGCAAGCGGGTCTTCTTCGTCGACGCCAGCGCGCCAGGCAGCAGCCCGTTCACCATCGCCAAGGTGCACCCGGTGAGGGACGCGTCCTTCACCACCCACCTGCTCTCGCCCGCCGCGCTGCTGCACACCTGGGACGAGGTGATCCGCGGCCCGCGCCCCGACTGCTGGGTGGTCGCCATCGCCGGCAGCGAGTTCGAGCTGGGCGTGCCGCTCAGCGACGCCGCCGAAGCGAACCTCTCAGCGGCGCTGGCGGCGGTGGAGAAGCTGATCGCTGCTTGATCGACTCGTCCATCAGCGCCTCCACGTTGGCGTAGCTGATCTTGCCGCCCGCCACGCTGGTGGCCGCGTTCATCGACGCTCGCCGACCAGCACCGGGCGCAGGAGCTTGCCTCCCTGCACCTCGAGCCCCCAGGCGCCCCGGGCCCCGCGCTGGGTGGACGAGCCGCAGCAGATGATCAGCGGGCGGTCCTCGGCGGGCTCCACCAGATACCGCTCGTGCACGTGGCCCGCGAGCACCGCCTGCGCCCCGCCCTCCGCGCAGGCCCGCAGGAACGGCGCGTGCCCGGCGAGGTGGGGTCGCGGGAAGCGCGGGCGTCCGCTCGCCAGCAACGGAGCGTGGTGGGTGAGCACCAGCTTGCAGCGGCCCTGCACCTCGGGCAGCGCGAGCGCCGCGCGCACTCCCTCGAGAGCGGCAGGGTCGATCACCCCGTTCGTCCAGACCGGCCAGCTGACCGCGAGCGAGGAGTCGGCGACCACCAACGCCACCTCGCCGCGCAGCAGCACGCGCACGGGGCCGCACTGAAGGTCGCCGCCCGTGTGCTCGGGGAAGACCTCCTCGAACCAGCGCTGCGCGCGCCCGCCCCACGGGTAGCGATCGTGGTTGCCGGGCAGGCAGGTGAGCCGCGCCGGATCGCTGGCGAGCCCGCCCAGCGCGGCCCGCGCGAGCTGCAGCTCCTCCTTGAGGCCGAGCTGCGAGAGGTCGCCGGTGAGCAGCACGTGGTCGTACGCCGCGCCCGCGAGGGCCCACGCCGCGAGCGACTCCTCGGCGCCGTCGAAGGCCTGGCCGCGGCCTTTCCACAGCTCGACGGTGGCGACGGCGCGCAGCAGCCCGCGCGCGCGCAGGGAGCGGGTCCGCCAGTCGCGGAGCTGCACGTGCGGGTCGGAGACGTGCAGGAGGCGCATGCGAACCTTGTCTACCAGAACGAGCCTCCCATGGAGCGGGGCGTCACACCGGCGGCCCGCTGCGGTCCCTTCCGTAACGAGCCGCAACGCGAAGGCCGATTGCCTGCGGCGGCCCTCCTTGGCAGGATGCGCGCAAAGTGGAGGGGAAAGTGCACACGCAGCGCAGCGCCCTCTGGCGCAGGCTCCTGTGGGCGATCGCGGGCGCGCTGGCGCTGCACGCGGTGCTCGCGCTGGTGGCGATGCGCGTGCCCCGCGTGCCCCGCGCGCCCGTGGCCAAGCCCAGGTCGAGGCCGCCCGCGGCGGTGTCGGTGGAGCTGCGGTCCGCGCCCAGGCCCGTCGCCCCGCCCGCGGAGCCCGCACCCGAAGACGAGCAGAAGCCGCACTCGTCGCGCCGCGAGAAGGTCCCCAGCGGGCTCGCGGTGGCGCTAGATCCCAAGGTGCGGGCGCGGCCGGTTGGGAAGCAGGTTCCAGAGGGGGCCGCGGAGCCCCAGCCTCCCGCGCAGCCGCAGGCCGTGGCCGAGAACCGGTTCCCCTGGGGCTCGCCACAGTGGCGCAAGGCCGAGGGGCTCGACCCCGAGGTCACGCCCGAGGGCGGCGTGCCCGTGCCGGCGCCGAAGTGGGCGCCCGGCTGGGGCGTCTCCAAGACGCTGCGCGATCCGGTGGCTTCGCTGGGCGCGTTCGGGCGGGCGGGGCAGGGCGCGCCGCGCGAGGAGAACGGGCTGCCCGTGCGCAACCCCACCCGCGACGAGGCGCTCACCGAGGAGAAGACGCGGGTGCAGGCGCTGCTGAGCGACTTCGTGCAGGACTTCCAGGCGCGCGAGCGCGTGCGCGACGTGCGGGATGCCTATTGGCAGAGCGTGCAGGACGCGTTCACCAACAACTTCCACCCGCAGTGGGAGCTGCGCGACGGCAAGCACCCCGCGAGCGGGCTGCGCGGGGCGATCGGCGAGGTGGTCGACCAATATGCGCGGCAATTGACCGCTTATGGCAAGACGGGCTCGCCGCTGCCGCCTGGGAGCACCATCGGTAAGCAGCGCGAGCTGAACCAGGAGTTCACCGGGCTGCGCGCCGGGCAGCGCGGGCACGAAGGCACCGTGCTCGACCTGCCCGCGCCGCAGATGACGCTGGAGGCCTTGGCGGCGGCGGCCGATTCGGTCGATTCGCCGTTCCACACCAAGCTGGTGGTGCGGATACTCTTGACCCAGACGCTCGACGGCGCGGTCGAGCACGCGGCGCTGGCGGCGTCGAGCGGGAACCCGATCTACGACAAGCTGGCGCTCGACCTCGCCTGGGGGCTCGGGAAGGGCGGCCTGCTGGGGCCGCCGCCGAAGGACCACCGGCGATCGCTGTGGGCGTTCGACACCGACTTCCTGCAGATGCCGCCGATCCCCGTCGCGGGGTGTGCCTTCGACGGGTTCATTCCGAAGGATTGCTACTATCCGTTCAAGAAGAGCATCAAGGCGGGCGTGCGGCTCGAAGCGGTCTATTGATCAGCATGTCGGCTCCTACCTGGTTTGCGCGGCGGGTGCGGGGCGCCACTTGACGATGACGCCGTGCGCGCCCACGCCGTACCCCACGTCCGGCGCTGGGAATATAGCAGCGTGCAGCGGCGCTGGATCGGCGGGCTGCCAGGTAGCGCCGTCGTCGGTGGAGACGCTGGTGCCCGCGAGGCCCGTGGCCACCAGCGCGCGCGGCGCGCCCCGGACAACTGTAATACCCGAGTAGAACCCCGCGGGCGAAAGCGCGACGGGCTGCCAGGTCTTGCCTCCGTCACTGGTCCGCGCCGCGGCCGGTGTGAGCGGACGCCTCTGTTGGTAATCCCCGCCGACGACCACGCCCAGGTGCATAGAGGTGAAGGCCGCGCCGAAGAGGCCCTCGGAGGCGGCGGTGGAGACCACGGGCGTCTCGCTCACCTCCCAGGTGGCGCCGCCGTCGCTGGTGCGGAAGACGCGCGCCTTGCCAGGTCCGCCGGTGACGAACCACGCGGAGCGTGCAGCGCTGCCCTTTTCGGGAGGGAGCGCGGTGACGCAAGTCCCGCTGGCCGCGAACGCGCCCTCGCCCGTGCGCGCCTCGGGCAGACCCGCTGCGGGCACGGGCGTCCAACTGCTGCCGCCGTCGCTGGTGACGAGCACCTGGAACCGCCCGCGCACGGGATCTCCCAGCGCGACGCCGTGCTGCGCGTCCCAGAAGGCGAGCGCGTCGAGGAAGCCCGTGGCCTCGGGGTTCTGGAACTGCAGCGTCCAGCGCGCGCCGCCGTCGATGGTCTTGTAGATGCGCCCGCTCGGGCCCTCTCCGGCGGCGAGCGCCCAGGCGGTGGACTCGTCGAGTGCGTGCAGCGCGCGGAAGTCGAGCGACTCGCCGCCCGGGATCGGCCGCGGCTCGAACGTCGCGCCCCCGTCGAGCGAGCGCAGCACCGTGCCCTTCGTGCCGCCCACCCAGACGACGCTCGCCGAGGGCGCCGAGAGGCCGCGCAGCGACGCCCCGCCCAATCCGCCGCTCGCGAGCCGCTGCCAGCGTGGCCCGGGCGCGTCAGGATCCGGAGCGGGCAGGGCGTGGGCCGCGAGGAACGCTGCAGCGCAGGAGAGCGCCTCGGCCCGTGCGGGCTGGGCCTCGTTGTGGCTCGCGTCGATGTCGCAGACCTGCTTGTCCGCGCTGCCGAGCCTTGCGAAGAGGCGCCGGCTCCCCTCGGGCAGCACCAGCCGGTCGCGGGCGCCGATCACCACCAGCGCGGGCGCGGAGACCAGCGGGGCTTCTTCCTCGGGCACGGGATGGAACCCGGCCAGCGCCGCGTCTGCCTGCAGATCGACGAACCAGCGCACGGGCCACGGCAGCATCGCCTGCATCGCCGGGATCACCGCGGCGATCGATGGCGGAGGGGCAAAGAGTAACACACCCGCGACGGGCCGGTGCGCGGCGACGTGCACCGACAGCCCCGCGCCCAGCGAGTGCCCGGCGACCACGATCGGCTTGCCCGGGTCGAGCAGCGCCAGCCAGTCGTAGACGGCGAGGCCGTCGGCGCCCAGCTCGGCGAGGCCTGGCGTGCCCGTCGAGGCGCCATATCCGCGGTAATCGACCACCAATAGATCGGCATTGAGCGCCTCGGCGAGGTTGCGCGCTGGCCGGGCCGAGGAGGCCACCGAGTCGCCGTTCCCGTAGAACCAGACGAGCGCGCGCTTCGCGTTGGCGCGAAGTTGGAGCCGTCCGCGCAGGAGGGCGCCCGGGACAGAGAGCGAGAGCTCGCTGAGCTCGAGGCCCGCGTCGGCGTCGGCTGGCGGCGAGCGGAGCAGCGGGATGGGCTTGCCGCCGTGGCCGGGCAGCAGATCCCTCGTGCCCACCTCGGTGGCGCAGGCAGCGGAGAGGGCGGAGAGCAGCGCAAGAGCGGTCAGCCGGAGGGTTTGCACCCGCGCGTTGTACCGCGGCCATCGACTTTCGCCCTCGGCATGCGCTACACCCCGCGCCCATGGGACTCCTCGACAAGATCAAGCCGCACACGCCGCCCGTCCGCCCCGCCGAGGTGAAGCAGGACCCGGGAGGCGGCCTCGTCGTCCGCTGGGAGGCGGCCTCGTCGTCCGCTGGGAGGACGGCCCGACCACGGTCTTCGCGCCCAAGTGGATGCGCGCCCGCTGCCCTTGCGCCGAGTGCGTCGAGGAGTGGACGGGCAAGCGCACCGTGGGCGAGGCGCAGGTGGCGGAGACCGTGAAGCTGCGCGGGTTCGGCGCGGTGGGCAACTACGCCATCCAGCCCGACTGGAGCGACAACCACAAGACCGGGATCTACTCCTGGGACTACCTGCTCAAGCTGCGGCGCGAGCAGGAGGGCGCGCGGTAGCGAGGTATCCAAGGTGTCCCTGCCCCTCGACCCGCGCGCGCTCGATGAGTCCGTCGCCGCGTCGATCGTGGCGCTGCCCGAGGGCTGCGAGGCGTTCGTCGCCGTGGCCGAGGCGGGCGGCAGCGTGCGCGCGGGCTACGCGGCCGACGAGCCCGTGCACGCTGCCAGCACGATGAAGCTGGCGGTGCTGATCGAGGCGCTGCGCCGCTGCGAGCAGGGTCCGGACCGGCTCTCGCTCGACCAGGAGGTGCGGCTCGAGCGCACGTTCAAGTCGCTCGCCGCGGGCCACTTCACGCTCTCCGCGGGCGACGACGCCGACCCCCAGCTCTACGAGCGCGTCGGCGCACCCGCCAAGCTCCGCGAGCTGCTCGAGCGGATGGTCGTCCGCTCGTCGAACCTCGCCACCAATGTGGTGCTCACGCTGCTCGAACCGCGCGAGGTGACCGCCACCTGCCGCAGGCTGGGCGCGCACGGGGTCCAGGTCGTCCGCGGCGTCGAGGACGCAGCCGCCTTCGCGCGCGGCTGGAACAACACGGTGACGGCCGCGGGGCTCTGCCACCTCTTGCTCGCGCTCGCCGAGGGCCGCACGCCGGGCGCGGCGCTGGCAATTGAAATACTCTTGCGACAGGAGCTCCCCGGAGGCCTCGCGCAAGGGGCGGCGCCCGGCGTGCGCTGCGCCCACAAGACCGGCCTCGTCACGGGGCACGCGCACGACGTGGGCCTGCTGCTGCGCGAGGGCCGGCCGCCGCTGGCGGTCGCGGCGTTGACCCGCGGGTTCTCGGGCGAGGAGCCGGCGCAGCGCTGGATCGCGGGGCTCGCCGCGCACCTCTGCCGGGCCGAAGAGTAGTACGCAGGCCGGAGCGGCGAACGTGGCCTGCGCGCGCGGCCTCTGTCACGAATGTCCGGGGCGAGGTCTGTTGTGCTACAGCGCTCGCCCTCGTCGGCGCGCAGCCTCCCGCCGTCCTCATCCGCGCCGTCAACGCTCCACCAAGGGATCCTCTCCACATGCGCTTCGAAACCGCCGTCCTCGCTGCACTCGCCGCCGCCCTCCTGCACGCCTGCGGAGGCTCCTCCGGGCCTGCCGGTCCCGTCGCCCTCACCGACCTGACCGAGCGGGAGATCTCCGCCCAGTGTGGAGTGCTCGCGCGCTGCGGCGCCGTCACCAGCGAAGGCACC
>JAYWAO010000601.1:0-2850 GCA_043782365.1 Deltaproteobacteria bacterium
GTGTGGTCGTCGCTGTTCACGCAGAGCGGGAAGGTGTCGCGCCTCAACCGGGTGATGCCGTCCATTACCGAGACGTACATCCAGACGGGCGCGGGCACGCCGCTGGTCGTCTCGGTACAGAGCGGGAGCGCGCCGCTGGCGCCGCGCTTCTTGGAGCTGATCAGGAACGCCGAGGCGAAGCTGGATGGCGGCGTGGTGCGGCGGGCCGTGGTTATCGATGCCGAGGGGAGCACCTTCGACATCCTCGCGGCCTGCGCCGCCGACGAGCGGGTGATCGTGACGCCGCTGAAGCCTTCGCGGATGCCATCACTCAAGCTCAAGTATTCGCGCGGCTCCTACTATCGACCCTATCGGGACCACGATGAGCTGCGCGTCGGCTCGGGGACGCTCACCCACAAGAGCTCCGGCCGGAGCCTCGAGGTGGGCGTGCTGCACGTGCGCCGCACGCACCGTGACCGCGACACGGTGCTGCTCACCACCGGTCTCGCCCACGGCATGAGCGGGACCGACCTGGCCGACCTGTACTTCGCGCGATGGCCGATCCAGGAGACCTCCTTCAAAGAGGGAGTTGCCGTGGGTCTAAGCCAGCATCGGGGCAACTGCGGGCGCATGGTGGCCAACGTCGCCGTGGTTACCGAACTCGAGCGGCTCGATGCCCGCGCGAAAGCTGCGACCGCCGAGCGCGCCGTCCTCGCGCAAGCAGCGGCGAAGCTCGGGAGCACCCGTGTTGCGGCGCAAGCCGAGCACCAGCGAGCAACCTCCGCGCTGGCGACACGGCGCCGCCGCCTCGACGCGCTGGTGGACGCCGGCCACTGCGACGGTAAACAACTCGGCTCCGCGGCCATCGAGCACCAGACCGCGCTGCTGCACTCCGAGGAGACTGCCAGCGACTTGGCCGCCGCGCTGGCGGCGATGGCCAAGAGCGAGAAGCGGACAGCGGACCTCGACAACTCTCTCGCCGAAGGCGGTGCCCGCGCCGAGAAGCTCCAGCATCAGCGAAGCATCCGCCAGCTCGACGTCGCGCTCGACATGGTGCTCACCGCGACGAAGCTCGCCTGCTCGCTCCTCATCTCCTTCGCGCTGCGTGAGTACCTCGTCGGCACCTCGATGACTCCGCAGACCTTCGCGACTCGCTTCTTCGGCTTCCGCGGTCGCCGCGAGGTCAGGCCCGAGGAGGAGCATGTCTTCTTCTATGAGAACCCGCGCGACCCTGAAGCCAACGCTGCCCTCGCCGACGCTTGCCGCAGGCTCAACCTCCGCCGGTTATCTCGCAATGGCAGAACTCTCCGCTATGAGATGGCCGCGCACGACGGGAGCCGGATTAAGTGATCGGATCCGCTCGCGCTATGTCGAGCCGAAGTCCCTGTCAGAACCCAATCGATCGAACTATTTCTGCGCGAGCCCTAAGCGGGGCTCGCCGCAGCCGCGCTCCGGTCGTGCGGCGCGCCCGGCAGCGCTCGGGTCGGACTACTTCGATGCGACCGTCGCCAGCCCCGGGTTCACCCAGCGCGCCTTCCCGAGCGCCCCTGTCAGCCACGCGTCGTAGCGGGCGTCGCCGCGCAGGTGCCGCTCGAAGAAGGCCGCCTCCAGCCCGCGCGCGAGGTCCAGGACCTTGGCGTGGTCGGCGGTGGCGCTCTTGCACGGCGCGCAGGCGCTGCCGCACTTGGAGAGGTCGTCGAGGAAGCTCATGTGCGAGGCCCCGTTGACGGTGACCTGCAGCGCGGGCGGGCCCGCGGCGCCGTAGAGAGCCGCGTAGTTCTGCGCGGTCGGGGCGCACGCCTGGCCGAGCGAGCCGGCGCTGTCGAGCGTCTCGCCGAGGAAGGCGATCGGCACTGGCAGCGGGAGCGCGTCCTTTGCGTTGGGGCAGTCGGTGGCGTTGCAGCTCATCGAGCCGTCGACGGGGTCGAGCAGGTAGAGCGCGCCGAAGCGGCTGTCCTTGGCGGCGGCGAGGATCGCCAGCTTGCCGCCGAGCGAGTGGCCGACGAGCCCCGCGCGTGGCCCCACCTTGCCCGCCAGCGCGTCGCCCACCTGTCCGGAGCGGGCCGCCAGGCGGTCGAGCGCCGCCGAGAGCTCCAGCGCCCACTTCGCGTGGTTGGGGGTGCCGAAGAGCTTGGTCGGGTAGTCGGCGGTGGCGGCGACGTAACCGAAGGACGCGAGGTGCTGCGCGTGGTGAAGATGCGCGTCTTGAGGATGTGACGGACGCCATGCATGAAGCAGAGGAAGACAGTGAAGGCGAGCAGCGGCGGCGCAGCGGTGGCAAGCAGCGCAACCGTCAGACGCTCGAGGCCGCTGCTGTGGTCCGTGCGCAGCCGCAGCAACCCGGCGACGACGAGGCCGGTCAGCCACGGCCAGGCCAGCGGACGAAGCGCTGAAGCGCTGCGGCCAGGCAGGTGACGGCGCGACCAGCGAGGCCGGGCGATGGGCTCTCGGCGGTAACGGGCTCGCTGCTGCCGTGGGACGAGCGGGCTTTCTCGGCGGCGCAGGTGACGCTGGGCCTCTGGCGCGGCGCGGGGCTGGGCCCGCCGGCCGATCCATCAGAGCCCCGGCTCGTCCTCCGGCGGCTCCCCCTGCATCCCGCTGGTCGCCGCCGCCACCGCATAGAGCACCGGGTGCTCGCGCAGCTCATCCCACGGCTGCCCCTTGCCGAGCCGCAGCGTCACGTGCACCTGGCGGTTCGCCCGCCCCAGCCCGAGATACCCATCGACCCGCAGCTTGCGCCCGTCGGCCGCCAGCTCGGTGACCACGTCGCCGCCGATCCCATTCCACCGCACCAGCTTCCCGCCCACCTCCAGCGGCTGGCCTTGGAGCTCCCTCGGGCAGAGCACCACCATCGCCCCGGGGCTGATCTCC
>JAYWAO010000602.1:0-21025 GCA_043782365.1 Deltaproteobacteria bacterium
TCTTCCGTGCCAGGCCGAGGGGCCTTCGTGTGCAGAGGATCCCAGAAGGTCCCAGGGGGTCGGCAGCGGGTTCGGGGCCGGAGAAGATCGCCCGATCAGGAGCCCCGGCATTTGCCGGGGCTCCTGACGTGCGATCTCCGCGCCGCAGCCTGCTTGGACAGCCTGCTTGCTTTGGACAGCCTGCTTGGGCCCATTGCCGCGCAGCCCCCGCTGGTCTACCCTCCGCCCCCTTCCGAAGGAGCCTCCGTGTCCGTGCCCGCGCCCGCCGTCCCCACCGCCATGGACATCCGCCGGATCATGGCGGCGCTCCCGCACCGCTATCCGTTCCTGCTGGTGGACCGCGTGGTCGAGCTGGTCCCGGGCGAGCGGATCCACGCCTACAAGAACGTCACCTTCAACGAGGAGTTCTTCCAGGGCCACTTCCCGGGCCAGCCGGTGATGCCTGGAGTATTACAATTGGAGGCGATGGCCCAGGCGGGCGCGCTGCTCGCGTTCGAGCTCTCCAAGTTCGATCCGGAGAAGAAGGTCATCTACCTGATGGCCTTCGACAAGGTGAAGTTCCGCCGGCCCGTCACGCCGGGCGACCGCCTCGACCTCCACGTCAAGCTCGACCGCGTGAAGGGGCCCATCTTCCGCCTCTCCGGCGAGGCCAAGGTGGACGGCAAGCTCGTCAGCGAGTGCGAGATGCTCGCCACCCTCGCCGACAAGCCGGCTTAGGGCCCCAACGTGGCCATCCATCCGACCGCCATCATCGACCGCGCCGCCGCGCTCGACTCGTCCGTCGAGGTCGGCCCCTACGCCGTCATCGGCCCCAAGGTGAAGATCGGCGCGCGCACGCGCGTCGGCGCGCACGCGGTGATCGAGGGCGATACCACCATCGGCGAGGGAAACCAGATCTTCCAGTTCGCCGCGCTCGGCGCCATCCCGCAGGACCTCAAGTACGCGGGCGAGCCCACCCGGCTGGTGATCGGCGACCACAACTCGCTGCGCGAGTTCTGCACCGTGCACATCGGCACCGCGCAGGGCGGCGGCGTCACGCGCATCCATGACAAGTGCCTCTTGATGGCCAACAGCCACGTCGCCCACGACGTCGACCTCGGCTCGGGCTGCATCCTCGCCAACAGCGCCGCGCTCGCGGGCCACGTCAAGGTGGAGGATCGGGTGATCTTCGGCGGGCTCTCCGCCGTGCACCAGTTCACCCGCATCGGGCGGCTCGCCTTCGTCTCGGGCGGCGCGATGGTGACGCAGGACGTGCCGCCCTACGTGACCGTGCAGGGCGACCGCGCGGTGGAGGCTGGCATCAACACGGTGGGGCTCACCCGCGCGGGCTTCAACCCCGAGGCGATGGCGCGGGTGAAGAGCGCCTACAAGATCCTCTACCGCTCGAAGCTGGGCCTGCGCGAGGCGGTCGCCCACGTGAAGGCCGAGCACGGCGGCCACTCCGAGATCGACCACCTGGTGGCGTTCCTCGACGGCGCCGAGCGGGGCATCGCGCGGTGACCTTGACGTCGGCTGGCGCGGCTGCAGGCGGCGCTGCGCCGGGAGCGCTTCCCCCTCTCGGGCTGGTGGCGGGCTCGGGCCGCCTGCCCGTCCTCTTCGCCCGGGCGGCGCGCTCCGCGGGGAGGCGCATCGTCGCCGCCGCGCACGAGGGCGAGACCGACCCCGCGCTCGCCGTCGAGGTCGACGCCATCACCTGGGTGAAGCTCGGCCAGCTGGGCAAGATCGCCGAGGCCTTGCGCAGCGCGGGCTGCAGCGAGGCGGTCTTCTGCGGCGGCATCAGCAAGCCGCGCCTCTTCGACGTGCGGCCCGACTGGCTGGGCCTGAAAGTCCTCGCCGGCCTGCGCTCGTTCGGCGACGACGCCGCGCTGCGGGCGATCGCCTTTGCCCTCGAAGGGGAGGGCCTGAAGATCATCTCGCCGATGCCGCTGCTCCCGGGCCTCGTCGCGCCCAAGGGGCCGGTGGGCAAGCGCAAGCTCTCGGCCGACCAGCGCCGCGACGTCGAGGTGGGCCTGCAGGCAGCCCGCGCGCTCGGCGCGCTCGACCTCGGCCAGACCGTGGTGGTGAAGCGCGGCGTGGTGCTGGCGGTCGAGGCGGTGGAAGGGACCGATGCCTGCATCGCCCGCGGCGGCGCGCTCGCCCGCGGCGGCGGCGACGGGCCGGTGGTGGTAAAAGTAGTCAAGCCGGGCCAGGACCTGCGCTTCGACCTGCCCGCGGTGGGCCCCGGCACCGTCGCAGCGCTGCGGGCCGCCGGCTGCTCGGCGCTGGCGCTGGAGGCCGGGCAGACGGTGCTGATCGATCGCGAACTGTTGGTGGCCGCCGCGGACGACGCGGGCCTCGCCATCGAAGGAGTGTGAACGTGCTGGCGACCCCCTCGGTTGTCGATGTCGTCGCGAAAGAGAAGGGCGACCCGGAGTGGCGGCTCCTGCTCGAGGTCGAGAAGGGCGAGTGGGCGCTGCCCCGCGCCGTCTGGCTGCTCGAAGAGAAGCTCAACTCGTATGCCTCGTTCGCCCTCGACGGCCGCATGCGCGAGCTCTACCCGCACAGCCACCCTTCGCTAACCCGCATCGTGGTGGTCTCGGCCGACCCGCTGCCCGAGCAGGCGGTCTGGCTGCTCGACAAGGTGGAGCTGGCGCTGCGGCCCCACCAGATGAAGCTCAGCTGGGGCCCGGGCGCGGTGGGCGTTCCCGTGCCGGTGACCCCCGCTGGCGGCGGCACGGGCGGCGCGCAGGCGTGACCGGCAGCGGCGACAAATCGGTGCCGTTGCAACCATTGCAAGAGCAATCATTGCCTTTGCAAGCATCTCCCGGCGCGTCCCGGTGGGCAGCCGCCGGGCCCTCGCTGCTCGTCGTCGCCGTCGAGGCGTCGGGCGACCTCCACGCCGCGGCCGTGCTCCGGGAGCTGAACCTGCTGCGGCCCGGGATCCAGGCCTTCGGCGCGGCCGGCCCGCTCTTGCGCGCGGAGGGCTGCGAGGCGCTGGTGAAGGCCGAGACGCTCGGCGTGATGGGCATCGCCGAGGTGCTCCCCGCGCTGCCCCGCCTGTGGCGGGCCTTCCGCACGCTGCTGCAGGCCGCCCGCGAGCGCAGGCCCGGCGCGGCGCTCCTGGTGGACAGCCCCGACTTCAACCTGCGCCTCGCCGCGCGGCTGCGGCCGCTGGGTGAGGGTCCGCGGGTGGTGTACTTCATCGGCCCCAGCGTCTGGGCGTGGCGCACCTACCGGGTGAGGCAGATCGCCCGCGACGTGTTCCGGATGCTGGTGATCCTGCCCTTCGAGGAGGCCTTCTACGCAGCCCACGGCGTTCGGGCCACCTACGTGGGGAACCCGCTGGTCGATCGACTGCTGGCGCCCACGCTGCCGGCGGGGCCCGGGCCTGCCCCGCTTGCGGAGCGCGCCGCCCCCACGAGCACGAGCGCGGCCCTGGGTCCCAGCGCCGCGCGGGCGCCGCTCGATCTCCCGGCCCGCCTCGCGCAGCGCGCCGCGCTGGGCCTCGACCCCGCCCGGCCCGTGCTGGCGCTGCTCCCGGGCTCGCGGCGCCAGGAGCTGCGGCGGCTCTGGCGGCCGCTCTTGGAGGCAGGCCAGATCCTCCTGGAAGATTCTCCGGGCCTGCAGCTGGTGGTGCCTGTCGCGCCCTCGGTGGAGCGCGCGCCGCTCGAGGCCGAGGCTTCGGCGCTGGGCCTCACGCCGACCTTCCTCGAGGGCCGCGCCGCCGAGCTGCTCTCCTGTGCCGACGCAGCCGCGGTGGCCTCGGGCACCGCCACGCTGGAGGCCGCGCTCGAAGGCGCGCCGCTGGTGGTCGTCTACCAGACCTCCTGGCTCACCTGGTTGGTGGGCCGCCTGCTGGTCCGCGTCAGGTTCGTCTCTCTGGTGAACCTGCTCGCTGGCCGGGCGCTGGTGCCCGAGCTGCTGCAGCGTGCCTGCACGCCCGAGCGCATCGCGGCGGCGCTGCGCCTGCTCCTCGCCGGCGGCCCCGAGCGGCGGGAGCAGCTGCGCGGCTTCGACGAGCTCCGCGCGTTGCTCGCGCCCCCCGGCCAGACCCACGCGGCCCGCCGCGCCGCCGAAGAGCTCCTCTCCGTGCTAGACGAGGCCCCATGACCGCAGCCCCCACCTCGTCTCCGGCCGATCCCTCTGGCAACGCCGCGAACGGCGCCCGCGCGCTGGTGATCATCCCCACCTACAACGAGGCGGAGAACCTCCCGCAGATCGTCCCCGCGGTGCTCGCCGCGGCCAGCGAGGTGGACGTGCTGGTGGTCGACGACGGCTCCCCCGACGGCACCGGCCAGCTCGCCGACGCGCTCGCCGCCCAGCACCCGGGCCGGGTCCGCGTCCTCCACCGCGCCAAGAAGGAGGGCCTCGGCCGCGCGTACCTCGCCGGCTTCGCGCAGGCGCTCGGGCTCGGCTACGGGCGCATCCTCGAGATGGACGCCGACTTCTCCCATGACCCCGCGCGGCTCCCTGCCTTGCTGGAGGCGAGCCAGCGCGTCGATCTGGTGCTGGGCTCGCGCTACGTGCCGGGCGGCGGCACGGTGAACTGGGGTCTCTTCCGGCGCATCCTCAGCAGGGGCGGCAGCCTCTACGCGCGGACCATCCTCGGGCTGTCGGTGCGCGATCTCACCGGCGGCTTCAAGTGCTTCCGCCGCCGGGTGCTGGAGTCGCTCGACCTGGGCACGGTGGTCTCGACAGGCTACGCGTTTCAGATCGAGCTCACCTATCGCGCCGTCCGCCGCGGCTTCTCGGTGGAAGAGGTGCCGATCACCTTCCACGACCGCCGCGTCGGCAAGAGCAAGATGAGCCGCGGCATCGTGTTGGAGGCGCTGCTGAAAGTCTGGGGCATCCGGTTCAGCAAGGCAGCGCGCGGGGAAGAGTAGTCGCGACGCCGGGCGCCCGGCGAGGAGCCTGTCCAGAATCGGTGGCGCCGTGTGAGCGACGCACCAGCCCTTTGCCAGGAGACCTGGCCGTTCGGGCCTGCGGCCCATTGCCCCGGGACGGCGGTGCACCGCCTCTTAGAGTCTGCCGTGCAGCCGGGGAGGTCCCTCGTGCACATCGACGACCTGGATGAGATCCCGCAGACGGCCGTGGCGTTCATCAACCAGGACCACGCCGAGGTGGTGCGCCTGCTGCGCGTCCTGGTGGATGCGCTCCGCGGCGGAGCCGAACCGCGCGCGACGACCGACGCGTGGAGCGCGCTGCTCGTCTTCACGCAGGAGCACTTCGAGCGGGAGGAGGCGGCGATGCGCGAAGTGCGCTTTGCGCCCTACGCCGTGCACAAGGCGGAGCACGACCGCGTGCTGGTCGAAATGTCCGCGCGCTTCGCGCTCTACCTCGTGAGCGGCGAGAGCACCGCGCTGCTGGAGTACGCGGCGCGCAAAGTGCCGGACTGGCTCGAGCGGCACCTGTTGTCGATGGACCACGTGACGGCGCACTACATCGCGGACCGGCGAAGGGAGTGAGGCTACTGCGTCGCCTTGAAGAACGCCCGCGCCCGCTCCGAGCGCGGGTGCACGCACACCTCCGCCGGCGGCCCGTCCTCGACGAGCCTCCCCTCGTCGAACACCCACACCCGCGTCGCCACCGCCTTCGCGAACGGCATCTCGTGGGTGACGACCAAGAGCGTGGTCTTCCCCTCCTGCGCGAGGTCGCGCAGCACGCCCAGGACCTCGCCGCGAAGCTGCGGGTCGAGCGCGCTGGTCGGCTCGTCCAAGAGTAAGACTTCTGGCTGCATCGCCAGGGCCCGCGCGATCGCCACCCGCTGCTGCTGGCCTCCGGAGAGCTGCTGCGGCCGCGCCGTCTCGCGCCCCGCGAGGCCCACCCTCGCCAGCAGCGCCCGCGCGCGCTCCTCCACCGCGCCCGCCGCTTCGCCGCGGACGTGCACGGGCCCGAGACAGACGTTCTCCAGCGCGGTCAAGTGCGGGAAGAGGTGGAACCCCTGGAAGACCATCCCCACCCGCGCCCGCAGCGGCCCGAGCGAAGGATGGTCCGCGGGCGTGCCCGGCAGGAGCCGCTGGCCGGCCACGGTGACCTCGCCACGGTCGAACGGGTGCAGCCCGTTGAGGCAGCGCAGGAAGGTGCTCTTGCCGCCGCCGCTCGGGCCCACCAGCGCGATGGTCTCGCCGTGGCGCACGGCCGCGTCGATGCCCTGCAGCACCGCGCGCTCCCCGTGTGACTTGAAGAGGCCCGTCACCCGCAGCGCCTCAGGAGCTCCGGTAACCGAGTCGTTACCAACAGGCGCGCTCATCGTCCGCCTCCCGTCGCCAGCTTCTCCTCCAGCCGCGCCGCCAGCCGCCCGAGCGGCCAGCTCATCGTGAAGTAGAGCGCCGCGCAGACCGCGCCGGGCAAGGCCCAGCCGCGCACGTCCACCGCGGTGATGGTCATCTGCTTGGTCAGCTCGACCACGGTGATCACCGACACCAGCGAGCTGTCCTTGAGCAGCGCGATCAGGTCGTTGGCCATCGCGGGCAGGGCCGTGCGCAGCGACTGCGGCAGGAGCACCAGCCGCAGCATCTGCCAGCGCGACAGGCCCAGCGCCGCCGCCGCCTCGGTCTGGCCCACGGGCACCGACGAGAGCGCCGCGCGGTGCACCTCGGCCTCGTAGGCGCCGTAGTTCATCCCCAGCCCCAGCACGGCCGCCGGCAGCGCGCCCAGGTGCACGAGCGGGGCGAGCCCGTAGTACAGCAAGTACAGTTGGAGCAGCACCGGCGTGCCGCGCCACAGCTCCACGTAGGCGAGCGCGACCGCCCGCAGCGGCCGGTTGCCGTAGAGCCGCGCCAGCGCCAGCAGGAGGCCCAGCGGGGCCGCCAGCGCCATCGCGAGGAGCGAGACCAGCAGCGTGACGCCCGCGCCGCGCAGGAAGAGCCACACCTGCTCGGCATCGAACGTCGCCTTCGCGTAGGTGGACGGATCGGGCAGCGGCTCGGCAGCGCCCGCCAGCTTGGGCGGCGGGGCCGGGTCGATCTTCCAGCGCCGGTAGATCGTGCCCAGCTCGCCCGAGGCCTGCACCTCGGCGAGCGCGCGGTCGAGCGCGTCGCGAAGCTGATCCTCGCCGCGCCGCACCGCCATCACGTAGCTGCCGCGCGCGACGTCTCCATCGGCCAGCTCCAGGGCCGGCTGGTTGAGCCCATAGCGGCCCGCGATCAGCTCGTCGAGCAGCACCGCCTCCACCCGGCCCGCGGCGAGGTCGCGGTACGGCTCCTCCTGGCCTTCGTAGAGCACCACCTCGCAGCCAGCGGCCCGCAGGAGCAGGTGTGCCAGCGAGCCCGAGAGCGTTCCCACCCTTGCCCCGCGCAGGCTGGCGAGCGTGCGCAGCGTCGCGCCGCGGCGGACCACCAGCGCCTCGCGGAACTCGAGGTACGGCCTCGTCAGCAGCACCTGCTCGTCCATCCCGGGCAGCGCTTCGAGCCCGTTGAGGGCAACGTCGAAGTCGCCGCGCACCAGCGACGGCACCAGGTTGTGCCAGTCGTTCTGCACGAACGCCGCCCGCACGCCCAGCCTGCGCGCGAGCGCCTCGGCGAGCTCCACCTCGAAGCCGAGCAGCTTCGCCGGATCGCGCGGGTCGCGGAAGACGAACGGCTCGCCGCCTTGCAGGTCGCCTGCCCAGCGCAGCTCTCCCTGCGCGCGGACCCGCTCGAGCGGACTGGCCGCGAGCGCAGGCCCCGCGCAGAGCACGGAGACGAGCAGCGCCGCGGCCTGGGTCCGTTGGCCATGTAAGAGGTGAAACGGAGAGGCTGCCCGCCGGACGCGAGGGGTCCTCACCAACTACTTGCCCTCGCCCTTGCGGCCCGGGAAGGGGCGCAGGCGCGCCCGCTCGGCCGCGGTGGGCGTGGAGCGGAGCTTGAGCAGCTCGTCGAGCATCATCATCATCTTCTCCTGCAGGAGCCGCTTCTCCTCCTGCACCTGATCGAACAGCTCCCGCGGCACCTGCGAGCCGCCGCTGCGCTCGTCGAGCACCGCGATCAGACGTTGCTGCAGATCGTGCTTGTCCTGCAAGAGCTGGTCATACAAGGCGCGCGGGACCTGGTCGCCGGCGGGCGGCACGCGGTTGATGGTCCGCTGGCCCGGCGCCTCCGCCACCGACTGCGGCACTGGATAGACCGCGTCTTCGAGCTCCGCCTCCTGGAAGGGCGCGGGCTGCTCGGTGGTGCCCTGCTCGGGCGCGGCGCTCTCGTCGGGATTGGAGAGCAGGCTGGAGAAGTGCTGCGCCTGCGCGTCGAGATCGGCCGGCATCTCGGGCGCGGGCTCGTCGGTAACCGAATCGGTAGCTGCGGCAGCGTGCTCCGACTCGAACGCCGCCAGCGCGGGGCCGGCGAAGCGCGGACCTTTGCGCGGCGGGGCCACCGGCGGCGGCGGGCGCGGGCGCGGCGCGCTGGTCTCCGCGGGCGCCTCGGTGTCCGGGTGGGTCGCGTGCGCCTCCGGGTGGCCCTGCTGCGCCTCCCCGGGCCACGGCGGGATGATCGGCTGCGACACCTCGAGCGTGCTGGTGACGTGCCGCGAGCGCTGGGGGGCAGGGGCGCGCGCTTCGGGCGCGGGCGGCAGCGGCTCCTCGCCCGCGAACGGGTCGATGACGATGCCCGCGTCCCCCTCGGGCTCGAGGTGGATCGAGTCCACCTTGCTGCGGTGGATCACCAGGAGCCCGAGCGCGGCGAAGGTCACCAGGCCGCGGATGAGCGCCTCGTGCGAGATGAAGTCGAGCGCCAGCAGCTGCTCCATCGGGTGCCGGCCCACCAGGAGCGCCAGCAGCTTCTGCTCGGCCGAGTTGAGCTGCAGCTCGCGGAGGATGGCGTCGTCCTGGTTGCGCTCGACGATCGCGTCCTTGGGCGGCGCGAGCGGCTTGATGTAGTTGAGCGGCAGCCCGCGCAGGCCCTGCAGCACCGCGCCGGGCGTGTCCCAATCAAGTGTAATCGCTTCTTGGGTGGGCAGCGCCCCG
Organism: Deltaproteobacteria bacterium; assembly: GCA_043782365.1. Taxonomy (GTDB): domain Bacteria; phylum Myxococcota; class Myxococcia; order Myxococcales; family 40CM-4-68-19; genus CAIWCD01. Next base: position 8,915 of record JAYWAO010000602.1, read on the forward strand.
GGCTCGAAGCGGTACTCCCCCTCGGCCCAGGTGAAGAGCGAGAGGATGTGGTTCTGCACCTGCAGCTTGACCGTCGCGTGCAGCTGCTCGAGCTGGATCGCGCCCATCTCGATGAGGATCTGCCCGACCCGCTTCTGCGGCGCGCGGGCCTGCAGCTCCAGCGAGCGCGCCGCCTGCTCGGGGGTGATGGTCCCGGCGCGCACCAGCAGCTGGTCGAGCCGGTCGGCGTTGCGCTCGCTGCGCGCGAAGATCGGCCGGCCCTGCGCCACGTAGACCACCCGGTTGTCGAGCGAGCTCTTGCAGCGGACGAGGCCCGTCTCGCGGCCGCGCCACAGCTCCATCAGCGCCATCGCGAACGGCCCGCCGAGGGCGCGCGCCTCGCCGGCGACCTTGGCCACCGGGGCTTGGGGACCGCCGTGCTGCTGCGCCGCCAGCGCGCCGAGCGAGAGGAGCGTGTAGAGCGTGGGCGTCGCGTCGTAGCCCGCCAGCTCGGCGATGCCGAGGACCTCCTGCACCGTCTTGGTGCCGTGCTTCGGATCGATCAGCGCGAGGATGCCCTTGTCGCGCTCGGTGAGCAGCAGCGGCGCGAGCAGCTTGTCGGCGTCGGGCGTGCGCAAGAGCGGCGCCATCCGCGACTGCACCAGGGCGTCCAGGTCGGCGAGCGACGGCTCCATCTTGCGCACGCCCCAGTGCACCAGGTTGGGCGTGATCACGTCGAGCTTGAACTGGCCGGCCGACTGCGGCAGCGGCGGGCTCTCGGCGAAGGCGTGGACGCCGTCGCGCCAGCGCATCACCTCGAAGATCTCCCAGAGCATCTGGCCCAGCACCAGCTTGCGCAGCTCGTCGGGGCGGACCAGGCCCGACTCGACGAGAAGCTGCGAGAGCGTCTTCTTCCCCTGGCTCTCGCGCGCCGCCTGCTCCTGCTTCTCCAGCTGCAGCGGGGTGACCCGCCCGCGGGCGAGCAGGGCGGTGGTGACGCCGCTCGCGGTCGAGGGCGAGCGCACCTGCACCACCTGGCCCTTCTCGATGAAGAGGTACTTGATGCCGATGCGCGAGCGCACGGTGAGCACGCCCGTCAGGAGCCCCTGGTGCAGGCGGCCGAGCGTGCGCGGGAGCGGCTCCACCGAGAGCAGCGTCTCGCCCTGGCCGGGCTTGAGCGGCGGCGCGGTCAGGTCCTGCGGCTGCAGCTGGGGCTGGAGCGGCAGCATCTGCTTCAAGTGCAGCGCGATCTGCTGCGGCGAGAACGGCTTGGCGATGAAGGCGTCGGCCCCGAACTTGGCCGCCTCGGTCGAGTCGCGGTAGATGCCGCTGAAGACCAAGACCGGCGTCAGGCGGCCGATCGGCGTCTTCTTGATGTGGTCGCAGACCTTGAGCCCGTCGAGCTTCGGGAGCACCACGTCGAGCAGCACCAGGTCGGGCATCACCTCGGCGAACTTCTCGATCGCGTCCGCCCCGTCCTTGCACACGATCGCCCGGTGGCCGGCGTCGGTGGCCACGAACTCGAGCATCTTGGCGATCCAGGGGTCGTCGTCGACGACGAGGATCTTGCGTCCGGGAGGGGCCACTGGCCGGATCATCGGCCGTCTTGGGGGCGAGGTCCACTCTTCGGCCTGTGGGGGATCTGCCGAAGGCCCCGACAGATGGACCGAGGGGCGACGTTCGGGGCGGGATCGACGCCTCGCCACCCTCGCTGCCGCAGGATGGTCGAGCGCGCGTATTGCATCCCACCGCACGATCTGCTCGCTTGGCCGGATGACCCTGGCCGAGCTCGTCGACGCCGCGAAGAACGAAGTCCCGGACTGCAGCGCGCTGCGCATCTGGGGCGCGAACGTCTTCCGCCCCGGGGACGTCATCTACGCGGTGAGGTCGATCGCCGCCAGAGGCGCCACGCTGCGCATCGAGCTGTTCCTTTCGCTCGACAACTCCACCGAGGTGGTCGAGGTGGACTCTCCCGAGGGCGGCAGGATCAAGGATGGCTCGCTGAAGATCTCCCGGGCCGCCGCGGTCCGCTGGAACGGTGAGCCCCGCAAGCGGCCCGCGGGCTCGATGGATCCGGCGCTGCACCTCGGAACCTGAAAGAGTCACACTTCTGCCCAGGCAGGCGTGCCCGGCCGCCATCTTCGACAGCGCTTCAGCAGACGACGGGCAGGGTGGGCCCGCTGGCGGGCTTGCCCTGCGGCAGCACCCACGGGCGCTTCGTCTCGAGCAGCCTCTCGAAGGCCTCCACGTCGACCGGGCGCGAGAAGAAGAACCCCTGCGCGAACTCCACGCCGAGCGCCCGCAGCTGCAGCGCCTGCGCCTGCGTCTCGACGCCCTCGGCTACCACCTCCATGCCGAGCGTGCGCGCGAGCGAGACGATGGTGTGGATGATCTCCGTCTGCTTCCCCACGCCGAGCCGGGCCACGAACGACCGGTCGATCTTCAGGGTGTCGAAGCGGAAGTCGTGCAGGTAGCCCAGCGACGAGTACCCGGTGCCGAAGTCGTCGAGGAGCAGCTTCACGTGCAGCGCCTTCAGCTGCGACAAGAGCGGCGTGGCAGGGCCCGCGTGCTCCATCAGCACGCTCTCGGTGACCTCGAGCCGGAGCTGCTGCGGCGGCAGCCCGCTCTCGGTGAGCGCCGCGCGCACCTGCGCGAGCAGCTCCGGGACGAGCTGCCTGGCCGAGAGGTTCACCGCCATCCCCAGCGGCGCGCGGCCCGGAGCCCCGAGCGCGCGCGCCGCGAGGCAGGCCTCGCGCAGCACCCAGGCGCCGAGCGGGACGATCAGGCCGGTCTCCTCGGCCACGGGGATGAACTCGGAGGGCGGGACCTTGCCGCGCGTCGGGTGCGTCCAGGTGCAGAGCGCCTCGCAGCCCGCGATCTCGCCGGTCAGCAAGTTGACGATCGGCTGGTAGGCGAGCCGCAGCTCACCGCGCTCGAGCGCGCGCCGCAGGTCGGTCTCGATCTGCAGGAGCGCCCGCGCCTTGAGGTGCATGCTCTGCTGGAACGTCTCGGTGCGCCCGCGCCCCTTCGCCTTGGCGCGGTACATCGCGATCTCGGCGTCGCGGAGGATCTCCTCCGGGCGGGAATAGCTTGGATTACCCGCGGCAATACCAGCGCTCGCCGAGGCGAACACCTCGGTGCCGCCCAGATCGTGCGACCCCTCGAGCTGCTGGTGGATCCGCGCCGCGACGTTCCCGGGCTCGTCGTCGGTGGTGAAGTCCTCCAGGAGGACGGAGAACTCGTCGCCGCCGAGGCGGGCCACCGTATCGCCGGGCCGCACGCAGGCGAGCAGGCGGCGCGCGACCTCCACCAGCAGGCGGTCGCCCTCGAAGTGGCCGAGGCTGTCGTTCACCGTCTTGAAGCGGTCGACGTCGAAGAGGAGGCAGGCGTAGCGATAGTCGGCGCGCCGCCGCTGGAACGCCATCGCCTGCCCGACGCGGTCCATGAAGAGCGCGCGGTTCGGCAGCCCGGTGAGCCCGTCGTGGAGCGCGTCGTGGGCCAGCTTCTCTTCGGCGCGGCGCCTTTCGGTAATGTCGGTCTGCGAACCCGCCATCCGATAGGCGCGGCCCTTCTCGTCGCGCACGGCCAGCCCGCGGCCGAGCATCCAGCGGAAGGTCCCGTCGTCGTGGCGCAGCCGGTACTCGCACTCGAGGTGGGGGGTCTGGCCCTCGAGGTGGAGCGAGATGTCGGCCAGCGCGCGCTTGCGATCGTCGGCGTGGATGCGGCCGATCCAGGCGTTCGGGTCGTCGCCCAGGTCGGCGACCTCCGCGCCCACCTGCGCCGCCCAGCGCGGCGAGAAGTAGATCGCGCCGATGCGCAGGTCCCAGTCCCACAGCCCGTCGCTGGCCCCTTGCGCCGCCAGCGCGTACCGCTCCTCGCTCTCGCGCACCGCCTCCAGCGCGCGGCGGCTCTGGCTGACGTCGACGAGCGTGCCCATCACGCCCGGCTCGCCGTCCACCAGCGTCCCCGAGCCGAGCGTCTCGAGCTCGATCAGCGTGCCGTCCTTGCGGCGCCCGAGGAACTGGTAGTGGACCGTCGCCACCTCGCCCGCGAGCCGCTGCCGCAGCTTCTCGCGGACCAGCGGGCGGTCGGGCTCGCCGACCAGGTCGTCCACGCCCAGCCGGAGCAGCTCCTCCCGCGAATAGCCGAAGATCTCGCAGAGCCGCGGGTTCACGTAAACGAACGTCTCGTTGCGCAGCACGTAGATGCCCGCCAGCGACTGCTCGACCAGGTGCCGGAACCGCTCGTCGGAAGGGAGCCGGCGCCCGCCGGGCTCACGCGGCACCCCCTCGCGCGCGCTGCCTTGTGGCGGGGTGATCAGCGGGGCGGGTGCGGGCCCGTCGTCGAGCAGTTCCTTCATGGTGTAGGGCAGTGTGCGCTACGAGGCTCGCCAGGACAAGTCTGCGCACGGGTCTCCGCGACGCGCGGCCCGCCACGCGGCGATCCCTTTGTGCTACAGCCCGACCGGTGACCGCCCCGCGCGCGCGCAGCCCACGCTCCAGCTTCATCGACCTCTCCCGAGGCCTCGCCGTGGTCTGCATGGTCGAGCACCACACCTTCGACGCGTGGATGCCCGAGTCCTTCCACGGCTCCGCGCCCGACCGCTTCTTCCGCTACCTGGGCGGCGTGGCGGCGCCGACCTTCCTCTTCCTCGCCGGCCTCTCGATGGTGCTGATGATGGAGGGGCTCTCCGCACGCGGGGCGACCCGGCGCGAGGCCGCCGTGGCCGCAGCGAAGCGGGGCGGGGCGATCCTCCTCGGCGCGTACCTCTTCCGCTTCCAGGAGTGGGCGCTGGCGTTCGGCGCCTCGCCCGCGCGGACGATGCTGCGGATCGACGTGCTCAACTGCATCGGCCTCGCGCTGGTGTTGGTGGCGCTCCTCTGGGGCCTCGGCCGGTCCACGCCCGCGCGGGCCGCGCTGCTGGCAGGCTCCTGCGCCGCGGTGGTGCTCGCCGCGCCGGTGGTGCTCGCGGCCGACCTCTCCCGCTGGCCGCAGGTGCTGGGCGACTACCTGAACGGCACCTCGCCGCGCGCGCTCTTCCCGCTCTTCCCCTGGGCGGGCTTCGCGCTCGGCGGCGGCGCGGTGGGCCTCTGGTTTGCGAGCGCCCGCAAGGACCCCGCGCCCGGCGCGACCTTCACCATGCTCTCGCGGCTCTCGCTCCTCTGCGCGCTCGCCTGGGTGGTCACGCGCGAGGTCGACGCGCTCCCGTTCAGGCTCTACCTGAAGCTGGACTGGTGGCGCGCGTCGCCCGCCTACTTCCTCCTGCGCTGCTGCACGCTGGTGTGGGCGCTCTGGGCCTGCGCCGTGCTGGAGCGCTTCTGGCAGCCCCTGCGCGCGCGCCTTGGCTGGACGCGGCCCGGCCCGCTGGTGGCGATGGGCCAGCACTCGCTGGTCATCTACTGGGTGCACATCGAGCTCGTCTACGGCCGCTTCACCTGGCCCTGGCGCGGGAAGATGTCGCTCGCGCAGGCCTCGGCAGGCCTGACGCTGCTCTTCGCGGCGATGGTCGCGCTCGCCTACCTCGTCGATCCGGCGCGCTCGTGGGCGACCTCGCTCTGGCGGCGGCGCGCGGGGCCGCGGACCGCGGCGGTCGGAGCGGAGTAGCCGGGCCCGACGCCGTCGCCAGCGCAGCGGCCTCGCCAGGCCACCTGCCCAGGACCCGTCTCTCGACCCGCACCGCCGCTCCGCGCTACATAGTGCGCGCCCGTGCGCCACGACCAACTCATCGAGCTGATCAAGTTCAGCCTGCTCTCGCTCTCGGCGATCTTCTTCGTCGTCGACCCGATCGCGGTGGTGCCCGTCTTCCTCGGCATGACCCGCGGCGACAGCGACGAGAAGAAGCGCGCCATGGCCCTGCGCGCCTCGGTGACCGCCTTCGTCATCCTCACCAGCTTCGCGGTCGCCGGCACGCTGGTGTTCCGCGTCTTCGGCATCACCATCGGCGCCTTCAAGGTGGCCGGCGGCATCCTCCTGATGCTCACCTCGACCGAGATGCTCGCCGCCAAGGAGCAGCGCACCCGCGTCACCTCGGAGGAGCAGGCCGAGGGCGAGGAGAAGGAGGACGTCGCCATCTTCCCGCTCGCCATCCCGCTGCTGGCGGGGCCGGGCGCGATCGCCACCGTCACCACGCTGATGTCCAAGGCCGGCCGCGTCCTCTACGCCGTCCCGGTGATCCTCTCGATCGCGGTCACCTGCGCCGCCGCCTACCTGATGCTGCGCGCGGCCGCCCGCATCTCCAAGCTGCTCGGCGTCACCGGGCTGACCGTGCTCAACCGCGTCATCGGTCTGATCATCGGCGCGCTGGCGGTGCAGTTCATCTTCGACGGCATCGCCGACGCCTTCCCGCGGATCTTCGGATGAGCCGCGGGCTGCGCGCGCTCGCCCTGGCCCTGGTTGGTGTCACACACTTGCTCGGCTGCGCGCTGCCGGTGGTCTCGGCGAACACCTTCCTGCCCGCGGGCGATCTCAAGCAGGGCGCCTTTCGCGCCTCCACCTCGCTGGAGGTGGGCCGCGTGCTGGCCTCGCCTTCGGACGTCGAGCTCGACCCCACCAAGGTGCCCACCGGCGCCTCGAAGTGGGAGGTCTCCACCTGGGTCGCCAGCGACGTGTCGGTGCAGTGGGCCCCGCTCGACTGGCTGCAGCTGGAGGCGCAGCTCAAGCTGACCAACCCGATCGATCCCTTCACGCCCGAGCCCGTGGGCGGCGCGCTCGGCGCGAGGCTGCGGCTCTTCTCCCGCGCGGGCGGCACGGGCTGGGCGGCGGAGCTCGCGCCGCGGCTGGTGGGGCTGCGGGTCGCGCAGGAGCTGGTGCAGACCTCGGGGACCAGCGAGCAGGTGGACCGCTGGACCTGGCGCGCGCTCGGCGGCGAGCTGCCGCTGGTGCTCAGCGACCGGCTCTCGCCGGTGGTCGCCCTGACGGTGGCGCCGTTCCTGCGCGCCTATTGGATCCGGGGCTGGCACGACGTCACCACCGCGGCCGGCACCTCGACCACCACCCGCCTGCAGTGGACGCCGGTGGTGACCGCGGGCATCGGCGGCTCGATCGCGCTGCAGCTGGGCCCGGTGGAGATCGCCCCGGGCTGCGCCATCGAATTGGCGACCCGGCCCGGACCCACCGCCGCGCGGCAGCTGATCGTCGAGCCGGGGCTCGCGCTTGGTTACACTTGGTAGAGTCCACCATGGCCACGCCTTCGCCAGGAGCCCAGCGCGGGCGCGCGTCTCCCCCCGCGGAGCCCCTCGGCGCGAGGCTGCGCGGGGCGCTCTCTTCGCTGCTCTCGTGGCTCGCGTTCGGGCTCGCCGCGCCGCTCTGGCTCTTCCACCCGCGCGTGCGGATCGGCCTGCGCACGCGCCTCGGCGGCTATCCAAGAGGCCTCGCGCCCGGGCCCGGGCCGCGCGTCTGGCTGCACGGCGCCTCGGCGGGCGACGTGCTCGGCCTCGTCCCGATCATCCGCGAGCTGCGCGCGCTGCGGCCCGACGCCAGGATCCTGGTCACCGCGATGACCGACTCTGGCGCGGCGATGGCGGCGCAGCGCCTGGTGCCGCAGGGGCTCGCCGACGCGGCCACCTTCGTGCCGTGGGACGTGCCGGGCGCCTGCAGAAAGGCGATGCGCGCGCTCCGGCCCGACGTGCTCGTGCTCGAGTACACCGAGCTCTGGCCGCAGCTGATCCGCGCGGCCGCCGCCTCGGGCGCGAGGTTGGTGCTCACCAACGGCCGGATCGGGCCCCGCAACCTGGGCCGCTACCGGCTGCTCTTCTGGCTGGTGGGAAATCTGCTGAGGCGCTTCGAGCTGCTCCTGATGCGGTCCGACGTCGAGGCCGAGCGCGCGCTGCTCCTCGGCGCGACCCGCGCCAGCGTCAAGGTGACGGGCAACACCAAGTTCGACGCGCTGGCGGTCAGCGTCCCGCGCGAGCCCGGGCCCGATCCGCTGCTGCGCGAGGCGCTCGGCTGCGCAGGCGAGCGGCTCTGGGTCTGCGGCTCCACGCACGAAGGGGAAGAGGGGCCGCTCCTGGAGATCTTCCAGCGCCTCAGGTCCGAGTTCCCCGGCCTGCGGCTGGTGCTCGCGCCGCGGTACGTGGAGCGCGCGCCCAAGCTGGTGGAGCTGGCGCGCGCCCGCGGGCTCTCGGTGCGGCTGCGCTCCGCGCCGGGCGGGGCCGAAGCGGTGATCGTCCTCGACACCATCGGCGAGCTGGTGCGGGTCTACACGCTCGCCACCGTGGTCTTCGTCGGCGGCTCGTTCGTGCGGCGCGGCGGGCAGAACGTGCTCGAGCCCGCGGCCTGCGGCAAGCCCGTGCTCTTCGGACCGCGGATGGAGAACTTCGTCGATTCGGTGCAGGTGCTGCTCGGCCGCGGGGGCCTGCAAGTCAAGAGCCCGGCGGCGCTGGAGCGGCTCCTGCGCGATCTGCTCGCCCGCCCCGGCGAGCTGGAGAAGCTCGGCGAGATGGCCCGCGCTGCCACCGCGGCCGTGCGGGGCGCGAGCCTGCGCGACGCCAGCCTGATCGCCTCGCTGCTGCCGGCACCCGCGCGGGGCGGCGCGCAGTGATCGCCGCGCTGGAGAAGCTCTGGTGGCGCGAGGAGGAGCCGGCCCTCGCCGAGGCGTGGCTCTGGCCGCTCACCGGCCTGTCGCTCGGTTATCGAATCGGTAACGCGGCCCACGCTGCGCTCCGCAAGCCCTGGCGCGCGCAGGCTCCGGTCATCTCGGTGGGCAACCTCGCGGTGGGCGGCGCCGGGAAGACGCCGGTCGCGCTCCTCCTGTGCGAGGAGCTCCGCCGCCGTGGGCGCAGGCCGGCGCTGCTCTCGCGCGGGTACGGCGCGAGGACGCGTGAGGCGGTCACCTGGGTCTGCCGCGGGGGAGGCCCGTTGGTGGATGCCGCCGCTGCCGGCGACGAGCCGCTGCTCTGCGCTGCTCGCGCGCCCTGGCTCCTGGTGCTCGCCGGACCCTCGCGCCGCCTCCTCGCCCTCGCCGCCTGTGAGGCCGGGGCCGACGTGCTGGTCCTCGACGACGGCCTGCAACACCACGCGCTGTGGCGCGACCTCGACGTGGTGGTCGCCGACGCGACGAACCCGCTCGGCAACCGACGCCGCCTCCCGCGCGGCCCGCTGCGCGAAGGCCCGGAGGCGCTGGCGCGGCTGGGCGCGCGCGGTCTCCTCTGGCTGACGGGCGCGGATGGCCCTCCCTCGGCGCAGACGGCCCGGCTGATCGCGGTCGCTGCCCAGGCAGGCCTCGCCGGCCCGGTGCGCTCGTCCTTCGTGACCGCGGGCCCGGAGGCGCTGCAGCTGCGCGGCGCCCGCGTGGTCCTGCTCTCGGGGATCGCGCGGCCCGAGCGGTTCCACGCGCAGGTCCGCGCGCTGGGGGCCGAGGTGCGCGCCACCCTCGACCACGGCGACCACCACTGGTTCAGCGCCGCAGAGCTCGCCTCGGCCCGGGCGCTGGCCTCGCGCGAGGGCGCGCGCCTCGTCACCACCGAGAAGGACGCCGCCCGCCTCGGCCCGGACGCGCTGGCGCTCGGCGCGCTGGTGCTGCGGGGCGAGGCGCAGATCCGCTCGGGCAGCGACCTCCTCGCGGCAGCGCTCGACCGCGTCCTCGCTGAAGAGCGCGACGCACCCGTCGGCGCTCCGGGCACCCCACCATGACCACCCAGGGCCAGCCCGGCCAAGGTGCGGGCGCGCTGCTCGCTCGCGCCCTCGGCTCGTGGCGCGCACGGCTGCTCTTCGGCCTCGGCGCGCTCCTCGGGGCGGTCGCATACACTTTGCGGATCCGGCTCCCCGAGGTGCTGGAGAACCTCGCCCGCGCCTTCCCGGGGCTGCCCGAACAGGAGCGCCGCCGCATCGCCCGCGCCTGCTACGAAAGCCTCGGCCGCACGCTCGCCGAGGTGGCGCTCTCGCGCACGCTCGGCGACGCCGAGTTCGGGGCCTGGGTGTCGTTCGACGGCTTCGAGAAGGTCACCGGCGCGCTGGGGGAAGGCCGCGGCGTGGTCTGCGCGCTCGCCCACTTCGGCAACTGGGAGGTGCTCGGGCGCGCCGGGGCGGTGCGCGGCGTGCAGCTCTCGGCCATCACCAAGAAGCTCGAGGGGCCGTGGAACGGCTGGCTGCTCAAGACCCGCAAGCAGGGCGGCCTCGTCGAGCTGGGCGAGAAGGGCGTCAGCGCGCAGGCGGTGGCGGTGCTGCGGCGGCCCGGCGTGCTCGGCGTGCTGGTGGACCAGAACATGCGCAGGAAGCGGGGCATCTTCGTCGACTTCTTCGGGGTGCCCGCCTGCACCACGCCCGCCGCGGCCGTCTACGCGCAGCGCGCCGGGGCTGTCCTGCTGGCGGGCTTCCCGACGCGGCAGGCCGACGGGCGGATCGTGGTGAAGATGGTGGGGCCGTTCGCGCCCGCGCCCGGTCTGCACGGGAGCGCGGCCACGCAGGACCTCACCCAGCAGGTGACGCGCGCCGTGGAGGAGGCCGTGCGCGGCGCGCCAGAGCAGTGGCTCTGGCTGCACCGGCGGTGGAAGACGCGGCCGGAGTCGCCGAGGTAGCGAAAGCCGCGAACGCCGATCCAGGCGACGAAGAGATCCTCGCCAGGGCCTTGCAAGAGGGACGCGTCCTGGTGACGCTCGACAAGTCTCGCGGCCCTCACGCCCGCACGGGCGGCGGCTCGCTGGGCACGCCCTGCGACTTGCGCGGACGCCCGCGCGGGGCAGGCACCGCCAGCAGCTGCGGGAACCGCTCGGCGGCGCCCGCCTCCTTGCGCAAGAGCCAGAGGAGCGTCGCGCGCAGCTCCTCGTGCTCGGCCACCAAGAGCGCCTGCGCGCGGGCCACCAGCAGGGTCCAGGTGCGGATGCCGTCGTCGTCCACCTCGGAGAGCACGTCCGAGATCTCGGCCGCGAAGGCCTCGGCGTGCTCGGCGTCGGCGGCCTTCCAGTGCCTGGTGTCAGCCGCGAGGACCTCGTGCCGCTCGCGGTAGAGCGCCGCGAGCCGGCGCAGATCGGCAGCGAGCTCCGCCGGCACCTTCTTGCGCCCGAGCGCGGCCAGCACCGGGCCCGCGGTCTCGTCGTCCTCGAGGTAGTAGCGGCAGACGCGCGCCATCCGGTCGCGCAGCGCGGTGCAGGTGGCCTCGAGCGGCGCGGGGAGATCGGTCTCCTTGGGCAAGGAGGCGTGGTCGAGGCGGATGCGCGCGTGCCAGAGGGCCCAGGCGGCGTCGGCGACGCGGGCAGGGGAGGCGGGGTCGAACTCCTGGGAGGGGAGGCGGGCGAGGCGTTCGGCGAGGGAGAGGGCGCCTTCGTGGGCGGCGAGCGCAGTGGACACGAGGGGGCGGATGTCGGCGCGAATGGGGCCGAGGTCGTGCTCGGGGACGGAGTCGAGGCGGGGCTTCACGCGCTCGAAGGCGGAGGCGGCGTGGACGGCGTCGAAGGGGAGGTGGGAGGGGGTTGGCATTCGGGATGGATACCTGAACGCGCGAGCAGTGGCAAGCACGGAGAGGAATGCGCGCGGCGGGCAACCGCAAGGGAAAGATCAGAGCAGGGAAACGCCGCTCTCCCGCGCGAGGCGCTTGTCGAAGGTCAGCAGCCTGGCTCCCACGGTCTGGGACTTGCGGGCGATCAGGTAGTCAGCAAAGTCCGCCTTGCCGAAGCGCTACCACCAATTCGAGCAGGCCCTCGTCGTCGAAACGCTCATGAGCGCGAACGTCGCCGCCAAGCTGACGCCCAGGCGAGGGCTAGTCGCCACGAAGCCTCAAAGACATGCGCGCCTTCGCCTCCGCCTGCCGACCGCGCAATTGTGCAACGGGTCGTTGCACAGATCCCTTGGGCTCAGACCCCCATCCTCTTGAAGCGTCTCCGAGACGGGACGCGCGGCTCTGGTAAGCCCAGCAGGTGGCGCGCCACGGCTGGTCCGGCCGATCCTTCGCCCGCAGTCGGGCTGCTGCAGTCGGGCTGCACGCACCGCCCACCCACTGGTAGAGTCTCCCAATGTCCACTCCGTCGCGCGCGCCCTCCCGCCTGACCCGAGTCGCCCTCGCTGCAGCCCTGGTCGCGCTCTGCTCCCTCGCGCAAGCCGCCCGCGCCGAGGACGCTCCCTCCACCCCCCCTCCCGCCGCCGAACCCGCCCCCAGCCTCGCCCCCCTGGTCGCCGGCCTCCGCAAGACCGAGCCCAAGA
>JAYWAO010000603.1:0-2832 GCA_043782365.1 Deltaproteobacteria bacterium
CCCACCTGCGGCAATGGCAGCGGCTTATACCCGGGATATCTGTTCTGGGGCGCGGTGGTCGGCCGGTCCACCTTCTTGAACGACCTGCTCGCCCACCCGGGGACCGAGGGCGCCTACCGCTACAGCCTGCTCTCGACGGTGGACGAAGTGGTGGGCTACGGCGACCTCGTGTACGGCAGCTACACCTCGAGCCTGCCCGGGCAGACGGCGGGATTCGTCTATGCCTCGATCCCGTACGGGCACATCGGCTTGAAGGACAAGACCTGCGACCGGCAGCTGCGGCTGGTGCGCGATCACCAGCCGTAGTGCGGCGATGGCGCAGGCGACGGAGGGCGGCACCCCCCCCCGCCGGACCGCCCGGGGCGCTACTTGCAGTTGACGTCGCTCGGGTGCGCGTTGCAGTAGGTGCCCACGCAGCTGCTGTAGGCGCTGATCTGCGCGCTGCACGCAGAGGTGCTGACGTCGGTGCAGAGCGCCGCCTTGTTGCTGTCCGCGCAGCTGAGGAACGCGTCGAACTTCGTGCCGCAGCTCGCCGAGGCGTTGAGGGCCGCGAGGCGGCTGCAGTTGCTCGGGCAGTCGTCCTTGACGGTGGTGCCCGGGCAGGCGTTGGAGGCGGCGCAGAGGTCCTGGCAGGAGTAGGAAGACCCCCCGCAGGCGGTGGAGAGGGCGGCGGCGCAGAGGGCGAGGACGAGGACGAGGCGCGACGGGGTCATCGGAGTGGCTCCATGGAATGTGGGGGGCGAAGCGGCTGCGCTTGGGCAAATGGGTCGAGGCGGGCGGCTCCTTGGGGCAACCCTATCAACCAATTTGCGCGCTACCTACCGTACCACTCTCCGGCGTCATCAGCTCGCGCCCGGGCGCTCCCGGCCTCGCAGCGCGCCCGCCGCACGCACCGATGTCGGACCCCCGTGCTACACACGGCTCCATGCGGTGGATCGAAGGTGAGGCCACGGGGACGCAGGCGCAGGGCGAGGCCGATCGGCTCGCTGCAAGGCTCGGGCTGCGTCCGGCGGTGGGGCGCGCGCTCTGGGCCCGCGGCCTGCGCGACGTCGAGTCGGCGCAGCGGTTCCTCGAGCCCACGCTCGCCTCGCTGCCAGACCCCTTCGGCCTCAAGGGCATCGAGGCGGCGGTCTCGCGGATGCAGCGGGCGCTCGAGTCGCGCGAGGCGGTCTGCGTCTACGGCGACTACGACGTGGACGGCGTCACCAGCACCGCGCTGCTCGTCTCGATCCTGCGCAAGTTCGCCGCCTGCGCGCCCGGTCCGACGGGGCCCGCGAAGATCGACTTCTACGTCCCGCACCGCTTGGTGGAGGGCTACGGCCTCAACACCGCCGCGCTCGAGAAGCTGGCCGCCAAGGGCGCGCGCCTGCTCGTCTCGGCCGACTGCGGGGTCACCGCCGTCTCCGAGATCGACGCCGCCGCCCGCGTCGGGCTTGATGTCGTCGTCATCGATCACCACACGGCCGCCCAGACCTCCGAGGGCCTGCCGCGCGCGGTGGCCATCTTGAATCCGCACCAGCCGGGCTGCACGTTTCCTGGGCGCGAGCTGGCCGCGGTGGGCGTGGCGTTCCACCTCCTGCTCGCGCTGCGAAAGCGGCTGCGCGAGGCCGGCTGGTTCCAGAAGTCGCCCGAGCCCAACCTGCGCGAGGCGCTCGATCTGGTGGCGCTCGGCACGGTCGCCGACGTGGTCCCGCTCACCGGTCCGAACCGCGTGCTGGTGCACTTCGGCCTGCGCGAGCTCGCGCTCGGGGCCCGCGTCGGCGTGCTGGCGCTCAAGTCGGTGGCGGGGCTCTCGGGCCCGGTGACCACGGGCGACGTGGGCTTCAAGCTGGGGCCGCGCATCAACGCGGCGGGCCGGCTCGACGACGCCTCGGTGGGCGTGCGGCTGCTCCTCACCACCGATCCGCAGGAGGCGCGCCGGCTGGCCGAGCAGCTCGACCGGGCCAACCAGGAGCGGCAGGAGCTGCAGCAGAAGATCTCCGTCGAGGCGATCGCCCGCGCCGAGGAGCTGGGCTCGCCCGAGCAGCGGCGCTCGCTGGTGGTCAGCGCGGCCGGGTGGCACGTGGGCGTGGTCGGCATCGTCGCGAGCCGGCTGGTCGAGCGGTTCCACCGGCCCGCGGTGGTGCTGGCCGAGGACGGCGGGACCAGCAAGGGCTCCGCGAGGAGCGTCGAGGGCTTCCATCTGTATGACTCTTTGGCGGCCTGCAGCGGCCATCTGCAGAAGTTCGGCGGCCACAAGCACGCCGCGGGGATGACGCTCGCCACCAGCGAGATCCCGGCCTTCGCGGCCGCGCTCGAGGAGCAGGCGCGCGCGCGGCTGACGCCCGAGCAGCTCACTCCCAAGGTGCGCATCGACGCGCGGCTCGCCCCCGAAGAGCTCGACCTCGCGCTGGCGAAGCAGCTGCAGAAGCTGGCGCCGTTTGGCGCGGGCAATCCGGAGCCCGTCTTCTCGTGTGAGGGGCTCGCGGTCACCGACGCGAAGCTGATCAGCGACAAGAAGGGCGCGGGCCCGGGGCACCTCAAGCTGCGGCTCTCGGCCGAGAGCCACGGGGATGACGCGCGACAGGCGGTCGACGCGATCGGCTTCGGGTTCGGCAGCCGCGACCTCGCTCCGGGGGCGCACTTGGGGGCCGCGTTCCAGCTCGGGGTCGATACCTGGAGCGGGGTGGAGAAGGTGCAGTTGAAGCTCAAGGACGTGCGGCCGGCCTAGACCGCCGAACGGTTTGACTCCCGTCGCCAGACCGGCGGCTCGAGACCCTGTCTCGACCTGCCTCGAACGATGCCTGTCGCATCGCTGCGTCGGCTCCTCCTCAGAGACGCCCGGTCTTCTTC
>JAYWAO010000604.1:0-7830 GCA_043782365.1 Deltaproteobacteria bacterium
CCGGCACTCCTTGATGCCGTCGCGGTAGGGGACGTCGTACTGGATGTCGAGCATCGCGTTCTCCATGATGGCGCGCAGGCCGCGGGCGCCCGACTTGCGCCGCATCGCCTCGTGAGCGATGGCGCGCAGCGCCTCCTTGGTGAACGTCAGCTTGACGCGCTCCATCTCGAAGAGCTTCTGGTACTGCTTCACCAGCGCGTTCTTCGGCTGGGTGAGGATGACCACCAGGTCTTCCTCGTTGAGGTCGTCGAGGGTGGCCAGCATCGGCAGGCGGCCCGTGAACTCGGGGATCATGCCGAACTTGATCAGGTCGCCCGGCTCGATCTGCGCGAGCAGCTCGCCCATGCCGCGGTCGTCGCGGGAGGTGACCTGCGCGCCGAAGCCCAGGCCCTTTTCAGCCGTCCGGCGCTTGACGATCTGCTCGATCCCGCCGAACGCGCCTCCGCAGATGAAGAGGATATTGGTGGTATCGACCTGGATATACTCTTGCTGATTGTACTTCTTGCCGCCGCGCGGGGTGACGTTGGCGCGGGTGCCCTCGATGATCTTCAGGAGCGCCTGCTGCACGCCCTCGCCGCCGACGTCGCGCGTGGGGCTCGGCGTGTCTCCCTTGCGGGCGATCTTGTCGATCTCGTCGATGTAGACGATGCCGCGCTGGGCCTTCTCGACATCGTAGTCGGCGGCGTGGAGCAGGTTCTGGATGATGTTCTCGACGTCCTCGCCCACGTAGCCGGCCTCGGTCAGCGAGGTGGCGTCGGCGATGGTGAACGGCACGTTGAGGAACTTCGCCAGCGACTGCGCCAGCAGGGTCTTGCCCGAGCCCGTGGGCCCGATCAGGAGGATGTTCGACTTCTGCAGCTCGACGTCGCCGTCGCCCTGCCCGCGCGCGGCCGACATGCCCGGGCGCTGCTTGGCCGGCTTCTTCGAGTAGATCCGCTTGTAGTGGTTGTAGACGGCGACCGCGAGGATGCGCTTGGCGCGGTCCTGGCCGATCACGTAGTCGTCGAGGAAGGTCTTGATCTCACCCGGGACGGGCAGCGCGACCGCCGGGCGTGACTCCTCGCGCTCGCTCTCCTCGGCGATGATGTCGTTGCAGAGCTTGATGCACTCGTCGCAGATGTAGACCGTCGGGCCCGCGATGAGCTTGCGGACCTCACGCTGGCCCTTCCCGCAAAACGAACACGACAAGTTGCCGTGGTGATGGCTGTCCTTCCGGCTCATCTAACCTCCGACCTGCGAGTGTACCTTCCGGCGACCTGCACGGGCAACCGGAACATCGGCGGAATCGCGCTTCTGCTAGAGACCCAGATGAGCGAAGAGTGAGGCCGGCGGCCACGCCGGGCAAGAAAGAAGGCGCCGGACGTGTCCGAAATCCCTCCGCCAGCACCGCCGACCGACCCTCCGCCTGGCCGCGGGCCCGCTCCGGCCTGGGGAGGGCGCCGGCCAACCGCCCTGAAGTTGGCCTATGACGGTCCGCTCTTCAAGGGGTGGCAGAAGCAGCCTGGTCTGCCCACGGTGCAGGCGGCCGTCGAGCAGGCGCTCTGCGAGGTGCTGGGGACGAAGATCGAGGTCCACGGCGCGGCGCGCACCGACGCAGGGGTCCACGCGGCCGGGCAGGTGTGCCACTTCGTCCGGCAGGCCCTGGGCGGAGAGCCCCCGGCAGGGCTCGCCGCCTTCGCCTCCGCGCTGCGCGAACGGCTGCCGCAGGGGATCCGCGTGCTGGCGGTGGCGCTGGCGCACCCGTCGTTCCACGCGCGCTCGAGCAGCACGGGGAAGCGGTACGTCTATCGGTACTCCTGGGGCGACCAGCCGCAGGGCGCCGACCGGTTCCACCTGGGCGCGGGCGCGCGTCCGGATTGGCTGCGCGCCGCCGCCGCGCTCGAGGGACTGGCGAGCCTGCCGGCGCTACCTGGGCTCGCCTCGCCCTCGAAGGACCGCCGCCCTGCCCCGCCGCTGACCGGCTGGACGCTCGAGCAGTCGCAGCACGGTGTCGGCGGCGCCTGCGAGCTGGAGCTTCGCGCGCACGCCTTCCGAAAACACCAGGTGCGCAACGTAGCGGGGCACCTCGCCGCGGTGGCGCTGGGGCTGGCAGAGCCTGAGACCCTGGCGAAGCTGGCGCAGCGTACGCGGCCGTGGATGGGGGCCACCGCGCCGCCCGCTGGGCTGACGCTGGTGGAGGTGGTGTACCCGCCGGAGTTGGACCCGTTCGCGCAGGCAGGACCCCTCGCGCCCGCGCCTGCCACGCCCTAGAGCGCCGCTTCGCGGTCGCAAAGAATCATAAGAACAGCCGATACACCGGATTGGCCGTCTCCTCGACACACGGATACGCCAGCGCCGCGAGGAACGCCTTCAGCTTGCGGTCGTCGCGCGCCGGCACCTGCAGCCCCACCAGCACGCGGCCGTAGTCGGCGCCCTGGTTTCGATAGTGAAAGAGGCTGATGTTCCACGCGGGGTCGAGCGCGTCGAGGAACCGCGCCAGCGCGCCCGGGCGCTCGGGGAAGACGAAGCGCAGCAGCCGCTCGTCTGCCGCGAGGCCTGACCGGCCGCCGACCATGTGGCGCACGTGCTCCTTGGCGAGCTCGTCATCGGTGAGGTCGATGGTCTGGAAGCCGTGCTTGGTGAAGCCGCTGGTGACCTTTGCGGCCTCGTCGGGCCCCCCAGACATGGCGAGGCCCACGAAGACATGGGCGTCGCGGGTGTCCGAGATCCGGTAATTGAATTCGGTGACCGCCCGCCTGCCGATCATCGCGCAGAGCCGGCGGAAGGCGCCCCGCTCCTCGGGGATGGTGACGGCGAAGAGCGCCTCGCGCTTCTCGCCGTAGTCGGCCCGCTCGGCCACGAAGCGCAGGCGGTCGAAGTTGAAGTTGGCGCCGCAGGTGATCGCCGCCAGGGTCCGGCCCTTGAGCTTGTGCGTCGCCGCGTAAGCCTTCAGCGCCGCCACGCCGAGGGCGCCGGCGGGCTCGAGCACGGTGCGCGTGTCCTGGAAGACGTCCTTGATGGCCGCGCAGACCGCGTCGGTGTCGACGGTGATCCAGTCGTCCACCAGCGCCCGCGCCACCCGGAAGGTCTCCACCCCGACCAGCTTGACGGCGGTGCCGTCGGAGAAGATGCCCACGTCCGAGAGCTGCACCCGCTTGCCCGCGCGCACCGAGCGGATCATCGCGTCGGAGTCCACCGTCTGCACGCCGACGACCCGCACCTCGGGCCGCACCGCCTTGACGTACGCGGCCACCCCGGAGACGAGGCCGCCGCCCCCCACCGCCACGAAGACGGCGTCGAGCGGTCCCTGGTGCTGGCGGAGCAGCTCCATCGCCACCGTGCCCTGGCCGGCGATCACCTCGGGGTCGTCGAACGGGTGGATGAACGCCAGCCCGCGCTCCGCCTGCAGCTCGAGCGAGTGCGCGTACGCATCGGAGTAGCTGTCGCCGTGCAGGACTATCTCGCCGCCGAGCGCCGAGACCGCGTCCACCTTCAGCTTGGGCGTGGTGACGGGCATGACGATGACCGCCGAGCAGCCCAGCTTCTTGGCGGCGAGCGCGACGCCCTGCGCGTGGTTCCCGGCCGAGGCGCAGATCACGCCGCGCGCGAGCAGCGCCGGGTCGAGGTGCGCCATCTTGTTGTAGGCGCCGCGCAGCTTGAAGCTGAAGACGGGCTGCTGGTCCTCCCGCTTGAGCAGCACCTGGTTGCCCAGGCGGCGCGAGAGGCTCCTCGCGACCGTGAGCGGCGTCTCCAGCGCCACGTCGTAGACGCGGGCGGTGAGGATGCGCTGGAGGTAGCTGGCGGCGATCCGCGCAGCGGCCTTCCCGGGCGCTGGAGGGGCAATCCGGGGACTGGGCCGCGCTGCGGCGCCGACGCGTCCCGGGCTCGCTCCCCGTGGCAAGCGGAGGCCGGTGGAGCGGGCTCCGCCCTTGCCGACCGGGCTCACACCAAGAGTCGCAGGTTCTGGTGCTTCACGCCGCCCGGTACGCAGAGGTCCTCGACGCGCATCCAGATCTCCTGGACCTCCGAGTTGTCCTCGGCGATCTGCCGGCTGCCGGAGGCCGACCACCAGAACGACTCGAGGAAGGTCCCGTGCTGCCCCTCGACCCCGGCCACCCAGGCGGGCTTGGCGGCGACGAGGCCCAGCTCGCGCAGGCGGGCCACGTGGGTGCGCAGGAGCCCCTCGACCTGCTCCTCGGAGCCCGGCCGGGCGGTGTAGGTGATCAGCGTCAGCACCGGTGCGGGCATCGTGGCTCCTCTTGGGCTGCGTGATCGACGGTTATCGATTCCTACCGATTCGCGACGGAGCGGCTAGCCGTTGCCCCCCGCGCCCAGGCTCGGGTCGCGGCGGCCGTCCTGCAGGCTGGCCAGGATGAAGTCGCGGTTGAGCCGCGCGATGTTGGAGAGGTCGATCCCCTTGGGGCACGACGCCTCGCACTCCGCGTGGTTGGTGCACGAGCCGAAGCCCGCCTGGTCCATGGTGGCGACCATCTTCAGCACGCGCTCGTTCCGCTCGGGCTGGCCCTGTGGCAAGAGCGCGAGCTGCGAGACCTTGGCCGAGGTGAAGAGCATCGCCGAGCCGTTCGGGCACGAGGCGACGCAGGCGCCGCAGCCGATGCAGGCCGCCGCGTCCATCGCCAGATCCGCGTTCTCCTTGCGCACCGGGATCGAGTTCGCGTCCGGGGCCGAGCCGATCGGCGCCGAGATGAAGCCGCCCGAGGCGATGATGTCGTCGAACGCGTGGCGGTCGACCATCAGATCCCGCACCACCGGGAAGGCCGCCGCGCGGAACGGCTCGAGCGTCAGGTCGTCGCCGTCCTGGAAGCTGCGCATGTGCAGCTGGCAGGTGGTCGTGCGCTGCTTGGGCCCGTGCGGAGAGCCGTTGATGACGAAGCCGCACGAGCCGCAGATGCCTTCGCGACAGTCGTGGTCGAAGACGATCGGCTCCTCGCCCTTGGCGATCAGGCCCTCGTTGACCACGTCGAGCATCTCCAGGAACGACATGTCCGGCGAGATATCCGCGGCCGGATAGGTCACGAACGCGCCCGCAGCCTTTGCGCTCTTCTGCCGCCACACGTGAAGGGTCAGGTTCATTACTTGTAGCTCCGCGTCGCCAGGTGCACGTTGTCGAACTCCAGCGGCTCCACCAGTCGATTGGGCTTCTTGCCGTCGCCTTGGTACTCCCAGGCGGCGACGTGGCAGAAGTGCTTGTCGTCGCGCAGCGCCTCGCCGTCCGCGGTCTGGTGCTCCTCGCGGAAGTGGCCCCCCGCCGACTCGCGGCGCTCGAGCGCGTCGAGGCACATCAGCTCGCCGAGCTCGAGGAAGTCGGCGACCCGGCCGGCCGTCTCCAGCGACTGGTTGACGCTCTGGTCGTCGCCCAGCACCGAGAGGTTCTCCCAGAACTCCGCGCGCAGGGCGGGGATCTTCTGCAGCGCCGTCTTCAGCCCCGCCTCGTTGCGGGCCATGCCGCAGTACTCCCACATCAGCTTGCCGAGCTCGCGGTGGAAGCTGGTGGGCGAGCGCTTGCCCTTGATGGAGAGGAACTTCTGGTTGCGCGCGTTGACGCGCGCCTCGGCCGCCTTCACCTCGGCGTGCTCGGTGGTGATCCCGCCCGGCTTCATCTGCGCGAGGTAGTTACCGATCGTATACGGAAGGATGAAGTATCCGTCGGCGAGCCCCTGCATCAGCGCGCTCGCACCGAGCCGGTTGGCCCCGTGGTCGGAGAAGTTCGCCTCGCCGGCCACGTGCAGACCGGGGATGGTGCTCATGAGGTTGTAGTCCACCCAGAGGCCACCCATCGTGTAGTGGATGGCCGGGTAGATCCGCATCGGCACCTGGTACGGGTTCTCGTCGGTGATCCGCTGGTACATCTCGAAGAGGTTTCCGTACTTCTCGGCGATGGCCGCCTCGCCGAGCCGCTTGATGGCGTCGGCGAAGTCGAGGTAGACGCCGCGGCCCGTCTCGCCTACGCCGCGCCCGTCGTCGCACGCCTGCTTGGCGGCGCGTGAGGCGATGTCGCGGGGCGCGAGGTTGCCGAACGAGGGATACTTCCGCTCGAGGTAGTAGTCGCGCTCACTCTCCGGGATCTCGCCCGGCGCGCGCTGGTCGCCCTGCTTGAGCGGCACCCAGACCCGGCCGTCGTTGCGGAGCGACTCGGACATCAAGGTCAGCTTGCTCTGGTGATCGCCGGTGACCGGGATGCAGGTCGGGTGGATCTGCGTGTAGCAAGGATTACCGAACGCCGCGCCCTTCTTGTAGGCGCGCCAGATGGCGGTGGCGTTGCAGCCCTTCGCATACGTCGCGAGATAGAAGACGTTGCCGTAGCCGCCGGTGGCGAGCACCACCGCGTCGCCGAGGTGCGACTCGACCTTGCCCGTGACCATGTCGCGGGTGACGATGCCGCGCGCCCGCCCGTCGACGATGATCACTTCCTGCATCTCGTGCCGGGCGTACATCTTCACCTTGCCCAGGCCGATCTGCCGCTCCAGCGCGGAGTAGGCGCCGAGGAGCAGCTGCTGTCCGGTCTGCCCGCGCGCGTAGAACGTCCGCGACACCTGCGCGCCGCCGAACGAGCGGTTGTCGAGCAGGCCGCCGTACTCGCGGGCGAACGGCACGCCGAGCGCGGCCGATTGGTCGATGATATCGACCGATACCTGGGCCAATCGATAGACGTTGGCCTCGCGGGCGCGGAAGTCGCCGCCCTTGACGGTGTCGTAGAAGAGGCGCTGCACCGAGTCGCCGTCGTTCCGGTAGTTCTTCGCGGCGTTGATGCCGCCCTGCGCGGCGATCGAGTGGGCGCGGCGCGGGCTGTCCTGGTAGCAGAACGTGGAGACGTTGTAGCCGAGCTCGGCCATGGCGGCCGACGCGCCCGCGCCGGCGAGGCCCGAGCCCACCACGATGACGTGGTACTTGCGCTTGTTGGCCGGGTTCACCAGCTTCATCTCGAAGCGGTGCTTGTCCCACTTCTGCTCGACCGGCCCTTCGGGGATGTTCGACTTGAGTTCCATCGCTCTAACCCACCAGGCCCGCGAAGATGCTCACGGGGAACGAGAGGTTGCCGGCCACCACCACCATCGCGAGGCCAGTGCTCACGGTGTCGCGGAGCGCGTTGTAGCGGGCGTGGTTGAGGCCCAGCGTCTGCAGCATGCTCGAGGCGCCGTGGAAGAGGTGCATCCCGAGCGCGAGGTTCGCAAGCAGATAGAAGAAGGCGACCGGGGCCACCTTCAGGCCCACGGTGAGGTTGTGGAAGGCGTCGCCGCGGTGGAAGTCGGGGTGGAAGGCCGGCACGCCGATCGTCAGGTGGAGCAGGTGGAAGACGATGAAGGCCAGCAGCAGGACGCCGCTCCAGCGCATCGCGCGCGAGGCGTAGGTGGAGGCCCGGTGGGTGACCTGCCGGTAGGGCACGGGCCGGGCGGCGTTGTTGGTCAGGGTGAGCGACCACATCGCCCAGATGTGACCGGCAGCGGCGGCGAGCAGGCCCAGCCTCGCGATCCAGATGCCCCCTCCGTGCAGGAAGGTCTGGAGGAACTCGGCGTACTCGTTCATCGCCTTGGGCCCGAGATACACCGTCAGGTTGCCCACCATATGGCCGATGACGAAGCCGAAGAGGACGAGGCCGGTCACGGCCATCACCACCTTCTTGCCTACCGTCGAACCGAAGAACCCGCTCACGTTTTCCTCCGCCTCGCGCTGCGAGCGGGCGGAGGATCGGGCGCCGCGAACGGGCCGCCGGACGCCGTCGCGCCAGCCAGGGAAGACCTCATGTGGCGGCGCGGCTAT
Organism: Deltaproteobacteria bacterium; assembly: GCA_043782365.1. Lineage (GTDB taxonomy): Bacteria > Myxococcota > Myxococcia > Myxococcales > 40CM-4-68-19 > CAIWCD01. The sequence goes on from JAYWAO010000604.1 coordinate 7,759, forward strand.
AGCTCACTTGCGGCGGGCCTGCAACGAAGGACCGCGGGGCCGGAGGGTGGAGGCGGCCGACGGCTCCCAAGA
>JAYWAO010000605.1:0-7827 GCA_043782365.1 Deltaproteobacteria bacterium
AGCGGACGAGCCGCGTCCCGAGGCGCCGCGCGCGCGCCGCCGTCTTTCCGATGGAGCGCCAGCCGCCAGTGTGCAAAGCCAAGGCGATGCCCTCCCTGCACTCGCCGCGCGGCGCCCGCGCCTCCGCCTGCGCGCTCGTCGCCACGCTCTGCCTCGGCTCCGCGGCGAACGCCGCCGGGTTCTACTTCCCCGACCTCGGCCCGAGGCAGCTCGGCCGCGGCGCCACCGGCGTGGCGGGCCCGGGCGATCTCTCCGCGCTCGCCTACAACCCCGCGGGCCTCGCGCTCCTGCCGGAGCAGGGCCGGCTCTTCCTGCAGCTGGGCGCGTCGGGGTCGAAGCAGCCGGTCTCGTACGCGCGCTCGGGCGGCTGCGGGCTCTCGGCGCGGCCCTGCGCCGCGGTGGACGACTCCGCCGGGTGGTACCCGAACACGCTCTCCGGCGCGGCGATCGATCTCGGCCTCGCCCACCCTGCGCTCTCGGGCTGGGTCTTCGCGGTGGGCCTGCACGGCCCGTCGGCGCTCGGGTCGCACAGGTATCCGGACCCGCGCCTCGCCGGCTCCGCGTCCGACGTCTCGGCCACCGCGCCGCAGCGCTATTCGCTGATCTCCAGCGAGAACCTGATCCTCTATCCTGCCTTCGCGCTGGCGACCCGGCTCACCCCGTGGCTCGACGCCGGCCTCTCGCTCGACCTGCGCTACTTCCACATCAAGCAGACCCAGTCGATCTTCGGCATCGGCGAGCTGGGCGGCGACTTGCCGGCCTTCGACGCCATCGCGACCTTCGATGCCGTGCAGACGCTCGCGCCGGTGCTGGGCGCCGGCCTGATCGCGCACCTGCCGCAGCTTCCGGGGCTCTCTCTTGGTCTCTCGGGGCGCCTGCGCACGCCCGTCTCCGCCGACGGGACGCTGAACATCGAGGTGCCCGCGCTCGCCTCCGCGCTCAACCTCACCGTGCAGGGAAACCAGGCCCACCTCGGCTTCGACCTGCCGAGCGAGGCGCGCCTCGGCCTGCAGTACCAGACCAGCCTGGGCCTGGTCGCCGCCGACGTCACCTGGGAGGGCTGGGGCGTGCTCAAGGGCATCACCGTGACGCCGCAGGGCGTGAAGCTCGTCACCGGCACGGGCGCGAACCAGACCGTCACCACCGTCGCGCCGATCGTGCTGAAGAAGGACTTCCACGGCGCCTTCAGCGGCCGCGTCGGCGGCGAGGCGCGGCTCCCGGGCGCGTGGAACGGCGGGCTCGCGCTGGTCCTGCGCGCGGGCGTGCTCGGCGAGACCTCGGCCATCCCCGACTCGACCCTGCAGGTGGACTTCGTCGACGGCCCGCGCCTCGCCGTGACCGCCGGCGCGTCGCTGCACGCGGGGCCCGTCGAATTGACCGTCGGAACTGCGCACTATCTGACCAGCACCCGGACGATCACCACCAGCGCCGTCTCCCGGACCAACCCCTACCCGGGCGCGCCGTCATATCTCGTCGGTAATGGCGTCTATACGACCAGCCTCGATTCGCTGGCGGTGCAAGCGACCTGGGCGACCGGCGCGCTGGAGGGCAGGTAGCTCCCGCAGCCGGGCCGCTCCGGCTCAGCGCGCGAACCCAGGCAAGACGCCGCCCAGCTCCCAGAGGACGAGCGGCGCCGGGATCAGCCCGGCGCCGTTCAGCTCGTCGAAGAGCCGCTTCAGCGTGAAGCCCTCGCCCTCCGCGTCGCGCCGCGCGGCGATCAGCTGGTCGAAGAGCAGCTTCCCGGTCAGGTAGCTCGTCCCATATCCGGGCTGGGCCAGGTAGAGCTGCTGCTCGAACCAGACGGTCCGCCCGTCGAGCCGCAGCCAGCCCCGCGGCGTGTTCGCCGAGGCGAACTTCGCCGCCCCGTCGAGGTCGAGCTGGTTTGCCTGCAGCTGCAGCTCGCCCAGGGCGCGGGCCGCCCGCTGCGCGACCAAGAGGTAGATCAGCTCCCGCTCGCGGCCCTCGAAGAGGCCCGCGTTCATCATCAGCTCTTCCATCGCGGTGGCGAGGCCCTCGGTGCGCGTGTCGAAGAGGTTGTAGAGCAGCGGGCCGCGGCGGATGGCGCTGTGGTGCGGCTCCTTCTCCATCATCGCCAGGTCGAGCCAATGGTAGCCATGCGTGCGCAGGATCATCGGCGCGCGGTAGTCCACCTCGGCGAAGAACTCGAGCGGCCGCTTGGGCGTGTAGCTGCCGATCTCCGCCAGCAGCGCGGGCTCGAAGTACGGCTTCACCGTCATCACCTCGTGCTGCCGCAGCAGCTCCAGGTAGCGCTTCACCGCTGCCGGGAAGCGGCGCGCGTACTCCTCGGCGGAGGCCACGGGCAAGAGCGCCGGCAGCGCCTTGTTGCGCTGCTCTTCGAAGGCGAGCGCGGCCTTGCTGCGGGCGAGCTCGCGCTCCATGAGCACGGTCTGGTCGCGGTGCCCCCAGGGGAGCAGCTGCACGTTGGCCGCGTACCAGTCGTAGTTGTCGACGCCGATCCCCGAGGGCGCGGTCTTCAGCTTGCCCTGCTCCTCGACCCAGCCGGCGAGCGCGGCGGTCGCCTCGCGCGCCTTCACCGAGGCGGCCACCACTGCGGCGCCCTGCGGGCCAGCGTCCTTCTCCAGCGCCCGGAGGAGCTGCTCCTGCCCCCGGAGCATCTTTCCGCCCCAGACCCAGCAGTCGTGCCGGTCGCCGGTGAGGTTGGTCTTCGCCTGCGCGAGCAGCGCCGGGATGGTCGAGAGACCCTCGGTAATACTTTTTGCCGCCGCCGGGTCGAGCGGGAGCTTGAACTTCCAGAGCTCCAGCGCCCCCTGCGCGAACGGGCCCTCGCGCGCCGGCTGGTCGGACTTCTCGTCGAACACGGTCAGGTAGAACGCCGGGTTCTCCGCCCACGGCCGCAGCACGCGGTGGTCGAACTCGAGGCCGTTCAGCTCGGCGCGCAGGACGTGCCACTCGACCTGCTGCGAGACGGGCCACTTCTTGATCTCGAAGGCCAGGAGCCGCTGGCGAAGGCGCGCGAGCTGCTCGCCCTGCGAGGCGACCGCCGCCGGGGAGTAGTCGGGGACCCCGCCCACCAGCGGCGCGCGCTGGGCGGCGCGCCAATCGGCGAAGAGCGTGAGCAGCTCGGGGTAGGTGGCCGCGGGCCCCTTGGCAGCGGCGGTCCTGGGCGCGGGAGGAGCACCGGCGGCGGCGGCGCTGCAGGCGGCGAGGGCGAGCACCGCGACAGAGGCGAGCGCGGGGGCTCCGCGCCGATTCGATGGACCGGGTAAGGTTTGCATCCGCGCATGAAACCCGCGGGCGGTTGCGCCTGCAAGCGGGGCAGCGGCGTGGAGCTCGTGGCGACGCGGCTCCGCCCTGTGGCTTTGCAGCCCCAACAGATCTGCCGCGGGCCGGGCCGCGCCTGGAATGCGGGGAATTCTCAACGCCCCGCTGGAGCCGGGACCCGGCGTGGGGATAACGTCAGAGGATGCCCTCGATGCCCGCGCGCCAGTCGTCTCCCGGACGGTCGAACAAGTGCTGGCTCAAGGTCGACGGCGAGCAGGTCTGCAACGTCGAGCGCTACGCCGGCGGCGACCCCTACGCAGAGGTGGTCAACGAGCCCGGCGGCCTCTTGCCCTACTCGAAGAAGCACCTCGGCGAGGTCCGCTTCGCCGACCTGGAGGCGCACGTCGGCCTCGACGCGAACCCCGTCCTGCACGCCTGGATCCGCGACGCCTGGTTCGGCCAGCCGGGACGCGAGAGGGTCGCGCTGGAGATGCTCGACTCGACAGGGACCTCCACCCGCGGGCTCGAGCTGGCCAAGCCGCGGCTGCGCTCGGTGACGCTGCCGGCGCTCGACGTCAGCTCGCGCGAGAAGCGGTTCCTCCAGCTGGTGATCGCGCCCCTGGCGGTGCGCCGGGTGATCGGCAGGCCGCCCGCCGCGAGCGTGCCAAGCGAGCGCGAGCTGCGCGCGCAGAACTTCCACCTCGAGCTGGCCGGGCTCGACTGCACCGGAGTGTTGCAGATCGACGCGGTCACCGTGAAGCTCGACCTGCCCGCGCCCGGCGTGCGCAAGACCTCGACGCTGGTCTTCCCCGACCTGCACCTCCACCTCGACGCCGAGAAGGCCGACTCGTTCCGCGAGTGGTTCGAGGACTTCGTCATCGCGGGCAACAACGACGACGACAAGGAGCGCGACGGCTCGCTCACCTACATGGAGACGCTGGGCGCGTCGCTGGGGATCCTCAAGCTGTTCCACGTGGGCATCTACCGGATGACCGACGAGCCGGCGCTCGCCAGCGGGCCGCCCCGCGTGCGGGTCGATCTCTACGTGGAGCGGATGGAGTTCGCGCGGATGGACACCGAGTCGGGCTCCACGGAGCTGGGGATGGAGCCAGTGAGGTTCTGAAGAGAACCTGTCTCAGGGCCGCGGCCGAGGTTCACCGCGGCCGGGTGCAAGCAGTTCACCTACCCGATGAAGGGCGGGCTGATGCCGATGGCCTACTACCAGCCGCCGCCGGAGACGCTGGAGGACCCGCGCGAGCTGCGCCCGTGGTTCGAGCTGGCGATGGGCGCGGCGCTGCGCAAGAGCGCGGTCAAGGAGGCGAAGGAGGAGGAGAAGCGGGCGCGGCAAGAGGCGCGCGCCACCGCTGCGGCTGCCAAGGCCGCCGGCAAGGCGCCCGGGTTCGCGCCCAAGGCGGCCGCGAAGCCGGTCGCCAAATCGTCTACCAAATCGTCGGCCAGGGCGCAGCCTTCGCCCACCCTGGCCAAGAGGAAGCGGCCCGCGCGCAACAAGTAGACCGTGCTGCTCTGAGCGGCGGGACCCCTCCCCCGGGGCCGCCCGCCCGGGCGCTCAGCTCTCCCTCCTCACGTCCGCCTGGATCGCGAGGATGCTCGCCGCCACCAGGAACCGCGGGTCGATCTGGTGATCGCCGGCGATGGTGAGATCGAACTCCTTGGTGAACCAGCGGAACCGCTGCTCGAGGTGCGCCACCTCCCCGGCGCCGAGCGAGATCGAGTGGTGCCCGGGGATCAGCTTGATCAGCCGCCGCAGCAGGTAGTGCCCCTCCTCGACCATCTGCCCGGCCATGCGGTCGGCGTCGTCGAGGATGTCCCAGCCGTCGCGCACCACGGACGAAAGGCCCCGGTTGCGCAGAGAGGCGAGGTGTCGGCCCGTGCGCGCGTCGGTGACGTCGTGCTCCATGTTGAAGGCGATCAGCCGGCGCGAGCGCACGGTCAGCAGCGGCTGCGACTCCTCCTCGTCGGCGAAGATGGTGTACTCGGGCCGGATGCGCAGGAGGGGATGCCGGACGAACGCCACCAGCATCCCCTCTTCGTTGTAGACGCGGTAGGTGCGGCCGAGCACCGAGAAGAAGGGCCGCAGGATCGCGTAGCGGTGTCCGGTCCAGGCCCCTTGGGCGAGCGCAGAGTCGTGCATTCCCCGACTTCACCACGGCTCGGGGCGCAAGCCCAACAAGACCTGCAGGGCAGGCGCGGGCCGGGCCACGTCGAGCGTGCGGGGCCGCCCGGTCCATCCGCCGCTAGCGGCTCGGCGAGACCACCACCTGGATCTCCTTGCCGTAGAGCAGCGGCAGGGCGTGGTTGGCCCCGAGCGTGAAAGCGGTGAGCAGGCCGGCCACCGCGAGGAGGACGCTGACGAAGACGATGCGCACGAGCGGAAGGATGGAGGTCATGACGGGTCTCTCTCTCTTCAAGAAATGGATGGGCGCTCTTCTAGCCGCGAGATCCCCGGCACACCGTGCCGGGCCGGCGACGTCTTGGCGACACCATCCCAGGCGGCATCCTTGGTCCGAACCTCCCAGGTCGGACGGGACGAACCGGCGCCCCCCTTATCACCCCGAGGCAGCGTGCTGGCGAGTGGCGAACGGGCGCACGCGGCCGTCTGCCGCAGGGGCCGCCCGGGCCCCCGGCCCAGAGGCAGCGACGCAGGCGCGCGCCTCTCTCGGGGCCGCAGCGGGTCCTCCTTCGCCGAGGCCTCCGCGGCCGGGCACCGGGCTGCTTCGCTTGACGCCGCGCCGTGCATCGTCTATCTGTCCATCCCGATAAACCGATGAAGACCACCGCCACGCCAAACCACCCGCCGGGCGCGAGCGTCCGACCAGCGCCGCTGATCGGCTGGATGGAGGGGCTCGCCGACGAGACCCGCCTGCGGCTGCTCCACCTCCTCGAGCGCGAGGAGCTGTCGGTCCAGGAGCTCTGCGGGGTCCTGCGCAGCCCGCAGTCCACCGTCTCGACCCACCTCAAGACGCTGCTCGGCCACGGCTTTCTCCAAGTTCGCAAGCAGGGCACGGCGAGCTTGTACCGGGTCGACAGCGGCGCCGACCCGCAGGCGCGCCGGCTCTGGAAGCTGGCCCGCGAGGCCAGCCTCTCCTGGCCGGTGGTCGAGCAGGACGGGCTGCGGCTCGAGGTGCGCCTCGAGGAGCGGCGGCAGGGCGCGGAGAAGTTCTTCGCGGGCGCGGCGGCCGGGTGGGACGAGCTGCGCGCGCAGCTGTACGGGGCCCGGTTCGAGCGCGAGGCCTTGCTGGGCCTCCTGCCCGCCGACTGGACGGTGGCCGACCTCGGCTGCGGCGCGGGCGCCATCTCGCAGGCGCTGGCGCCCCACGTGCGGCGGGTGCTGGCGGTCGATCAGTCGGCGGCCATGCTGCGCGCGGCCCGCAGGCGTCTGGGGCCGCTGGCCGATCCGGTGACCGGCAACGTCGAGCTGCACCAGGCGGAGCTGTCGCAGCTCCCCCTCGAGCGCGGCTCCTGCGACGCCGCGCTGGCGGTGCTGGTGCTCTCCTGGGTGCCCGAGGTGGGCCGCGTGCTGGCCGAGGCCGCGCGCGTGCTGCGCCCCGGCGGGCGGCTGGTGCTGGTGGACCTCGCGCGGCACGCCGACGAGGAGTTCGCCCGCAAGCTGGGGCAGGTGCGGATGGGCTTCGCGCAGCCCGAGCTGACCTCGGCGCTGGAGGAGGCGGGCTTCCGGAGCTGCCGCCTGCGGCCGATCGCGCCCGAGCCGTCGGCGCGCGGACCGTCGCTCTTCCTCGCCACCGCGCAGACGCCGGCCCTCCCCGCGCAGCACCGCGAGTACGCAAACCCTTCGCACTCCGCCGCACCGCAGCCAGGCCCCCAAACCGCACTCCCTCTCAAGCCAACCCGCAGGAGAACGCCATGAGCACCAGCGCCGTCGCCGCCGCCCCATCCAAGAAGAAGCTCCGCCTCGCCGACCACCTCGAGCACCAGGTCCGCGACCTCAACCTCGCCGAGTGGGGCCGCAAGGAGATCGAGCTCGCCGAGAAGGAGATGCCGGGCCTGATGGCGGTCCGCAAGGAGTTCGCGCGGAAGCAGCCGCTCAAGGGCCAGCGCATCACCGGCTCGCTCCACATGACCATCCAGACCGCGGTGCTGGCCGAGACGCTGGCCGAGCTCGGCGCCGCGGTGCGCTGGGCCTCGTGCAACATCTTCTCGACGCAGGACCACGCCGCCGCCGCGCTCGCGGTGGGCAAGACGGGCACCGCCGCGAGGCCCGCGGGCATCCCGGTCTTCGCCTGGAAGGGCGAGACGCTCGAGGAGTACTGGGAGTGCACCGACCGCGCGCTCGACTTCGGCAACGGCCTCGGGCCCACCCAGATCGTCGACGACGGCGGCGACGCGACGCTGCTCATCCACAAGGGCGTCGAGTTCGAGGCGGCGGGCAAGGTCCCCTCGCCCGCCACCGCCGACAGCGAGGAGTACGCGGTCATCTTGAAGCTGCTCGCCAAGACGGTGAAGGCCACCCCGCAGCGCTGGACCAACGTGGCCAAGGCCTGCGCCGGCGTCACCGAGGAGACCACCACCGGCGTGCACCGCCTCTACGAGATGCAGAAGGCCGGC
>JAYWAO010000606.1:0-2825 GCA_043782365.1 Deltaproteobacteria bacterium
AGATCTTCAAGCGCGGCTTCAAGTGGATCTTCGGCCTGCTCGCGCCCGTGCAGAACCTCGCCATCGCGCAGATGGAGTGGATCGACGAGCAGCAGAAGAGCGGCAAGCTCCCCAAGCCCGCCAAGATCGCCGTGCTCTGGGAGAACACCGCCCACGGCAAGGACTTCCAGGCGGGCGTCCAGCAGTTCGTCGCCAGGCACCCGGCCGATTACCAAATCTCGGTAGACGAATCGTTCGAGCTCAACGGCAAGGACTTCTCGGCGCTGCTCGGCAAGGTCAAGGCCGCCGGCGTCGACCTCTTCCTCGCCGACGCCCACCTGCCCGACTACATCACCATGCAGCGGCAATATGTGACGCTCGGCCTCTGCCACAAGGTGCAGAGCTACGGCGCGCGCGGCAGCGAGAAGCAGGCCGCCGACGCGCTCGGCGCCGAGCACGTGCGCTACGTGCTCTCGGCGGTCTGGTGGAGCCCGCAGCTGGGCGCGCAGCCGCAGTCGAAGAAGTTCATCGAGGCCTTCAAGGGCAAGTACGCGGGCCGCACGCCCGAGTGGTACCAGGCGCTCGGCTACGAGACCGCGCGCGCGCTCTTCCTCGCCATCCAGCAGGCCGGGTCGGTCGACCGCGAGAAGGTCCGCCAGCGGCTGGCCGCGCTCGACACCGAATCGCTGCTCCCGGGCGGCTACCTGCGCTTCGCGCCCGCCCAGGGCCAGCAAGCGATCTACCCGTTCGTGGTGCAGCAGAACCAGCCCGACGGCACCTCCCCGATCGTCTGGCCGAAGGACGCCGCCAGCTCGCCGGGCATCGCGGTCAACCCCGGCTGTCCGTAGCGCGGCAAAGCGCGTGGACCGCCTCCTTGATCTCCTCCTCTCCGCCGTCCTGCTCGCCGGGCTCTACGCGACGCTCGCCTACGGGCTGGGGCTGATCTACGGCGTCCTGCGCGTGGTGAACTTGAACCACGGCGGGATGATCATGGCCGGCGGCTATGCCGGCTACTACCTGCACGAATCGCTCGGGCTCGACCCGTATCTGGCGCTGCCGCTGGTCTTCGCCGCCGCGTTCGGCGTGGGCGTCGTCACCTACCAGGTGCTGGTGCGCCGACTCCCGCGCGGTCCGGCGGGCGGCGTGCAGTCGCTCCTCCTGCTCTTCGGCGTGTGGCTGGTGCTGCGCAACGGCGCCTACCTGCTCTTCACGGGCAATGACCTGACGCTGCGGACCTCGTATTCGACCAAGGCGCTGCCGCTCCTCGGCGGGCACCTCTCGGTGAACCGGCTCGCGGTCTTTGGCGTGGCGATGCTCACGCTCTTGGGCTTGCACCTCCTCTTGACGCGGACCTTCTTCGGCCGCGCGCTGCGGGCGGTGGCGCAGAACGGCGGCTCCTGCACGCTGGTCGGCATCGACGTCGAGAAGGTGTATGCGCTGACGTTCGGGCTCGGCTCCGCGCTGGCGGCGATGGCTGGCCTGCTCTGGGCCACGCTCTTCTCGATCAACCCTTCGACCGGCTCGGGCGAGCTGCTCAAGTCGTTCGTGGTGGTGGTCCTCGGCGGCCTGGGCAGCGTGCCCGGCACGGCGGTCGCCGCGCTGGTGCTGGCGACGGTGGAGGTCTTCTCCATCCTCTGGCTGCCCTCGTACCTGACGGCGGCGGTGGGCTTCGTCTTGCTGGTGCTCGTCCTGGTGGCGCGCCCCGGCGGCCTCTTCGGACAGAAGGTGCTCGGGTGAGCCGGCCCCCTGCCCGACTGCGCCGGCTCGCAGCCGGGCTCGTCGTCGGGCTGCAGCCGCGGCCGGTTGCGCTCACCGGCGCCGCGGCCTGCGTCCTGGCGCTCCTGCCGCTGGTGTTCGACCTCGGGGTCTACGAGCGCAACCTCGCCACGCTCACCTTCATGACCATCGCCGCCGCGCTCGCCTGGAACTGGCTGGGCGGCTTCCTCGGACAGGTGAGCTTCGGGCACGCGGCCCTCTTCGGCGTGGGCGGCTTCGTCGCCGCCCGGCTGCAGCTGTCATTCCAGGGCGTCCCGATGGCGCTCGCCTGGCTCGGTGGCGGGCTCTGCGCCGGGCTCTACGGCCTCGCCTGGGGCCACCCGACGCTGCGGCTGCGCGGCCCGTACTTCTCGATCGCCACCATCGGCGTGGGCGAGGCCACGCGCCTCGTCCTCACCTGGTCGGAGGCGCTCACCGGCGGCTCGTCGGGCCTCTCGCTGCCCGTGCGGGCGGGCCTCAAGGAGCAGCTCTACTGGTACGGCCTCGGGCTGGCGCTGCTCGCGTTGATCACCTCGTATGTCCTCCGGCGGTCTGCCTTCGGCCTCGAGCTGCTCGCCATCAAGAGCGACGCCGAGGCCGCCGCCGACGTCGGCATCGCCCCGACGATCAGACAGGACCAGGTGCTCTTCCTCTCGGCGCTGTTCGCGGGCGTCTGCGGCGGGTTCTACGCTTCGTTCTTCAGCTTCATCGAGCCCGGCGACCTCTTCGGCTTCGACCGGTCGATCTCGTTCGTCCTCATGTCGGTGATCGGCGGCGTCGGCACGGTGGCCGGGCCCGCGCTGGGCGCGGTGATCTTCGTCGTCGTCCGCGAGTTCCTGGTGGCCACCGCGCCGCAGCTCTATCTGGGCATCTACGGCGTCCTCCTGGTCCTGGTGATCCTCTTCGAGCCGCTCGGCCTCACCGGCCTGGGCCTGCGGCTCAAGCGGGCGCTCACCCGCAAGCAGGGCGCGGCCGCCCTCGCCGGGAGCGCGAAGTGAGCCCCGTGCCAGCGGTCGACACCGCGGGCCCCTACCGCCGCGACAGCGTCGCCCCCGTGCTGCGCGCCGAGGGCCTCGTCAAGCGCTACGGCG
>JAYWAO010000607.1:0-7798 GCA_043782365.1 Deltaproteobacteria bacterium
GCCCACTTTGCGCCACGCGGGTCCAACTCGGGACCGGAGTGCACCCCGCTAGAGGTAGAGTCCGGTGGCATATTCGATTCGCCCGGCCGTGGTCCGGGAACCTGAGCTGGCAGCCCAGAGTGGCCAGGAAGGCGACGGCACTCACTTCAGCGCAGAAGCTGCAATGTGAGAGTGCAGCGGACGACCGGAGCACCTTGGTCGCTTGACCAAGAAATCGCCGCGTGCCATTTCTTGGTCAGGTGACCAAGCACGCGCAAGCCGCCCGCCTCGGCGACCTCGCCCTCGACGCCGCCGCCGACCTCTTCCGGCAGCAGGGCTTCGCCGCCACCTCCCTGCGGCAGGTGGCCGAGCGGGCTGGCCTCCACCTGGGCTCGCTCCACTACCGCTGGCCCACCCGCGAGGCGCTGCTAGTCGCCCTGGTGGAGCGGGCCATCGAGCGCGCCACCGCGGTGGTCACCCGCGCGATGGCCGCTGCGCCGCCCGGACCTGCTGCCCTGGCCGAGCGTCTGCGCCTGGGCCTCCGCGCCCACCTCTCGCTGCTCCTCTCCGGCGACGCTTCCTTCCACGTCATGCTCTACGACTGGCGCGCGCTCGAAGGCGAGGCCCGGGCCACGCTGCTCGCGCAGCGCGCGCGCTACGAGGCGTTCTGGGACTGCCTCCTGCGCGAGGCGATCGACGCTGGCCTCGCGCGCCCGGGCGTGGACGTGGTGCTGGTGCGGCAGTTCGGCTTCGGCGCGATGAACTGGGCCGCGCAGTGGTACGTGCCCGGCGAGAGCCCGGATCCGGAGGCGATCGCCGACGCCTTCTGGGACTACCTGGCGTTCGGTCTCTTGGCCAGCGAGCGCCGCGCCGAGGTCCTCCCCGACGCCGGCGGCGCCGCCAAAGGGGCCTCCAGGCGCGCAAACAAGCGGACCGCCAGCCTCGCCCTGCTGCCACTCCCTCTGCCACGCCGCCTCCCGCAGAAGAAAGGCCGGTCATGAAGCCCCTCCACACGCTCGAAGAGAGCCTGACCCTCCCCGCCATCGGGCACGTGAAGTCGGGCGAGGCGCTGCCCGCGCCGTCGATGCTGCGCAACCTCGCCAAGAGCGGGCCGCTCTTGCGCGAGGCGGTGGTGAACGGGAACGTCGGCACCTTGAAGACCATGCTCGGGCCCGCGTGGCGCGGCCTCCTGCAGCAGCGCGGCAAGCGCGAGCCGGCCACCGAGATGCGCCTCAACCACGCCGCCTCGTTCGACTGGGAGTATCGCCGCGACCAGCCCGCGATGAAGCGGCTTTATGAAATCGCAAAGACCTCGCAATGGAACGGGTCCACCGATCTCGACTGGTCGAAGGACGTCGACCCGGAGAACTGGGAGAAGCCGATCCTCCCCTTCGACTTCCTGCCGGTGGCGCCGCTCGCCGCGTTCCAGAAGCTCTCGCCGGGCAACAAGGCGAAGATGTCCCACCGGCTGGCGGCCTGGCTCCTCAGCCAGTTCCTCCACGGCGAGCAGGGCGCGCTCTTCGCCAGCGCACAAGTCGTCCAGGCGGTGCCGTGGATGGACGCCAAGCTGTACGGCTCGACGCAGGTGGTGGACGAGGGCCGGCACGTCGAGGTGTTCCACCGGTACGTCGCCGAGAAGCTGCAGCGCGTTTATCAGATCAATGACAACCTTTATGTCGTCATCGACGCCCTGATGACCGACTCGCGCTGGGACCTCAAGTTCCTCGGGATGCAGATCATGATCGAGGGCCTCGCGCTGGGCGCCTTCGGCTTCATGCGGCAGGCGACGCCGGAGCCGCTCCTCAAGCAGCTGCTCACCTACGTCATCACCGACGAGGCGCGCCACGTGCACTACGGCGTGCTGGCGCTGGAGAAGCACTACAAGGAGAACCTCTCGGAGAGCGAGCGGCGCGAGCGCGAGGAGTGGGCGTTCCAGGTGGCGGTGCTCCTGCGCAACCGCTTCTTCGCGCACGAGCTGTGGGAGGAGAGCTGGTCGCACGTGGTGTCGCGCAAGGAGTGGGAGGCGCTCATCCTGGGCAGCAAGATGATGGGCGCGTTCCGCGACACGATGTTCAAACGTCTGATCCCGAATCTCAAGCGCATCGGCCTGCTGACCGACCGCGTCCGGCCGCGCTATGAGGCGCTGGGGCTGCTCGCGTACGAGAAGCTGAAGGCCGCTCCCGACCTCACCGCCGACGACCTGGTCAACGACCGGACGTAGGGTCTCTCGCGCCTCGTGTGTAACGCCCTGGGCGCTCGCCAGTCTCTACCTGCGAGCGACGGTGCTCGGCGAACCCAAACAGACAAACGAGGACTCAGATGACCCGAAATTCGATGAACGGCGTGTTCCTGGCGGCTGGCGTGGCGATGGCCCTCTCCGGGGGCGCGTTCGCCGATGACGGCAAGGTGGCGAAGGACGCCAAGGTCCAGTGCAAGGAGAGCAACTCCTGCAAGGGCCACGGCTCGTGCGGCGGCGAGGCCAAGGGCGAGAAGCACGGCTGCAAGGGCCAGAACAGCTGCGGCGGCAACACCCGCGAGCTCACCAAGGCCGAGTGCAAGGAGATCAAGGGGACGGTGGTGGCGAGCAAGTAACACTGTTTCAAACCCGCAGGGCGGCCGGCCGGAGCGCACTGGGTGTGCTCCGGCCGCGGCCGCAACGAGGCGCAGATGGATCGCAAGCTGGGCCACGGAGTCGGGCTGCGCACCGCCCACTACCAGGAGTGGTCCGAGGGCGGGACACACCAAGTCGACTGGGTCGAGTGCATCACCGAGAACTACCTCGACGTCGGCGGCCGTCCACGCGCGATGCTCCGGGGACTCCGTGAGCGGATGCCGGTGGTGCTCCACGGCGTGTCGCTCTCGATCGGCAGCGTCGACCCGCTCGACACCGCCTACCTCGAATCGGTAAGCCGGTTGGCCGCGGAGGTCGAACCGGCGTGGGTCTCGGACCACCTCTGCTGGTCGTCCGTCGGGGGCCACCACCTGCACGATCTGCTGCCGCTGCCCTACACCGCCGAGGCGCTCGATCACGTCGCCGCCCGCGTGCACGCCGTGCAGGAGCGCCTGCGGCGGCCGCTGGTGCTGGAGAACCCTTCCACCTACCTCGGCTTCGCCGAGTCCACCGTCACCGAGTGGGAGTTCCTCGCTGAGCTGCACCGGCGCACGGGCTGCGGGCTCTTGCTCGACGTCAACAACGTCTACGTCAGCGCCAGGAACCACGGCTTCTCTGCCGACGACTACCTCGCCGGCATCCCCGCAGGCGCGGTTTGGCAGTTCCACCTCGCCGGGCACACCGATCTGGGCACGCACCTCGTCGACACCCACGATGCGCCCGTCTGCGACGCGGTCTGGGAGCTGTACCGCACGGCGGTGCGCCAGTTCGGCCCGGTCGCCGCGCTGGTGGAGTGGGACGACAAGATCCCGCCGCTCGAGTTGGTGGTCGCCGAATCGCGCCGCGCGCGGGCCGTCGAGGCGGCGGTGCTGGGAGAGCGGCCATGAGCGACCTGCGCACGCTCCAGGAGTCGATGCGAGCCGCCCTCCATGAAGGCGAGGCGGCGGCCTTCCTCGCCCGCGTGGCGCCGGGCGGGCTGCCGGCGGCGGCGCGGCTCGAGGTCTATTCGCACATGTACTTCTCGCGGCAGGCGCAGGCACTGGCCGACGACTTCCCGCTGGTGCAGCGGCTGGCGGGCGCCCCGCTCTTCGAGCGCCTCGCGGTCACCCACGTCAAGCGGCGGCCTTCCAGCCACCCCTCGCTCGCCCACCTGGGCCGCGGCTTCGAGGAGACGCTGCGCTCGCTCGACCTCCTCGCCGAGGCAGCGGTGGCGCGATTGGAGTGGGCCCGGGTGGAGGCGTTCTGGGCGCCCGATGCAGGGGCTGTCTCCGCGGCTGAGCTGGGCGCGTTGGGCGAGCGGCTCGGCGAGGCGGTGCTGGAGCTGCACCCTTCGCTGCGGCTGCTCTCGCTCGCCGGCGGCGTGCTCGAGGTCGCTGCCGGCGCCGGGCCCGAGGCGCTCGCGCTGGAGACAGCGCAAGCAGCGGCGATCTGGCGCAAGGGCTTCACCGTGCTCGAGGCACCGCTCACGCCGCTCGAGGCGGACGCGCTCGGCCGTGCGCTGGCGGGCCAGACCGTTGGCGCGATCTGCGACACCTTCGCCAGCGCGCCATCGCCGGGTGAGGCGGCGCTGCAGGCGCTCTCCGAGTGGCTGGCCGATGGCTGGGTCTGCGGGCTGCACGCCGGTTAGCTGACGCTGCTCGCCGCTGTCCGGAAGACTCCGGAGAGGCCGGCAAATGCCCGTACCCCAGAGCGCCCGGTTTCCGGCGATTGCGCGCATCTGAGGTAGCGCGCCGCCCGCAAGAAGCGTTTTGCAGCTGCTCCTGGCCAGACCGGCCCGACATTGTTTCCGAGAGTGAGATGATCTCGGGCGCAGGCCTCACAGGGCGCATGAGAGACTGCGAATCCGGCGCCGCCCGCGCGCGTCAAAGCTGCGAAAGCAAGTAGTCTCCTGCGTCGGGGGGCCAGAAGGGTTAGCCGCGCATGTGGATCGTCCGTCTGGCCTTGCGAAGGCCGTTCACCGTGGCGGTCCTCTCGCTGCTCATCCTGATCGGCGGCTGGCTCTCGTCGCAGCGGATGAAGAGCGACATGCTGCCGGTGATCGACATCCCCGTCGTCATCGTCGTGTGGAACTACCCGGGGCTCTCCGCCGAGGACATGGAGCGGCGGATCGTTTTCATCTCCGAGCGCGCCTACTCGACCACCGTGGCGGGCATCCAGAAGATCGAGTCGCAGTCGATCGCCGGCATCGGCATCCTCAAGATCTACTTCGAGCAGGGCGCCGACATCGGCGGCGCCATCGCGCAGGTGGTGGCGGTCTCGCTGACCGCCAGCCGGGTGATGCCGCCCGGCATCCAGCCGCCGAGCATCGTCCGCTTCAACGCCGCCAACGTGCCGGTGGCGCAGCTGACGATCAAGAGCGAGACGGCGAGCGAGCAGCAGCTCTTCGACTACGGGCTCAACTTCTTGCGGGTGCGGCTCTTCACCATCCCGGGCCTCGCGACGCCAGCGCCGTTCGGCGGGCGGCAGCGGCAGGTGATGGTCGACCTCGATCCGCAGGCGGTGGCCGCCAAGGGGCTGGCGCCGGTCGACGTCGTCAACGCGCTCCTCACCGGCAACGTGCTGCTCCCGGCGGGCTCGGCGCAGATCGGTAATTTTCAATATGACGTCAAGCTCAACGCCAGCCCCACCTCGATCGCGGGCTTCAACGATCTGCCGATCAGGGCGGTGGACGGCGCCACCGTCTACCTCAAGGACGTCGCCCACGTGCGCGACGGGTACGCGGTGCAGGAGAACGTGGTCCGCATCGACGGCCGCCGCTCGACCTACCTCGCCATCCTGAAGAAGTCGGACGCGAGCACGCTGGCGGTGGTCGATGCGGTCAAGTCGCTGCTGCCGGTGATCCAGGCCGCCGCGCCCGACGGCATCGAGCTGAAGATCGACTACGACCAGTCGGTCTTCGTGCGCGCCGCCATCGCCAACGTGCTGCACGAGGCGCTGCTCGCGTCGGGGCTGGTCTGCGTGATGATCTTCTTCTTCCTGGGGAGCTGGCGCTCGATGGTGATCGTCTGCTCGTCGATCCCGCTCGCCGTGCTGGTCGGCGTGATCGGCCTCTTCCTCACCGGACAGACCTTCAACGTGATGACGCTCGGCGGCCTCGCGCTCGCGATCGGCATGCTGGTGGACGACGCCACCGTCGAGGTGGAGAACATCCACCGCAACCGCCACCTGGGCAAGCCGCTGACGGTCGCCATCCTCGACGGCGCGCAGCAGATCGCCGTGCCCGCGCTCGCCGCCACCCTGACCATCTGCATCGTCTTCTTTCCGGTGGTGATGCTGGAGGGGCCCTCGCGCTTCCTCTTCACGCCGCTGGCGCTCTCGGTGGTGGTCTCGATGCTCGCCAGCTACCTGCTCTCGCGCACGCTGGTGCCCGCGCTGGCGCGCAAGCTGATGGCGAGCGAGCGCGAGGACCACACCTCGCCGCTCGGCCGCTTCAACCGCTGGCGTGACGCCGCCTTCGCGCGCTTCCAGGAGGCGTATGGCCGCACGCTGGCGACCGTGCTGCACCACCGCGCCTTCGTCCTTCTCTGCGGCCTGCTGGTGGTCGTCTCGGCGGGCGCGCTGCCGTTCTCGGTGGGGCTCGACTTCTTCCCGCAGGTGGACGTGGGCCAGCTGCGGCTCCACTTCCGCGCGCCGATCGGCACCCGGCTCGAGGAGACCGAGCTGCTCACCGCCCAGGTCGAGAAGAAGATCCGCGAGGTGGTGCCGGCGAGCGAGCTGTCGACGGTCACCTCGAACCTGGGCCTGCCGCTCTTCTTCAACCTCGCCTTCGTGCAGACCGACTCGGTGGGCTCGCAGGACGCCGACCTGCTCATCTCCCTGAAGGAGGGCCACCAGCCCACCGAGAAGTACCAGCAGCGCCTGCGCGAGGAGCTGGCGCGCGAGTTCCCCGGCGCCACCTTCTACTTCCAGCCCGCCGACCTGATCAGCCAGGTGCTCAACTTCGGGCTCTCGGCGCCGATCGACGTGCAGATCGAGGGCAACGACCTCGAGGCCAACGGGCAGCTCGCGCTCGAGCTGCGCGACCGCATCCGCGAGGTGCCGGGCACGGTGGACGTGCGCATCGCGCAGGTGTCGAACCACCCGTCGCTGGCGGTGACGGTGGACCGGCAGCGCGCGGCGCAGCTCGGGCTCACCGAGCGCGACGTGGCCAGCAACCTGCTCACCTCGCTGTCGTCGAGCTCGGTGGTGAACCCCAACTTCTGGCTCAACCCGCAGAACAGCGTGAACTACTCGGTGGTGGTGCAGACGCCGACCTCGCGCATGTCGTCCACCTCGGACCTGCTCTCGACGCCGCTCGGCGGCGCGGGCGGCGGCGCGGCCGGCAGCGGGACCTACCTCGGCTCGGTGGCCACCCTGCAGCCGACCCACGGCCGCGCCTCGATCAGCCACTCCTCGGTGCAGCGGGTGCTCGACGTGCAGGCGGGCTTCCAAGGCCGCGACCTGGGCTCGGTGGCGATGGGCGTGCAAGCCGCCATCGACGGGATCAAGCACCTGCCCAAGGGCACCCGGATCACGCTGCACGGCCAGCCCGAGAGCATGATCACCTCCTTCAAGAGCCTGGGCGCCGGGCTCATCCTCGCGACCGCGCTGGTCTACTTGCTCCTGGTGGTGCTCTTCCAGTCGTGGGTCGACCCGTTCATCATCCTGGCGGCGGTGCCGGGCGCGCTGGTGGGCGTCCTCTGGATGCTCGCCCTCACCGGCACCACGCTCAACGTCGAGTCGTTGATGGGCGCGATCATGGCGGTGGGCATCGCGGTGTCGAACTCGATCCTCCTGGTGAGCTATGCCAACGAGGTGCGCGCGACCTCGAGGACCCCGGTCGATTCGGTCGCCGCCGCGCTGGAGGCGGGCAAGACGCGCCTGCGCCCGGTGCTGATGACGGCGCTGGCGATGATCCTCGGCATGCTCCCGATGGCGCTCGCGCTCGGCGAGGGCAGCGAGCAGAACGCCCCGCTCGGCCGCGCCGTCATCGGCGGGCTGCTGCTGGCGACATTTGTAACACTCTTCATCGTGCCCGCGGTCTATTCGCTCCTCCGCCAGAGCGAACCAGAGGCGCACCAGCTCGACGCGCTCTTCGCCAAAGAGAGCCGCGGCGCCTCCGAGGCCTCCCATGCTTGAAGAGAGCGCCGTCGTCGCGCCTTCCAAGGATTCGGTAACCGACGCGGTCAAGCCGCCCGTCGCCAAGGCGAGGCCCAGGCGCGAGCGCCT
>JAYWAO010000608.1:0-7778 GCA_043782365.1 Deltaproteobacteria bacterium
GCGGCGACGGCGGCGGGCGAGAGCAGGTCGACGCCGACCATCCCCCGCAGGTCGTGCCCCAGCGGCCCGGGCGCGAACGGGCCCGGCTCGGCCCCGAGCTGCGGGGCGAAGACGGTGAGCAGCGCGGCGCCCGCAGCGCCGTCCACCACCAGCGCGGCCTGGGCGGAGTCGGGGACGGTCGCGAAGGTGTTGGCGGCAGCGGGCGTGGCTGCGGCGGTCGCGGCGCTCAAGAGCAGGGCGGAGAGGAGTGCGCTCATCGGCGGTGGACCTCGGTGGAGCGGCGGTGGTCACTGCTCGCTGCCCGCAAGCGCGGACCCGGCGGGTCCAGCCTGTCAAAGCCGGGCGATTTCAGGTGCCGAGGAAGCGGGCGGCTCCCCTCCTACCCAGCCAGGTGGTGCCGCGCGAACAGCTGCACGAACGCGCCGCGCGGATCGCACAGCTCCCACACTCCCCGGTCCTCCGCCCCCGGGGCCAGCGCCGCCGTCCCCGCATAGCGGAAGCAGTGCACGGGCTGCCGCGTCTCCGCATCGAGCGCCAGCGTCAGCAGCAGCGCCTCGCCGTAAGGAAACGACAGCTCCGCGAGCAGGGCCGGGTGCAGCTCGCTGGGGCCCAGCTTCTTCTCGATGAAGGCAAGCGACCCGCTGGTCGCCGCCCGCAGCGCGGTCAGCGCCTCGGAGGAGAGCGCGGCGCCTTCGTTATAAAGCGCGGCGGTGGCCGAGACGCCGGGCACCTCGCCCGCGCGTGAGAGCTCGGCCTGCAGCTCGCGGAAGTGGGTCGCCAGCGAACGGAGGGCGGCGCCGTGGTCGCCCGTGGCCAGCGCCGCAGCCAGGTCGGCCGAGGCGTTGGGCGAGAGGGAGAGCGCCGACACCGGGCCACAGGTGACGGCGAACGCGAGCGGCATCCCACCGGCCTGCGCGCTCCAGGTGGCCCGCAGCGCGGCCAGAGTCTGGTCGCGCGCGCAGCCGGCCTGCGCTTCCAGCGCCGCGCCGCCCACCGTGATGGTGCCGCCGCCCAGCTCCGCTTGGTGCACCGCGAGGGTGGTCGCGGGTGGGCCGTGGGAGAGGAAGATCGACGCGCTGCACGGACCCAGCGCGGCGGCCCGCAGCGCGTGCAGGTGGCCGAGCGATTCACCCTCCGCGGCAGCGGCCTCGCGCAGGCGCGATTCGACGCCGTCCCGGTCGTGCTCGGAGAGGTGCTCGTCGAGCTGCGCTTGCAAGAGCCGCCGCGCCTCGCCGCGCGCGTGCGACTCCTGCTCGGCCGCGCGCAGCGTCTGCAGCGCCGCCGCCCCCAGCCCGCTCTCGGCGGTCTGCTCGAGCGTCGCGCGCACGCGGCCCACCAGCGCCGAGGCCGCCTGGAGGAGCTCGAGCAGCGGCAGCACCTCGCCCCGCACCGCCAGTCCCTGCTGCGAGAGGGCGCCGAGCGCGAGGGCCTCGTCGTCGCTGCCCGCGTCGTGGCGCAGCCGCGCGGCCCCTTCGAGCAGCGGCTCGAACAGCTGCGCTTGGAGGAGCCCGGCGGCGGGCGCCCCCCCGCCCAGCAGCCGCTCGGCGGCCCGGGTCACCTCGCGCAGGTCGATGGCGAGGTGGGCCTGCCGCGGAGCGGACGGCGCGTTGACCACCGGCTCGGGCCCGGCGCCGAACCGGTACCGCTGGCCGCGCTTCCACTCGCGCTCGGCGACCACGCCCTCGGCGGGCCGCAGCGAGGCCTCGAGCGGCGCGAAGAGCCGGCGCACCGCGGAGTCGGCCGCCATCAGATAGGCGCCGCGTGCCTGATCGGCGGCGAGCTTGCCGACCGTGCCCCCCTGCGGCAGCGGCGGGGGCGGATCACCGGCCTTGCGCCGTCCGCGGGCGGCGCCGATCGCCTTGAGGGTGTCGACCGCGGGCTTGAACGGCCCGGGCGGCGAGATGCGCGCGAGCGCGAAGATCAGCTTCTCGCGCTGCTCGTGATCGGAGAGCAGCTCCGCCAGGAACGCGGGCTCCGACA
This sequence comes from Deltaproteobacteria bacterium, assembly GCA_043782365.1. Classification (GTDB taxonomy): domain Bacteria; phylum Myxococcota; class Myxococcia; order Myxococcales; family 40CM-4-68-19; genus CAIWCD01. The sequence goes on from JAYWAO010000608.1 coordinate 1,981, forward strand.
CCACCTGCGAGAGCAGCGCGGTGAGCGGCGGCGGGAGCGGCACGCAGAGGTACGGCTCGAGCACCGCTTCGCGGACGAGCTCCATCGCCGCCTCGAGCCAGCAGAGCTCCACCGCGGCCGGGACGCTCAGCACGCCGCCGGCGATGCGATCGATCGCGTCGTCCGCCGCGCGCAGATCGGCCTCGCCGCGCAGGAGCGCTCGCGCCGCCTGCACCGCCACGTGCTGCGTCCGGTAGGTGTTGATCGGCGTCGAGAGGATCCCGTCGATGCTGCGCTGGAACGCGTAGTGCGACTGCAAAAGGCCCGCCCTCAACGCGCACCGCTGCGCGAAGGCCTTGGCGTCGACGCTCGGGTGCTCGCTCGCCTGCGCGCAGGCCCGCTCGAGGAGCAGGCTGGCGACCGCCTGCAGCGGGCTGTTCGGCCCGGGGGTCGCCTGCTGGGCCGCCGCCACCAGCGCCTGCTGGATGGAGTAGAGCCCGAGCAGCGCCACCTCTTCACCGTTCGGGGTGCGGCCCACCAGCGCGAAGCACTTGGTGAGCGCTTCGCAGAGGGCTCTCTCCAGGCGCAGGCCGCGCTTCTGCAGGAAGGCCCCGAGGCGGCGCGGCTCGATGCGCCCGTCGAGCGAGGCGAGGTCGAGCGCCGGGCCTACCGCCGGGCTCTCGGGAGCGAGCGGCGCGTCCGCGCCAGGAACGGTCTGGAGCGATTCGGCCAGCTCGGTGAGGCCGTCCTCGATCAGCAACGACAGCGAGGGGTCGATCCAGATCGGCAGCCCGCCAGCGGCCTCCGCGGCGCCGAGCAGCAAGCGCTCGGGCGGGATGGCGACGAAGCGGGCCAGCGAAAAGCCACCGGTCGCGCACTGCTCCAGCGTGGTCCGGTAGACGGAGAGGCGCCACTCGGTTCGGGCGCGGCCGCGCGTCTGCATGGGGCGACTCTGCAACACGCCGGGGCCGATGGCGAGGAATTGCCGCCTCTATTCGTCGGGCTCGACCACCAGCCCGAGCAGCTTGTCGTGCAGCGTCTGGCACTTCGGGTCGAAGAGCGCGCTCAAGAAGCCGAACAGCCCGAGCAGCGACGGCAGCGCCAGCAGCGCGTGGGCGAGCCCCAGCACGGGTCCGGGCAGCGCGCCGTCGAGCTTGCGCAAGCGCAGCCCCGCCAGCTGCATCCCGGGCGTGCGGCCGCCGAGCGCGGCGAAGAGCCACGAGTAGGCGACGCCCAGCGTGAGGAGGAGGAGGGACCAGAGGAGCGGCAGGTTGCGGCCGAAGAGGAGCTGGTCGGCCCAGCTGTCCGGCGACTGGTAGCCGAGCGGCGCGAGCTGCGGCCTGCCGAGCACCGCCGCGGTGAGCGCGACGAAGCCCGCGCCCGCGGTGAAGAGCACCGAGGCGTCGAAGGTCCAGGCGACCAGCCGCGCGCGCGGCGTCGTCCGCGCCGGCGGCAGCGGGGGCAGCGACGGCAACACCAACGGCTCGGGGTCTGGCTCCACCGGCGTGAGGGTGAGCCTGGGCTTCTGCGGCAGGGAGACCGGCGGCGCGACGGGTACGTCGTCGGGCGCGCCGATGCCGGAGCGCGCCGTCTCGGCTTCGGGCTCTCGCGGGGGTGCGCCTTCGCCCGCGGGCGCTCTCTGGGCCCGCCCCCACGCGTGGTCGAGCGCGGCGTCGTCGAGCGCGGCGCGCAGCCGGTCCACCTCGCTCTCCTCGGTGGGCGCGGGCGGCGGCGGGGCCGTCGGCGGCTCGGTGGGCTGCTCGCTGGGGTCGATGGCGGGGGGCGGCCCGGCCATCCTCGCCCGCTTCGGCCGCTCCTTCTTCGCGGCGAGCATCGCTTCGATCTCGTCGGTGGAGAGCTCCGCTGCGGCGAGCTCCTCGGTCGCCGCCTGCGGAGGCGCGGGCTGGGGCTGGAAGGCGGGCGCCGCGCCCGGCGCAGGGAGCTTCGGCCGCGAGCCGAGGGCGCGCGGCTCGCGGCTGGACGGGCTGCGCAGCGCCGCGGGGATCAAGTTGCCGAGCTGATCGAGCCCGAGCGCCTGCGGCTCGCCGAGCCCGAAGTCGGCGGCCGGCGCTGGATCGGAGCTGAAGTCGAGGCGCACTGGCGCGGGCGGATCCGATTCGAACGAGAGGGAGAGCGGCTGCGGCGCCGGCGCGTCAGAGTCGATCGAGAGGTGCGGCGGCACTGGCGCGCCCTTCCCCGCGCGAGGCGCAGCGCCGGGCAAGCGCCCCGCGCCGATGGCTGGCCGCTGCCCCGGCGTCGGCGCAGACTTGGCCCCCGAGCGCGGCACCGGCTCTCCGTCGGGCACCGTCTCGTCTGGCGGCAGCGGCGTCTCCAGGTTCTGCGGGTTCAGGGCGAAGCAGCGCAGGCACCGGTCGGCGCGCGGGGGCAGGGGGTGCTTGCAGCGGACACAGAGCATTCGTGGCGCAAGCTACGGCCGCTGCAGGGAAGGTCAAGTCTTGGGCCTCGGCTCTCTCGACGCGAGGAACGCCTCGAGCTTCGAGAGCGTCTGCTGCCCGCCCTCGACCGCGCCGAACTTCGGCAGGCGGGAGTGGACGAGCTCGGTGTCGCTCTGCAGCAGGTAGCGGTCGAGGTTGTCGAACATCCCGTTGAAGCCGCCGGACATCCCCGCGCGCGCCTCCTCGAAGGTCGCGAGGCCCGCCTCGTCCGACTCGTACGGGAGCCAGCTGACGGTGATCTTCGTCTTGCCCTCGGGGGCGTCCTCGAAGGTGACGGTGGAGAGCATCTGCAGCGGCCAGGCAGGCGCCAGCGGGTGGCGGGTGAGCCCGCCCGTCCGGTCGGAGAACGACTGGAGGTAGACCAGCTTCTCGTTGCGCACGATCTCGCGGAAGGTCTGCAGGCCCCACATCTCGGCGCCGTCGGGCGCGCGCAGGCCGTAATGGTGGACGCCACCCGGGCGCAGGTCCAGCTCGGCCTTGATCACCGTGCTGCCGGCGGGCCCGTACCAGCGGGCGATGTGCACGGGGTCGGTGTGGAGGAGGAAGACCAGCGCGCGGGGGGCGTTGACGACGCGGGAGATGGAGAAGGGGTTCGGGGTGCTCATGACTTCTTTCCTTTCTTCGGCTGAGGCTGTCGTTGGAGTGCTTCCAGATAGGCTTCGAGGCGGTCGAGGCGGTCTTCCCACTCCTGGCGGTGCTGCTCGATCCAGTCGGCGGCGGCCTTCAGCGGCGCGGCCTCCATCCGGCACGGACGGAACTGCGCCTGCCGGCTGCGGCTGATCAGGCCGCTCTGCTCGAGGACCTTGAGGTGCTTGGTCATCGCGGGGCCGCTCAGCTTGAACGGCCGCGCGAGGTCCTGCACCGAGGCTTCACCCTCGGAGAGGCGCGCGAGGATGGCGCGGCGGGTCGGGTGGGAGAGCGCCGAGAAGGTGAGGCTGAGGGTGTCGGCCCGCATGATTTACCTGATGGTTAATTAGCCGAAAGGGTAAATACAGGGGCGGCGGCGCCCTGTCAAGCGCTCCGCCAAGCACCGTGGCGATCGGCCTGCTTGTCGGCGGCGGGCGCAAGGGCTAGGAACGGCCCACCGGCCCTCCCTCCGGCACGCGAGCCCCCCGCCTCCTTGGAGACACCATGGCGATCCGCATCGAGAAGGACACCTTCGGCCCGATCGAAGTCCCCGCCGAGAAGCTCTGGGGCGCGCAGACGCAGCGCTCGCTGACCAACTTCAAGATCTCCACCGAGAAGATGCCGCCCGCGCTGATCAAGGCGCTCGCGCAGGTGAAGCGGGCTGCGGCCAAGGTGAACCAGGACCTCGGTGTGCTGCCCGAGAAGAAGGCCGCCGCGATCATCGCCGCCGCCGACGAGGTGATCGCCGGCAAGCACGAGGGCGAGTTCCCGCTCGCCGTCTGGCAGACCGGCTCGGGCACGCAGAGCAACATGAACATGAACGAGGTGCTGGCCAACCGCGCCAGCGAGCTCCTGGGCGGGCCGCGCGGCGAAGAGCGGGTCATCCATCCGAACGACGACGTCAACAAGGGCCAGTCGTCCAACGACGTCTACCCGACCGCGATGAGCGTGGCGGCGGTGGCGGCGGTCGAGGAGAACCTGCTCCCGTCGATCTCGCGGCTGCGCGGAACGCTCGCCGCCAAGGCCGACGCGTTCAAGGCGATCGTCAAGATCGGCCGCACCCACTTGCAGGACGCGACGCCGCTGACGGTGGGCCAGGAGTTCTCGGGCTGGGTCGCGCAGCTCGACCACGCCGCGCGCCACGTCGAGAGCGCGCTGCCGCACCTGCGCGAGCTGGCGCTGGGCGGCACCGCGGTGGGCACGGGACTGAATGCGCACCCGGAGTTCGCGGTGCGGGTGGCGGCCGAGATCACCGCGGTGACCGGGCACGGCTTCGTCACCGCGCCGAACAAGTTCGAGTCGCTGGCGGCCCACGACGCGCTGGTCTTCGCCCACGGCGCGCTGAAGACGCTGGCGGCGAGCATGATGAAGATCGCCAACGACGTGCGCTGGCTCGCCTCGGGCCCGCGCTGCGGCATCGGGGAGCTGCGCATCCCCGAGAACGAGCCCGGGTCGTCGATCATGCCGGGCAAGGTGAACCCGACGCAGTCCGAGGCGGTGACGATGCTCTGCTGCCAGGTGTTTGGAAATGACGTCGCGGTCAACCTGGGCGGCGCGAGCGGGAACTTCGAGCTGAACGTCTTCAAGCCGCTCATCATCCACAACTTCCTGCAGAGCGTGCGGCTGCTCGCTGACGGCATGGTCAGCTTCAACGACAACTGCGCGGTGGGCATCGAGGTGGACGAGGCGCGGGTGGGGAAGCTGATGCACGAGTCGCTGATGCTGGTGACCGCGCTCAATCCGCACATTGGCTATGACAAGGCCGCCAAGATCGCCAAGACCGCACATAAAGAAGGCGGGACGCTGAAGGGCACCGCGGTGAAGCTCGGGTATCTGACGGCGGAGCAGTTCGACGCGTGGGTGAAGCCGGAGGAGATGGTGGGGCCGAAGAAGTAGGGCGGGCCCGGCGCTCTAGCAGCGGAGGCGTGGAGAGGCTGTGCTGCAGTGGGGGCGATAGCTCGCCCTTCCCGCATCAGCTCTCTTCCGCCTGGACCGCCATCGCGCTCTCCTCCGCCCGCCGCTTCTCCCAATACGCCCGGTTATACGCCCGCTGCTCCTCGGTATCGAGCTTCTCCCCGCAGAGCGCGCAGGTGCTCGCGCTCCGGTGGCTGTCGGCCTCGCAGCTTCCGCAGCGCAAGAAAGGAAACTCGTCGTCCTGGTCGAGCGAGACCCCGCTCTCCATCTGCTTGAGCCGCGCCTTGCGCAGGTTCACCGCCAACGCTTCGGGGTCGATGAGCGGCCGCTGGGCTGGCCTCGCCTGCGCCTGCCCGGGAGTGGTCTGCTCGGAGTGCGGCGTCGACTCCCGGTTCGGCGTCGGAGGCGATTGGCGCAGACCTGCCTGCGCGGGCCGCTGCACCGGTTGCCGCGCGGGCTGGCGCGTTCCGGGCGCGCTTCGCTGGGCGGGCCCTGCCAGCCGCACGGGCTGCGCCGCGGCGCCGCCGGGAGTGGGCCCCGGCCGCCGCAGGGCCGGATTGCCGACGCCCGATTGGCCGGGTTGAACCGCCGCGGCTGGTTGAATCAATTGACCCGGTTAAAGCGATTGAACCGCAGGCGCCGACTGCCCCGGGGCCGCGCGCGGCTGGCCCTCCCGCGCGAACGCCTCGAGCGCCGAGAGCAGCTCGCCGGCATTGGCAAACCGCCGCGCCGGGTCCTTCTGCAGCGCGCGCCGCACCACCTCCACCAGCCCCGGCGGCACCTCGCGCGGGAGCGGCGCGGGCTGCAGCGTCAGCGCCGAGA
>JAYWAO010000609.1:0-7778 GCA_043782365.1 Deltaproteobacteria bacterium
CGTTGGTGAGTCCCGTGACGATGCACGACCGGCGCAGCCCGGCGCCTCCCGCGACGCCGGTGCAGCCCCCCACCGCCGCCTCGCTCGCGCTCACTCCCGCGCCCGTGCGCTGGTAGACCGTGTAAGTGTATTCAGGCGTGCTGGTGGTCGCCGGGGCGACGTAGTCCCAGAGCACGCGCACGGCGCCATCGAGGCCCACGGCGAACGGTCCGGTGGGCGCCTGCACCGAGGCCGCGCTGGGCGTCGCGACCTTGGTGTTCGACTGCAGGCTCTCGCCGCCGACGTTCAGCGCGGTGATCCCATAAGTGTAAGCGTTGCCGTTGGTGACGGCCAGGTCGACGTATGGGCTGGTCTTGCCGGTGAGCGTCGTCGCGCCCTCCGGGCCGCCGGTCCGATACACTTTGTAGCTGGTCGCGCCTACCGAGGCGTTCCAGGTGAGCGTCACCTGCCCAGTGCCCGGGCTCGCGCTCACCAGCACGGGCTCCGCCGGCCGCAGTGTTACCTTTACCGCGGCGCTGGTCGCCGACGAGGTGGTGACGTCGGTGGCGATGGCGAGCGCGGTCAGCTCGTACCAATACGCCGACCCGTCGGTGAGCCCGGTGACGTTGGCGGTCACCGTGCCGACATAAGTGCAGGGCGTGGCCTGGGTCACCGACGCGGGTGTCGCCGCGCTGAATGGGCCGGCCGCGGCGGACGCCTGGAACAGGTTGTAGCTGGCCGCGCAGGGCGAGTGGGTCCAGGTCAGCGTCACCGTGCCCGACGAGGCGCGCACCACCGTCAGCCCTGCCGGCGTGGCCGGGTTGACCTGGCCCGTGATGGCGTTCGCCCCGCCATCGACGACGGTGCTGGTCCCGACCGCCAACTGCGAGGTGATCCGGTAGTCGTAGCTGAGGCCGTCGGAGAGCGCGCCCAGCGAGCAGTTGGTCGGCGACCCCGCGATGCTGCCCGCGTCGGTGCAGTTGGTCTGGCCCACCACGATCACCGGCGCGCCATAGCTGCCGCCGGGGCTCAGCTTGCGCTCGAGCTTGTACTGGGTGGCCCCGCTGGCGCCGCTCCACGAGAGGTCGATCTTGCCGATGCCGCCCTGGACGGCGAGCGCGGTCGGGGCGGGCGGCGGCGTGCTGGCGGTGCCGGGCATCGCGCCGAGCGGGCCCGTGCCCGTGGGGTTGGTAGCGGAGACTTTATAGAAGCGCACCTTGCCCGGGAGCAGGTTCTGCTCGGAGAAACGGCAGGTGCCGGCGGAGCAGGTGGAGGTCCCGCTAACGGCGCTGTAGCTCGCGCCCGTGTCGGAGCCGAAGACCGAGTATCCCGTCACGTCGGCGGGCAGCGCCGGCCAGGAGATGACGATGCAGTCCGGAGTCGCGCACTCCGAGGTCACGCTGGCGAGCGAAGCGGCGAACGTCACCGCCGGCGCGTCGGGCAGCGTCAGCTTGTTCAAGACGATGTTCGAGTCCGTCGAGCTGATCGCGCCGCTCGCCCCGCCGCGGGCCACGTAGTCGTAGGTGGCATCCGAAAGCACGGTGGAGTCGACGTACAGCCCGAAGCCCGACGGCGACGGCTGGCTGGCGGCGACCGGGCTGTTGAAGTCGAAGGAGCCGCCCGAAAGCCGCCGGTAGATCCAGACGCCCGTCGCCGTCGAGCCAGCGGGCAGCGTCCAGGTGACGGTCATGCGGCGGGCGTTGGTCACACTCGACGCGTCCGTGCTGGGGACTGCAGCCAGCGAGTTGAACGACGAGGGCAGGGAGACGATCGCGCCCACGCCCGAGGCGGGCGAGTCGCCGCCCGGGTTGGTCGCCGTCAGCTGGTACTCGTACGATTTGTCGGGGAGCACGGTGTTGTCGAGGAAGGGCGCGCCCGAGAGACCGGTCAGTAGCTGGGTGAATACCGCGGGCGGGACGCGCCGGAAGAGCGTGAACGTCGACGCGCCGAGCGGCGCCGACCAAGGGATGGTCACGCACTGCTGCCCCGCCAGGCAGCCCGCGGGCGGCGAGGGGTTGCCGCCGTCGGCGATGGTGAGCGTGCCCAGCGTGGGCGCGGCCGGGGCGGTGAGCGCGTTCGCTTCATTCGACGCGCGCGCGGCGTCGCCCGCGACGGTGACGACAAAATAGAATGTCGTGCCCGGGACGAGCCCGCTGGTGATGGTGGCGCTGAGCGCAGCGACGCCGGGCTGGACCTTGTTGCCAGCGATCAGCGAGACCGGCGTGCTGGTCGCGCTATAAATGTCATACGCGGTCGCGCCTGTGGCCGCGCCCCAGGTGAGCGCGATCTGCCGCGTGCCCGCGGGGATGCTCGCCACCGCGGTGAGCCCCGTGGGCGAGGGCGCCGCGGTGGTGGCCGAGACGTCGGGGGAGGATGCGAGGCTGGTGAAGGTGGGCCCGCTCAGCGTCGAGACGGCCTTCACCGCGTAGTGCTCGGTGACGCCGGTGCCGAACCCGGCGGTCGCGTTGTCGTCGACGAAGGTGCAGGTCGCGCCGCAGCTCGCAAGCACGATCGCCTTGCCCCCGCTGAAGTCGGGATACGTCCCCGCGGCGGCGCCGCGCAGCAGCAGGTAGCTCTGCACCGTGCCATCGGCGATGGCGGTCCAGGTGACGGTGATGACGTTCTTGCTGCTCGCCACTCCGGCGACCGCCGCCACCCCCGCCGGCGTGGACGGACCCGTGGTGGCCGCGCTGCCAGGCGCGCCCACGGCGTACGCCCCCGAGGTGTTCGAGCCGAGCGCGAGGTAGCGGTAGGTGGTCGAGGGAGCGAGCCCCACGTCGTGGAAGGTGCCGCTGTGCCCGTCCCCGACGGTACCCGGGTTGGCAAGCGTGAACACCGGCGTCGAGGTGGTCGAGGGCGCGCAGCTTCCGGTGCCCGCCGCGGAGCAGCGAAAGAGGCTGAGGAGCGAGGTGCCCGGAGGCGCGGTCACGAAGTCCCACGCGGCGTCGATGCTGAGCCCGCGGGCGTCGCTGGCGAGCGTGGTCGCGGTGAGCGTGCTCGGCGCGGGCGCGGCGAGGATGACGCCCTTCGCGGCGCTGGGCAGCGTGCCGCCGCCGGCGGGGACCAGCACGTAGCAGTAGCTGGTGCCGGCGAGGAGCGCGCCGCCGCTGTCGGTGAACGAGAGCGTACTGGTGGCAAACGTGCCCAAGTTGGTGGAGTAGGCCACGTCGGGGTACGTGGGGCAGCCGCTAGCGGTCGCCCGGACGAGCTGGTAGCTGGCGGCCGCCGCGAGCGAGCCCCAGCTGAGATCCACCTTGAGCTGGCCGTTCTGCGCAATGGCGGCGAGCGCGCCCGCGGTGGCCGCCTGCGTCTTCGCGGTCTTCTCCAGCGAGGTAGGCCCGTCGAGCGTGCGCGTCGTATCGCGGGCGACGACGACATAGAAGTAGTCGGTGCCCGGCGAGAGCCCCGTGTCGGTGGTGGAGCCTGCCCCCGGGCCCGGCACCAGCGCGAGCAGGGTGCCGCCGGTGCCCGTGCCCGTCACCGCGCCGCGGAAGATTCGATAAGAGATGGTCGTCCCGCCCGGCACCGTGACCGCGCTCCAGGAGAGCGAGATGCTGGTCGCGTCCACCGCGGTCGCCGCGAGTCCGGTGACTTGCGGAGGCGTGGTGAAGGCCGTCTTGGTCGCGCTGAACGCGCTGCCCTTGTTGCCCGAGACTATCGAGACCGCGTTGACCTGGTAATCGTAGGAGGTCGAATCGCCGAGGCCCGAATCGGTAGTCGAGGTCGCGCTGGTGGTTGCGACGGTCGCGAACGAGGCCACGCCGGTCTTGCGCTGCACCACATACGAGGTCGCGCCTGTCGAGGCGGTCCACGACAGTGAGAGCTTCCCGCTCTGCGCGGGGCCCTGGGGAGTTGCGACAGTCAGCGTGGTGGGCTGCGGCACTGTGGTGGCCGAAGCAGTTCCCGCCGCGCTCGAGACGAGGCTCGCGTCGATCGAGCTGACCTGGTAGCTGACCAGGTTGTTGTCTCCTTGTCCCGTGTCACCGCACGAGGTGCTGGTCTGCGCAGCGCAGACTGTGCGAGCGCCGCTCATCACCTGATACTTCGCCGCGCCGCTGGTCGCGCTCCAAGAGACGTCGATGGCGCCGTTGACGAGATCGCGCGCGACCGCGCTGGGCGCGGGCTTGCCGGGCGCGGTGGTGGCGCTGGCGGAAGTAGAGAACGGGCCCAGGTTACCGAAACCATCGACAGCCGCAACCACGTAGGTGTGCGAGGTGGCGTCGACAAGGCCGGTATCGCTGTAGCTCGCGGAGGTGGAGGTCGCGCTGACCGTCCCCGTGGGAGCGCCGCCCTGGTCGCGCCAGATCTGGTAGCTCGCCGCACCGATCAGCGAGCCCCAGGTGAGGTCGATCTCCCCCTGCGTTCCCGAGAGCGGCGCCGCCGACAACGTCGGGCCCTGTAGCACGGTGGTCGCCGTCACCGCCGCGGTGGGCGGGCCGAGCACGCCGGCGGCGTTGAACGCGGCCAACTCAAACCAGTACTGCGTCCCGTCGGCGGGCGCGGAGTAGGTCATCGTGCACGCGCTGCCCGCGCAGGCCTGGGCGGTGGTGTAGCCGACGATCTGCGCGTACGCGCCGTTCTGGCTGCTGCTGCGCAGGAGCTGGTAGGCCGCCCCCGACGCGGGGTTCGCCACCGCGGTCCACTGCAGCTTGATCGCCTTCGCCGTCCCTGACACGGCCGTGGCCGTGAACGCCCCGGGGACCCCCGCGAGCACATAGGCCGCGGGCGTGGTGTCCGCTGAGTAACCGCTGAACCCAGCCGTGTTGTGGGCCTTCACCGCGTAGAAGAACGGCCCGGCGCCGTCGGCGAGCCCGCCGTCCGAGTAGGTGCAGGTGCTAGCAGTGCAGGCACTCGCGAGCACCTGAGTGCTCGCTCCGTTTACGCCCGAGGCCGCGCCGCGGAAGACGAGGTAATCGACCGCCCCGTTCACCACCGGCCACGAAAGCGAGATGGCCTTGCTCTGCGGCGTCGCCGTGGGCAAGCCGGGCGCATTGGGCGCGACCACCGCGGGCGGCAGCGTGGTGCCGTGCCCGAGCCCGGCCCCGCCCGCGTCGGCGGCGTTCACCGCGCGCACGGCGTAGTACCAGGTCTCGCTGTCGCCCAGCCCCACGTTGGTGTAGCCGGCAGAGGTCGAGGTGGCGTAGACCGCGCCCGCAGTGTCCACGGCGGTGGAGCTCGCGGACCCGGCGCGGAACACCTGGTAGCTCGCGGCGCCCGTCACCGCGCCCCACGAGAGCGCGAGGCTGTTCTGGCCCGGCGTGACGGCGACGGCGCCGAGGTCCGCGGGCAGCGTGATGGCGCTGGCCTCGTTCGAGAGCGAGCTGGTGCCCGAGGCGTTCGCCGCGCGCACGGCGTAGAAGTAGCTCGTGCCGTCGGGCAGGCCCGCGGTCGCGTTGTCGTCGGTGAAGGAGCAGGTCGCGGTGCAAGCGCCCGCGGCCACCGTCTTCCCCGTGCTCACCGAGTCGGGGAAGTCGGGATAGCTGCCCGTGGTAGTCCCGCGCAGCACGACATAGCTGGAGGCGAGGCCCGCGCCGAGGGCGTTCCAGGTGAGCGCGATCTGGTTCTTCGTGCTGGCGCGGCTCGAGACCGCGGCGAGGCCGGTCGGCGCGGTGGGGCCGGTGAGCTTGCTGGCCGTGGGTGCGCCAACGGCGTAGCTGCCCGCGGCGTTCTGGCCGAGCGCGAGCCACGCATAGGTGGTGGCCGCGGCAAGGCCTGCGTCATCGAATGAGCCCGAGGCGGTGGGGTTGGTCACGGTCTTGAACACCGGCGAGCCGCTGCTCGGCGTGCACACCCCCGTGCCCGCGGCGGAGCAGCGGTAGACGAGCAGCGTGCCCGGCGATGTCGAGGTGCCGTAGGTCCACGCCACCGTCATCGTCAGGCCGCGCGGGTCGCTGGCAAGCGGAGTGGCGGAGAGCGTCTGCGGCGGCGCCGCGGCGAGCGTAGCGCTGGCGGGCAAGCTCGCGCTGGTGCCCGTGCCCGTGGGCACCAGCACGTAGCAGTAGGTCTTGCCGGCCACGAGCGTCCCGCCGGAGTCGCCGGTCGAGGTGGCCGATCCCGCGAGCGCACTCCCGAACGCGGCATACGCGACGCCCGGATATAAAGGGCAGCCGGAGGAGGAGTCGGCTCGCACCACCGAGAGGCTCGCCGCGCCCGCGACCGCGGCCCAGGAGAGGTCGACCGAGAGCAGGTTCTGCCTCGGCGCCGCGGCCAGCACGGGCACGGCGGCGGTGCGGGCGGACTGCTCGACCGAAGCGGGGCCGGTGAGCGAGTGGGCCGCGTCGAATGCGACCACCGCGTAATGGTAGAGGGTATCGGGCGCGAGGCCCGAATCGGTAAATGTAAGCGTACCAGCGGCGACGGCGGTGAAGGTCGTCCCCGCGGCGGCTGCGGCAGCGGCGCTGCCGGGAGTGGTCCCGCGGAAGACGCGGTAAGAGTTCGCCGCGCCGGCGCTGCCCCACGAGAGCGTGATGGTGCTCGTGCCGACCTGTGGGGCCAAGAACCCGGTCACCTGCGGCGGCGTGGTGGTGGCGGTCTTGCCGAAGTAGGCGCTGCCCTTGCCGCTCGCGACGGCGCTGATTTGGTAATCGTAGCTTGCCGAATCCGCGAGCCCGGTGACGTCCCTGGCCGAGGTCGCGCTGGTCGGAGTGGTCGGGATGGTCGCGAACGCGCCGCCGCCCGAGGAGAGCCGGCGCTGGATCAGGTACGAGGTCGCGCCCGGCGACGCGGTCCACGAGAGGTTGATCTGGCTCGCGATCGCCGGCCCCTGCGGCGTGGTGGCGACGAAGCTGCTGACCTGTGCCGGCACCGTGGTGCCCGAGGCCGTCCCCGCCGCGCTCGAGACCCCGGCCGCGTTGGTGGCCGCGACCTGGTAGGCGATGGTGGTGTTGTCGGCCTGCCCGGTGTCCCCGCAGGAGGTGCTCGTCGGCGTTGCACACACCACCGTCCGGGCGCCGCTCTTGACGAGGTAGGTCGCGGCGCCCGCGGTCGGCGCCCAGCCCAGGTCGACGGCGCCGTTGACGAGGTTGCGCGCGACCGCCGTGGGCGCGGGCTGGCCGGGCGCGGTGGTGGCGCTGGGGTTGTTCGAGAGCGGGCTCGCGTTGCCCTGGGCATCAGTGAGAGTGGCCACGTAGGCGTGCGTGGTGTTGTCGCCGAGGCTGCTGTCGCCGAAGGTCGTGCTCGTCGTCGTCGTCAGGGTGGGCGGGCCAGCAGGTGTCGGACCCGCGTCGCGCCAGAGCTTGAGGGTGGCGCCCGCGGGGATGGAGCCCCAGGCCACGTCGACTGCGCCCTGCGTCCCGCTGCGCGGAGTGGCCGCCAGCACCGGCGCCGCGAGCACGGTGGTGGCCGCGACCGCTGCCGACGCGGCGCCGAGCACTCCCGCCGTGTTGTACGCCGCGAGTTGGTAAAAATAGGTAACCGCGTCGGCCGGCGGGTGATCGGTGGCCTGGCAGGCGCTGGCTACGCAGGCCGCGCTGGGGAAGTGGGTGACATCGACTGTGCTGCTCGCGGAGGTTCCCCGCAGCAGCACGTAGGCGTCGCCGCTCGCGACCGGGTTCGCGACCGCGGTCCACTTCACCAGGACGCTCTTCCCCACGCCCGAGACGGCGGCGGCGGTCACGGCGGTCGGCACGCCCGGCAGCACGGTGGCCGCGGCCTCGGGCGAGTGAGGGCTGGTGCCCACCGCGTTGTGCGCGTCGACCACGTAGAAGAACGGCCCGGCGCCGTCGGCGAGGGCCGCGGTGTTGTCGATGGCGGTGCAGGTGCTGGCGGTGCAGGAGGCCGTGACCCCGGCGAAGGCCGCG
>JAYWAO010000610.1:0-7778 GCA_043782365.1 Deltaproteobacteria bacterium
CGGGCCAGCTCGATCAGCTCGGCGAGGTCGCGCGCGCGCAGCTGGAGCTGGCGGGGACCCCGCGCTTCGAGGCCTGGCTGGAGCGGCTCGACAGCGCCGGCTCGGCGGAGCTGCGGGCGCTCGGGCGGGCGCTGACCGTCAACGAGACGTTCTTCTTCCGCAACGCGGACAACTTCCGGGCCATCACCGAGCTGGTGCTGCCCGAGCGGCTGCGCGCGCGGGCCCGGGAGAAGCGGCTGCGCATCCTCTCGGCGGGCTGCTCCTCGGGAGAGGAGCCCTACTCGCTGGCGGTGCTGGTGCGCGAGGCCCTGCCCGACCTCGCCGACTGGGACGTGAAGATCGTCGGCGTCGACCTCAACGCGGCGGTGCTGGAGCGGGCGGCCGCGGGCCGCTACTCGGCTTGGTCGCTGCGAGCGACTCCAGCGGAGGCGCGGCGCCGCTACTTCCGCGCTGATGGGCCCGACTTCGTGCTTGACCCCGCGGTCCGCGCGATGGTCACTTTCGAGGAGCGCAACCTCGCCGAGGAGGACCCCGCCTTCTGGAGGTCGCTCGGGCCCTGCGACCTCGTCTTCTGCCGGAACGTCTTGATGTACTTCACGCCCGAACATACGCGCGAGGCGGTTCGGCGGATCAGCGCCGCGCTGGCGCCGGGCGGCTATCTCTTCCTCGGACACGCGGAGACGCTGCGCGGCACCTTCGATGGGCTCGAGCTCTGCCATACCCACGACACCTTCTACTACCGGCGCCGGGGAGAGGGAGCCCCGCTGGGGGCCGGCGAACCCGCGCCCGGACCGGCTGGCGGTGGACCGGCGGAGCACTGGACCGAGGTGATCCAGCGGTCCTCGGAGCGCGTCGCCACCCTCGCCGGAGGCCCAACGGCGCCGCACGGCAAGGCCCGCCCGACAGGGGCGCCACCGCAGGAGGGGGCGCAGCCTGCGTGGGACCTCGCGCCAGCCCTCGAGGCGGTGCGGCAGGAGCGGTTCCAGGATGCGCTGCTCCTGCTCGCGGCCCTCCCGCCCGCGGCCTCCGAGGACCCGGGCCCGCTGCTCCTGCGCGCCGTCCTGCTCACCAACCTGGGCAGGTACGAGCAGTCGGAGGAGGTCTGCCGCGGGCTGCTGCGGCTCGACCCAGGCAGCGCCGGCGCGCACTACTTGATGGCCCTCTCGCGCGAGCAGGCGGGCGACGCCGCGGGCGCGGTCCGCCACGGGCAGCAGGCGACCGCCGCCGACCCGGGCTTCGCCATGCCCCACCTCCACCAAGGCATCATGGCGCGCCGCGCTGGGGACGCCGCGACCGCGCGACGCGAGCTGGAGCGGGCCCTGTCGCTGCTCGAGTCCGAGGCCCCCTCCCGCCTGCTGCTCTTCGGCGGCGGCTTCTCCCGCGAGACGCTCGTGCAGCTGTGCCGCAGGGAGCTGCGCGCGGCCGGAGGTGTCGCGTGAGCCTTCCCACTGCCCCCGCCAGCGCGGCTGCGTCCCTGCGCGAAGAGTTCGACCGCTGCTTTGCGACGCTCCCTGTGCCGCTCGAGCCCACCGAGGAGCTGCTCGCCATCCGCGTGGGCGGCGACTCCTATGCGCTGCGCCTGCGCGAGGTCGCGGAGATCTCCGCCGGCCACCCGGTCTCCCGCCTCCCCTCGACGACGCCGCATCTGCTCGGCCTCGCGGGGCTGCGCACGCATCGAGCTGGCGTCGTTGTCCCGGTGTTCTCGCTCGCCTCCCTCCTCGGTGCGGCGGGCGGCGCGGACGCGCCACGCTGGCTGGCCCTCTGCGACGCGCAGGAGCCCTTCGCGCTCGCCTTCGACTTCTTCGAGGGCCACCTGCGGCTGCCCGCGGCTGCGCTCCACCCGGACGTCCCGGGCGCCGCGCGCCGCTTCACCAGCGGCCTTGCGCGCGCGCCCAGCGCGAACGGCGGCTTCATCGACCGCACCCTCATCAACCTCTCCCTCATCGCGGCGGCGCTCCTGGCGCGGTCCGACCCTGCACGGCGCACAAAGGAGCAGTGACCCATGGCTCGCACCTGGACCTTCGGCGAGAAGATCGCGGCTGGCTTCTCGTTGTCGTTCATCCTCCTCGCGGCGGTCGGCGCGGTCTCCTTCCGCGGCACTACCGCGCTCGCGCAGACGAGCTTCTGGGCCGCGCACACCCACCTCGTGCTCGAGGACATCGCCGCGGTGGGCACCCTGCTGCGGGACGCGGAGTCCTCGCAGCGCGGCTTCCTCCTCACCGGTGACGAGATCTTCCTCGAGCCCTACCTCGCGGCGCTCAAGGACCTGCCCAAGGCGGTCGCGGCCCTGCGCCTGCGCACCGAGGACAACGCCGCCCAGCAGAAGCGGCTCGACCAGCTCGAGCCCACCATCGCGGCCAAGCTCTTCGCGCTGCGCCAGACCGTCGAGCTGCGCCGGACCCAGAAGACTGACCAGATGGTCAAGGTGCTGCAGGCCGGCGAAGGCCGGGCGCTGATGGACGACCTGCGGCGCGTCCTCGGCGAGCTCGAGCGCGAGGAGCGGGGCCTGCTGGTGCAGCGGGCCGCCGAGGTGCAGTCGGCGGTCACCGCCACCAGCTACTCGATCGGGCTCGGGACCCTGCTGGGCCTCCTCTTGGTGACCTTCGCGGGGCTCGTCATCACCCGCGGCCTGACCCGCCAGATCGGCGCCGCCGCCCTGCACATGCGCAGCTCCTCCACCGAGCTGCAGACGGCCTCCACCCAGCAGGCCACGGGCGCGAAGGAGCAGTCCTCGTCGATGAGCGAGGTCTCGACCACCATCACCGAGCTGCTCGCCACCTCCCGGCAGATCGCCGGGAGCGCGCAGCACGTGGCCCAGATCGCCGAGGAGACCGGCAAGGGGGCGCGCGCGGGCGAGGCCACCGTGGCGAAGGCGAGCGACTCGATCGGCGGCATCAAGCGGCAGGTCGACCTCATCGTCACCAACATGCTCGACCTGGGCAGGCGGTCGCAGCAGATCGGCGGCATCCTCGAGATCATCAACGAGCTCTCCGAGCAGACCAACATCCTCGCCATCAACGCCACCATCGAGGCGGCGGGCGCGGGGGAGTCGGGCAAGCGGTTCGCGGTGGTCGCCGACGAGATCCGCAAGCTCGCCGACCGGGTGGGCGGCTCCACCAAGGAGATCCGCGGGCTGATCGACGAGATCCGCGCCGCGGTGAACACCACCGTGATGACCACCGAGGGCGGCGCCAAGGCGGTGGAGGCTGGGGCGCGCCAGTTCACCGAGGTGGCCTCCTCGTTCCGGCAGATCGCCGCGCTGGTGGGCACGACCTCGGAGGCGGCGCGGGAGATCGAGCTCTCCACCAAGCAGCAGTCGACCGCGGTGGAGCAGCTCAACGTGGCCGTCGCCAGCGTGGCCCAGGTGACCCGCGAGACCGAGGCGAGCGCGAGCCAGACGCTGCAGGCCGCCTCCCAGCTGGCGGTGGTCTCGCGCGACCTGCTCGCGCTCGTGCAGCGACAGCCGCGGGCGGGCGCCTAGATCGGTGGAGTCCGCGATGGAGAAGGACCCCTACAAGTACTTCCGCGTCGAGGGCCGCGAGCTTCTCGACGGGCTCTCGCAGGGCGTGCTGCTGCTGGAGAAGGGGCCGCAGGACCCCGAGGTGGTGGCGCGCCTGCTGCGGCTCGCGCACACGCTCAAGGGCGCGGCGAGGGTGGTGCGGCTGCCCGCGCTGGCAGACCTCGCGCACGCAGCGGAGGGCATCTTGACCGCGCACCGCGACCTTGGGCGCGCGCTCTCGAGGGAGCAGTCGGCGGAGCTGCTGCGGCTCTTCGACGAGGGCGGCGCGCAGCTCTCCGCGCTCGACGCGCCAGCCCCGCCCGACCTCATCGACGAGGCGCCGCCGACGCCCCCGCGCGCTGCCGCTGCGGCCTCGCCAGAGACGCTGCGCGTCGACCTGCGCGAGCTGGATACGCTCCTCCACGCCGCCGCTGAGGCCGGCATCCGGGCGGCCGCCGCGCGCAGGGGAGCGGCTGCCGGAGGCGACCTGGTCTTGCTCTCGGCCAGCCTCGCCGGGCAGCTGGCGGATTTGCAGTCCGGTGGGGCGGAGCTCGCCCCGGCCGGCCTCGCGCGCGCGCGGGCGCTCGCCAGCGAGCTGCACGCGGGCCTCTCGCAGGCAGGGCGCAGCCTGCTGGTGGACCTCGGGCGGGTGGAGAGCGGACTGACCGGGCTCGCCGAGGCAGCACAGCGCCTGCGGCTCGTCCCCGCGCAGTCCATCTTCGCTGCGCTGGAGCGGGCGGTGCGCGACGCCGCCGAGGCGCTCGGCAAGCGGGTGACCTTCGAGGCCACCGGAGGCGCGGTGAGGCTCGACGGCAGCGTGCTCCCGGCCCTGCGGGACGCGCTCACGCAGTTGGTGCGCAACGCCGTCGCGCACGGGCTCGAGGACGGCGCGGGCGCCGGGCGCAGCGCGCTGGGCAAGCCTCCCGTCGGGTCGGTGCGGCTGGTCGTCGAGCGGCGCGGCGGCCGGGTGGCGTTCGTCTGCAGCGACGACGGCAGGGGCATCGACCTGGAGGCGGTGCGCCGCGCCGCGGTGGCGCGCGGGCTGGTCACCGAGGCCCAGGCGGGCGCGCTGGCGCCGGACGAGGTGCTGGGGCTGCTCGGCGGAGGCGGCGTGACCACCTCGGCGGCGGTCACCCAGCTCTCCGGGCGGGGCATCGGTCTGGAGCTGGTGCGGGCGACCGTGGCCCGCCTGCACGGGGAGCTCGTCATCTCCAGCGCTCCGGGGCAGGGGACCGCGCTCTCGCTGCTGGTGCCGATGGCGATCGCCTCGCTCCAGTGCCTGCTGGTCGAGGCCGGCGGAGCGACGGCGGCGATCCCGCTCGACGCTGTCGCGACGACGCTGCGGCTCGCGGCAGCGGACCTGCGCCGCTCGGCGGAGCGCGACTCGCTGCTCTACGACCACCAGATGGTCCCCTTCGCGCCGCTGGGCAGCCTGCTGCGGAGCGAGGAGAAGGACCGCGCCGTGGAGATGGGCGACCGCCCCTTCTCCGCCGTGGTCGTGCGCACCGGCCCCGCGAGAGGAGACGGAGGCAAGGGCCGCTGCGCAGCGCTCGGCGTCGACCGGCTGCTCGGCTGCGCCACCATCGTGGTCCGCCCCCTGCCCGCGTTGGTCGAAGCCGATCCGGCGGTCGCGGGCGTCTGGCTGGACGCCGAGGGCAACCCGCAGTTGGTGCTGGACCCAGAGGGGCTGGTGGCGGCGGCCGGGTGCACACCCGGCGCTTCGGCAGAGCCCCTCGCGGTGGCCGCCACGCGGGACCCCATCCTGGTCATCGACGACTCGCTCACCACCCGGATGCTCGAGCAGAGCATCCTGGAGTCCGCCGGCTACCAGGTCGAGGTGGCCTCGTCCGCGGAGGAAGCCTTGGGCAAAGCCCGCGCGCGTCCCCACTGCCTCTTCGTCGTCGACGTGGAGATGCCCGGGATGAACGGCTTCGAGTTCGTCGCGCTCACCCGAAAGGACCCGGCGCTGCGGCTTTTGCCCGCCATCCTGGTGACCTCGCTGAGCGGCGCGGAGGACCGGCGGCGCGGCGCCGAGGCGGGCGCCAGCGCCTTCATCGTCAAAGGCGAGTTCGACCAGGGACACCTCTTGGACGTCATTCGAACGTTGATCGGATAGCCCGATGAAGAAGATCCGCGTGCTGGTGATCGAAGACTCTCTGACCGTGCGCAAGCACCTCGTCGAGGCGCTCGGTGCGGCGCCGGAGTTCGAGGTGGTGGGCGAGGCCGCCGATGGCCAGCGCGGGATCGACCTCTGCCTCGCCCTGCGGCCCGACGTGGTCACCCTCGACATGATCCTGCCCCTCTTGAACGGCCTCCAGGTCACCGAGCACCTCATGGCCTACTGCCCGACGCCGATCCTGATCGTGTCTTCTTCCACCAACCGCGGCGAGCTCTTCCAGACCTACCAGGCGCTGGCGGCGGGCGCGCTCGACGTGCTCGACAAGCCGCGCGGCGACGAGCCCCCCGGCGACTGGAGCGAGCGGCTCGTCTCCACGCTCAAGGTGCTCGCGCGCATCAAGGTGATCACCCACCCGCGGGCACGCCTGGTCACGCGGGCCCGGGCCCCGGGCAGGCCGCTCTTGCTCTCGGCCACCCGCGCGGCCGCGGCGCCCCGGCTCGTCCGCCAGCGGCCCGCCGTGGCGGACGGCCTGCGCGCGGTCGCCATCGGCGTCTCCACCGGCGGCCCCGCGGCGCTGGTCGCGCTCCTGCAGGGACTGCCCGAGGACTTCGCGCTCCCCATCCTCCTCGTCATCCACCTCGGGCCGCTCTTCGCGCCAGCCTTCGGCGAGTGGCTCGGCGAGCAGAGCCCGCTCCCGGTCGCCTACGCGCAGGACGGCGCGGCGCTCCCGCCGCACGGCGAGCCCCAAGTATTGCTCGCCCCGCCCGACCGGCACCTCGAGCTGCGGGCGGGCAGGCTCCTCCTCACCCAGGCCCCCGCGCAGCACTCCTGCCGCCCCTCGGTCGATGTGCTCTTCACCTCGCTCGCCGCGGAGCTCGGCCCGCGCTGCGCCGCCGGTCTGCTCACTGGCATGGGCAAGGACGGCGCAAAAGGGCTGCTCGCCATCCGGCGCGCTGGCGGGCGCACCGTGGCGCAGGACGAGGCGACCTCGGTGGTCTTCGGCATGCCGATGGAGGCGATCCGGCTCGGGGCCGCCGAGCACGTGCTGCCGCTCGGGCAGATCGCGCCGCTCTTGGGGGCGCTGGCCCGCGGCGATGAAGGGAGGCATTTGTGACTCCGCTCCCGGTTCCAGCCGCGCCAGCCGCATCGCCGATTGGCGGCCCGGGACGGCTCGATCTCGGCGAGGCCCTGCAGGCGGCAGGCTTCGGCGCCAAGAGCCGCGTGCTGGCGGTCGACGACAGCCTCACCTACCGCGAGGCGCTCGGGAGCGAGCTGCGGCAGCAGGGGTACGACGTGGTGCTGGCGAAGTCGGGAGAGCAGGCGCTGGAGCTCTTGGAGCTGCGGGCGCCCGACTGTATCCTGCTCGACTGCGTGATGCCCGGGCTCTCCGGGCAGGACACCTGCCGGCGGATCAAGCAGCGGCCCGAGTGGCGCGACATCCCGCTGGTGATGCTGACCGCCAAGGACGACCGCGAGGCGATGATCGACGGCCTCAACGCCGGCGCCGACGACTACATCGCCAAGTCCCCAGACTTCGAGATTCTCACCGTGCGCCTCCGCGCGCAGCTGCGCCGCAAGCAGTTCGAGGACGAGAACCGCATCATCCGCGAGGCGCTGGTGCGGCAGAAGACCGAGGAGATCGCGCGGCAGAAGTCGGAGGTCGAGCAGAAGAAGGCCGACCGCCTGCTGCGCGAGCGCAACGTGGAGCTGGAGGTGGCCCGGGACGTGGCCGAGAAGGCCAACCGCGCCAAGTCGGAGTTCCTCTCGGCGATGAGCCACGAGCTGCGCACGCCGCTCAACGCCATCCTCGGGTTCGCCCAGCTCATCGAATCGGACACTCCGCCGCCCTCGGCGTCGCAGGCTGCGAGCCTCGCCCAGATCCTCCAGGCCGGCTGGCACCTGAACAAGCTGGTCGGCGAGATCCTCGATCTCTCCAAGGTCGAGTCCGGGCAGGTTCCCCTCTCCGCCGAGGCGGTGTCGCTGCCGGAGGTCCTGGCCGAGTGCCTGGGCGTCGTCCTGCCCCAGGCGCAGCAGCGGGGCCTCCGCATCCGGCCGGGGCAGCCCTGGAACGCCGCGCTTTCGCAGAGGGTGCTGGCCGACCGC
This sequence comes from Deltaproteobacteria bacterium, assembly GCA_043782365.1. Taxonomy (GTDB): domain Bacteria; phylum Myxococcota; class Myxococcia; order Myxococcales; family 40CM-4-68-19; genus CAIWCD01. The sequence goes on from JAYWAO010000610.1 coordinate 7,722, forward strand.
ATCCGCCTGACCCAGGTGCTGGGCAACCTGCTCTCCAACGCGGTCAAGTACAACCGC
>JAYWAO010000611.1:0-7731 GCA_043782365.1 Deltaproteobacteria bacterium
CGCCGCGTGGCGGGCCCAGGCCTCAGAGGGGAAGACGAGCGGTGCGGTCACCGTCACGATGGCCCTACTCCTCGCCCGTGATCGCCTTGCGGATGGCGGCGAAGAAGCCCTTGGGCTTCTCGCTCTCCTTCTGCCGCTCCGCCTCCTTGCGGCGCCGCTCGTTCTCCTCAATCCAGGCGACCTTCAGCGCGTCGGGCGTGTCTTGCGTGGCGAGCAGGACCTCGCGCGGCTGGGTCCCGACGCCCTCGACGGTGACGTGCAGCAGGCACTCCTCGTCGAGGTTGAACGAGACCCGCTGCCCCGCCGCCTCAGGGGGAAACTTGAGCGTCCCGAGGTACTCGTTGTCGAGGATCCGCTCGCTCTCGCCCTGGAAGACGTCGAGCTCGAGCGGGTGCCCGATGCGCGCCGGCGGGAGCCGGAAGCTGCGCTGGGTGGGGATCTGCGTGTTCTTCTCGATCACCCGGCGGAACCGGCCACCGGTGACCGCGAAGCCGATCGGCATCGAGAGCACATCCACCAGCGTGACCGAGTCGATCTCCTGCATCGACTCCGCCAGCAGCGCGGCGCCGAGCGCCACCGACTCGTCCGGGTGGACGCCCTTGCGCGGCGGCTTGCCGAAGAACTGGTGCGCCTTTCCCTGCACCAGCGGCATCCGCGTCTGCCCGCCCACCAGCAGCACCTCGTGGATGTCGGAGCGCTTGAGGTTCTTCTCGGCGAGCACGCGGTCGACCAGCTCGAAGCTCTTGTCGACGAGGTCCATCACCAGCGCGTTGACCCGCTCGCGCGAGAGCGGCATGCGCAAGTCCACCGGCTTGCCGCGGCGGTCGGTGATGTAGGGCAGCTCGATCATCACGTTGGAGAGCAGCGAGAGATCGATCTTCGCCGATTCGGACGCGTTCTTGATCCGCTGCATCGCGATCGGGCTCTGCGTCAGGTCGATCTTCGTCTCGGTGCGGAACTCCTCCAGGACGAAATCGATAATGCGGTTATCGAAGTCGACGCCGCCCAGGAAGGTGTCGCCGCCGGTGGCGAGCACCTCCATCACGTTGCCGTGGAGGTGGAGCACGCTGACGTCGAAGGTCCCGCCGCCGAGGTCGTAGACCAGCACCTTGTGGTCGAACCCGCGGTTGAGGCCGTAGGCGAGCGCGGCCGCGGTGGGCTCGTTGACGATGCGGCGCACGTTGAAGCCCGCCAGCCGCCCGGCCTCCTTCACCGCCTGCCGCTGGTTGTCGTTGTAGTAGGCGGGCACCGAGATGACCGCCTCGCTGATCTCCTGCCCGAGGGTGGCCTCGGCGACGCGCTTGCAGTGCTGCAGCACGAAGGCGGAGATCTGCGGGAGCGAGTAGATCCGGCCCGCCAGCAGCACCGCCGCCTCGCCCTGCGGACCCTCGACGATCTCGTAGGAGAAGTAGTGCTTGATGTCCTGCACGACCTTGGAGTTGTACTTGCGGCCGATCAGCCGCTTCGCGCCGTAGATGGTGTTGCGCGGGTTGACGACCATCTGGTCCTTGGCGACGTTGCCCACCAGGAGGTCGCCCTTGTCGCTGACCGCCACCACGCTGGGCAGGATCAGCGAGCCCTTGTCGCTGGGAACGACTTTGGCGAGCTTGTTGCGGACGTAGGCGACGCAGGTGTTCGTGGTCCCGAGGTCGATGCCCAGGATCAGCTTTTCCTTCTTCTCCGGCTTGTCGCTTCTGCCGTCGGTCACGGCGCGACAATAGGGCCGAGCGCTCGCTCCGGCAAGAAACCATCTGGGGAGACAGGGTGCAGCCCTGGCGGGCGCGTCAGCCTCGCAAGAACGGCGACGCCTGCGCCTGCGGCTCGCTCGGGGCGGCCTCGCGCGGGGGCACCCAGAACGCCACCTTGGTGCCGCTGAAGTGGTGCGTGCCCTCGGGCTGAGACTTCGGCGGCGACTCCAGCAGCACCTTGCCGCCGTGCGCCTCGACGATCTGCCGCGCCACGGGCAGCCCCAGCCCCGCGCCCGGCGCGCGCTCCTCGCCGCCGCGGTCGGCGTGGAAGAACGGCTCGAAGACCCGCTCGCCCTCCTCGGGGAGCACGCCCTCGCCCTGGTCATACACTTCCAGCCAGAGCCGCCCAGGCTCTTCGAACAATCGCACCAGCACCTCGGAGCCGTGCGGGCTGAACTTGATCGCGTTGTCGATCAGGTTGGCGAGCCCCTGGCGCAGCTTGCGCTCGTCGCCATAGCCGGGCCTGGTCCACGCGCCCTGCACGGCCAGGTGCACGCGCCGCGCGCGCGACTTGGGGCGCGCCTCGTCGAAGACGCTCTTCACCAGCGCGGCGACGTCGAAGTCGCGCCGCTCGACGATCGCCGCGCCCGTCTCCATCGAGGCGAAGTCCACCAGGTTGTCGATGGTGCGCGAGAGCCGCTCCACCGAGAGCGCCATGCTGTCGAGCGCGCGGCCCTGCTGCTCGGTGACCGGGCCCAGCTTCCCCGAGGTGAACATCTTCAGGTAGCCCGAGATGGGCGTCAGCGGCGTCGCCAGCTCGTGCGAGAGGTTCTGCATGAACTCTCCCTTGCTGCGGGCCGCGGCGAGCAGCCGCTGGTTCGCCCCTTCGAGCTCGCGGACGGTGGCCTCGAGCTTCTCGGTGAGCGACTGGCTGTACTCGCGCAGGTGCCGCCGCTCCTCGGGGCCCTTCACCTTCTCGCGCTTGCCCTTGATGTAGGCCCAGAGCTGCTCGGGGAACTTCGCGACGTCGATCGGCTTCTCGATGTAGCCGTCCGCGCCCACCGAGAGGGAGAGGCCGCGATCTCCCCCTGCGGTGAGGATCACGATCGGCGTGGCGTCGAGCGAGCGGTAGCTGCGCAGGCGGGTCGCGGTCTCGTAGCCGTCGATGCCCGGGAGCTTGAGGTCGCAGAGGATCAGGTCCGGGTGCCCTTGGAGTGCGAGGTCGATGCCCGAGAGGCCATCGCCAGTCTCGACGACCTCGAATCCCTTGGGCTCGAGGACGCGCCGGATGACCGCCCGGATCTCCGGGCTGTCGTCGATGTAGAGGACCTTGGCGTGTGGGGGCTGCGCCTGATCCGGCATGGCGGAGAGTCCGGGAGAGCACCGGCGGCGCGGGGCCGGGGCAAGAGACGCTGGTGCCGCGTCGGGGGAGAAGAGTGTAGCAGCGACTCGGTCGCCATACCAACGGGGAAAACTACCTGCGGTCGGGCGGCCGCAGGAACTCTGGCGGGTCCCCGTTCAGGAGTTGGGCACACGTTGTCCACAGCGCATTCTGGGGGTGGCTCCGCCGGACAGCGCGCAAGCACCCTCGCCGGATCCGGTGGTGTGGGGAAAGGAAGCCTGTCATTGTTTCCGTTGTTGTAGCAGACACTTGGACCAGACCTTGCCCTCTGCCGCGCGGGCCTCGGACACCTGGGAAGGGGTGCCTTTCCGAGGAGAGAGCGAAACCGTTTCCGCGGGCCCTGTGGATTACCTGTGGATTCTCCGAGAGGGTGCCAAGACCAAGGTCTATTGATGGGCCAGCCACTGCCTACCAGTTCAGGCTCCCGGGTCGAAACGGCGATGACGAGTGGCGCGCCCGGCAGGAATCGAACCTGCGACCCCAGCTTTAGGAAAGCTGTGCTCTATCCAACTGAGCTACGAGCGCACGATGGCGTGGGTGCCCCAAAACGGGGCGCAGGTCAAGCGCGCGTCGCAGTCTGGCGTCGCGCGGTCGGAGCACCAGGCGGGTCTAGTAGACGATCAGCGCGTCGACCGTGCGGTCCCCGTTTTCGAGGCGGGCGCGGCCCTTGAGGAACGAAAGCTCGATGGCGAAGAGATAGAGCGCGACCACGCCCTGCTGCTTCTCGACCAGCTTGCCGGCGGCCCAGGCGGTGCCGCCCGTGGCGAGGAGGTCGTCGACGATCACCACCCGCTCTCCGGGCCGGACGGCGTCGACGTGGCACTCCAGCGTCCCCGTGCCGTACTCGAGCGCGTACTCGATGCGATCGGTCTTGTAGGGCAGCTTCCCCAGCTTGCGCACGGGCGAGAGAGCGAGGCGCAAGCGGTCGGCGAGCGCGGCGCCGAAGAGGAACCCGCGCGACTCGATGGCGATCACCCGCTGCACGCCCTTCCCTTCCAGGCGGGAGGCCATCGCGTCGATCACGCTGTGGAACGCCTCTGGGTCGCCCAGGATCGGCGTGATGTCCTTGAAGAGGATGCCAGCCTGCGGAAAGTCGGGGACGTCTCGGACGAGGTCGCGCGCGCGGTCGAGGGACATGCCCGGCAACGTACGCCAGCCTGCGCGCCAAGGGAACGACGTGGACCGCGCAAGGACAATTGTCGAGGGCGAAGCCTCGCTATTTCTGCTGCTCTTCTAGAACCGCAGGCCGGCCCCGAGGGCTCCGGAGCGGGAGACCGAATCGGCGCCCGCGTCGTCGACGTCGTGGCGGGCGGCGAGCGAGAGCCAGAGCCGGAACGCCTTGCTGAACTTGTACTGGACCCTCAACCCGCCGCCGTACGTGCCGCCGCCCGTGCCATCGACGTAGCCTCCGAGCGAGCCGTTGACCTTCACCGAGAGCGCCCCGAAGCGGTGCGTGAGGTCGAGTCGCACGTCCGACTTCATCGGCGCGATCGGCACGCCGCCGCCGCCCGAGAAGCCCTTCTGCCCCGTCAGCGAGAAGTAGCCCACCTCGGTGGGGTCCTGGGCGTAGAGCCAGCGGTCGAGCGTCACGCCGAGGTCGGTGTCCTCGAAGAGGGTGGCCATCGCGCCCGCGCTCAGCTGCGCCGAGTCGAGCGTGTAGGCGCGCTCCTTCAGGGCGGCCCGCAGCGTCTTGGGGCACGCCTTCGGGTTGTTCGTGCAGTAGGAGCTGAGGGTGTCCTTGTTGATGGTCTGGCCGTTGCGCAGCTGCACGTCGGTGACCACCTGCGTGGTGTCGAGCTGCGCGCCGGTGACGCCGAGCGAGAAGGTCCACTCGAGGTTCGTCTCGCCCGCGGTGTCATAGTTGAAGGACAGCCCCGCGTTGGCGCTGGAGGAGACCGCGCGGAGCTGCGCGTCGAGCGTGGTCGTCTTGCTCCCAGCCTGGTAGTCCAGCGTGGTGCCCGAGATGTTGGCGCTCTTGGGCGAGAAGTTGAACACCGCGCCGAGGCTGAGGTGGTCGTTCGGGTCCCAGTCGGCGCCGATGCCGAAGGCGGTGGCCTTCCCGCCCTGGTCGGGAAACGGCTGTCCGCTCGGCTCCGCCGCCTGGGTCGCGGTGAAGTCGAAGGAGAAGTCGAGCGCCCACTCCTCGCCGAGGTTGAAGCTGGCGGCGAGGTGGTTCGAGGCCGAGCCCGCGCGCGGGTTGCCCGCCGTGACGTCGGCCTTGTCGACCGTCAACTCCTCGGTGACCGAGCCGGTCGAGGGCCCCTTCTTGGGAGCGGGCGCGTCCGCTGCCGCCTCTGCTGCGGGCGCCTCACCGTCGGGCGGCGAGGGGTCGTCGTCAGGAGCGACAGCGGCAGGCGCGCTGACAGCAGGCGCGTCCGCGGCAGGCTTCGGATCTTCGGCCCGGGCTGCGCCCGAAAGCGAGAGCAACGCCGCTGCACCCGCAGCCCACACCCACCACCGCCCACTCGTGCCCTGGCTCATCCGTGCGAACGCCTCCTCTCGGACCACGGGGGGAAGGAACCTGACGTTGATCAAAATGTTAAGCATCGCTATTCCCATTCGATGGTCGCAGGCGGCTTGCTGCTGACGTCGTAGACCACCCGGTTGAAGCCGCGCACCTCGTTGGTGATGCGCGAGGAGATCTTCGCGACCAGGTCCCAGGGGAGGCGGGCCCAGTCGGCGGTCATGCCGTCGAGCGACTCGACCGCGCGCAGGGCGCAGGCCGAATCGTAGGTCCGCTCGTCGCCCATCACGCCCACCGAGCGCACCGGGAGCAGCACCGCGAAGGCCTGCCAGAGGCGCGCGCGCAGGTGCACGTCGTGCCAGTTGGCGACCTCCTCCTGGACGATGGCGTCGGCGCGGCGCACCAGGTTGAGCTGGTGCTCGTTCACCTCGCCGAGGATGCGGATGGCGAGCCCCGGCCCGGGGAACGGCTGGCGGCCGACGATGCTCTCGGGCAGGCCCAGCTCGCGGCCGAGCGCGCGGACCTCATCCTTGAAGAGCTCGCGCAGCGGCTCGACCAGCTTCATCTTCATCCGCTCGGGCAGACCGCCGACGTTGTGGTGGCTCTTGATGACGGCGGACGGACCGCCCTTGAAGGAGACGCTCTCGATCACGTCCGGGTAGAGCGTGCCCTGCGCGAGGAAGCGCGCGTCGCCGCGCTCCTGGCGGTCCTTCTCTACCTCGGCCTCGAACACCGCGATGAACTCGGCGCCGATGATCTTGCGCTTGCGCTCGGGGTCGGTGACGCCCGCGAGCGCGTTGAGGAACTGCGCGCGCGCGTCGACCACTCGCAGCGGGACGTGGAAGCGGTCCTTGAAGGTCGCCTCGACCTGGTCGCGCTCGCCGAGCCGGAGGAGCCCGTTGTCGACGAAGATGCACTGCAGCTTGTCGCCGATCGCCTTGTGCAAGAGCAGCGCGACCACCGCGCTGTCGACGCCGCCCGAGAGCGCGCAGATGACGCGCTCGCCGCCCACCTGCGCGCGGACGGCGGCCATCGCCTGCTCGGCGTAGGAGGCCATCTTGAAGGAGAAGGTGCAGCCGCACTCTTCGAGGAAGGCTTCGTAGAGCTCCTTGCCGCGCGGCGTGTGGACCACCTCGGGGTGGAACTGGATGCCGTAGAGCCGCTTCTCGACGTGGGCGACGGCGCAGAACGGCGAGTTGGCCGAGCGGGCGATCACCTCGAAGCCCGCGGGCGGCGCGGAGACCTTGTCGCCGTGGCTCATCCAGACGTCCACGTGCTCGCCGGCGCGCAGCTCGCGGAAGGGGCCGACGGGCTTCAAGATCTCGAGCTGGGCGTGGCCGTACTCGCGGTGGGCGGTGCGGTCGATCGAGCCGCCGAGCAGCTTCGCCATCAATTGCAGGCCGTAGCAGACGCCCAGCACGGGGACGCCGAGGTCGAAGAGGCCCTTGTCGATGAGCGGCGCGCCCACCGCCTCGACGCTGGCGGGGCCGCCCGAGAGGACGATGCCCTTCGCTCCGAAGGCGCGGATCTTCTCCAGCGGCAGCGTGCAGGGGTGGATCTCGCAGTAGACGTGCAGCTCGCGAATGCGGCGGGCGATCAGCTGCGTGTACTGGGAGCCGAAGTCGAGGATGAGGATCTTCTCTGCGTGCAGGTCGGCCAAGCGGTTCTCCTCCGGCGGCGAGCGGCCTCGTATATCACTCTCGGGCGCTCGGACAACCGTCGGCAGACGCTGCTCCAGATCGGCTTGCGTCAGTCACGTTGACTCACTACGATTCGTTTTGACTACACCTTGCCCTCGAGCCCCATGGACACCAAGGTCTTCACTGCGCACGTGCCCCTGGCCTTGGCCAAGAAGGTTGACGCCCTCGCTGAGCGGCTCGACCGGTCTCGCGGCTGGGTGGTCAAGCAGGCGCTCTCCTCCTGGATCGACCAAGAGGAGGAGCGGCACCAACTGACGCTCGCGGCGCTCCAAGACGTCGACGCTGGTGAAGTGGTCGACCACCAAGCCGTGCAAGCGTGGGCGAACGGCCTCGCCAAGAAGAAGTCGCCGAAGGCCAAGCGGCCGTGAGGCTCGCGCTCACGCTCTCGTGGACGAAGAAGGCCGCCGCAGACCTTGTTCGGCTCCACGAGTTCCTCGCTCCGCTGGACGAGCGGGCGGCGGACGCCGTGGTGCAGTC
>JAYWAO010000612.1:0-2788 GCA_043782365.1 Deltaproteobacteria bacterium
CTGGTCCAGCTTGATGTTGCAGAGCGCCCGCTGCGCTCCGGCGAACGCTACCGCGGCGGCGGCGTGTTGGCGCTGTCGATCAGGCTCTGGCCCGACTTCTGCGAGGACGGGTCGTTCATCGGCAGGATGATCGGCGGCGTCGGGCCCTGGCGCTCTGCCTCGGTCTTGGGCGTAGACACCGGCGGCGACGCTGGCTGCAGCGCGGCCGACGGGGCGGAAGGCTTCTCGCCCTCCTTCTTGGTGGCGTCCTTCTCGGAGGCGGCCGTCCGCGGCACCACCGCGCCCTTGTTGGTCTGCACGTGGAGGCCGCCGGCGGGGATGCAGGCGACGCCCGTCTCGGTCTCGGCGCAGGTCTCGCCCTGCTGGCACTTGTCCCGGCAGGGGAGCGCTTCACAGAGGCCGTTGGTGCGGTTGCAGCGCGTGCCCGGGAGGCAGTCCACGTAGCACTCGCCGTTGGCCCGCCGCGCCGCCGAGAAGCCGCCGGCCAGGGTGGTCATCACAGCGGCGCCCGCGAGGGTGTTCGGCGAGCCCGTGTGACAGGCGAGGAGCTGTACTCCGAGGAGGGCCGCGAGGGCGAGGCGCAGCGGGTGGTGGGAGGGGGCCATGCGGGGAGTGTAACAGCGAGGAGGGGGTCTCTGCCGCGCCCCGCGGTCGCAGGTTGCGCGCGACGGGCACAGGCCGCGCAACCCGCTCGCCCCGACGGAGCGTCGCGCGCTCCGCTGGCGCTTCCGCAGGGTTCCGTGCGCGAATCGAGTGCCGGCGGGCCGCGCCGGGAGGTGCTAGAGGTCTTCGCCATGACCAGCGCCCGAATCGAGCTCTCCGCAGTGGCCGTGCCCCGGGTGCGCTTCCCCGTGTCCCAGGAGGTGTCCCATGGAGGGTGACGTCTGCGGGCTCTGCGGCGGTGATGGCCGCATCGGCAACGCGCTCGGGAGGAGCTCCGCGACCTGCCCAAGCTGTCATGGGTCAGGTCGGCGGGCCGACACGTCGTCGCGGTTTCGCGACGTGACCAAGACCAAGCCCTCGCACTACGAGAAGCCCGCCGGGCAGGGAGGCTCGAACGGCCTCAACAAGCCGACGGGCCCCAAGGCGCCGACCTCGCTGGAGGGGGTCAACGTGGCCGCGGAGATCAGCGCCTCGTCGCTGGCGCCGGACGCGAAGGCGCGGCTGGTGGCGGAGGTGGTCAACCACGAGACCACGCACGAGGGGCACTGCACGCAGACGTTCCTGAAGAAGCTGCGCAAGCAGGTGAAGGCGGGGTAGCGCCTCGCCTGCGCCCGACCACGTCTCACCCGGGGGGCTGGTCGAGGGGCGGGCTGCCGGGCCCGGCGCGGAACGGGCCCGGCACGTACTCGGCAACACCTCGGTCCGCCCGCCAGGCCGCGAGGAGCCGGAAAAAGAATCAGCCCCGGAGATCCGCGGAGCGCGGACGGCCGGGGCTTTCGCTCGGTGAAGTCGTGTTGGCGGAGAGCGAGGGATTCGAACCCCCGATACCTTTCGGTACTCCTGATTTCGAATCAGGTGCCTTCAGCCGCTCGGCCAGCTCTCCCAACGATGCTGCACGCCACAGCCACTCCCCGCGCCCCTCCTGCGAACGCGGCCCCGCTTCCTGCATCATCCGCGCGCCACAGTCAAGCGCACGCTGCTGCTACTGCACCCTGCAAACGACTGGCGGAGAGGGTGGGATTCGAACCCACGATACGTTTCCGTATACACGCTTTCCAAGCGTGCGCCTTCGGCCGCTCGGCCACCTCTCCAGAAGTGCTCGTCCGAGGAGAAAACCCGGACTTCATCATGTGGTGCCCTTCTTCCTGCGCTGCCGGAAGAAGTCGCGCAGCAGCGCGCCGCACTCTGCCTCCAGCACCCCGCCCGTCACCTGCAGTTGGTGATTGAGCCGCGTGTCCCGGCACACGTCCGCGAGCGAGCCCACCGCGCCGGCCTTCGGGTCCCTGGCAGCGAACACCAGGCGCTCGACCCGCGAGTTCACCAGCGCGCCGGCGCACATGAAGCAGGGCTCCAGCGTGACGTACAGCGCGCAGCCGGAGAGCCTCCAGCGGCCTAGCGCGCGGGCAGCGGCGCGGAGCGCGGCCACCTCGGCGTGGGCCGTGGGGTCTTCGAGGCGCTCCCGTCCGTTGCGTCCGCGGCCGATGATCTGGCCGGACGCGACGACGATCGCACCCACCGGCACTTCACCTTCGGCCCCTGCCAAGCGGGCCTCGGCGAGCGCGAGGGACATCCACATGTCATCCATCGGTTCCAAAGAGCGGGCGCGCGGTGTAGCACGGCGAAACGGGGACCGCAACCGGGGTCGGCGACGAGTCGGTCTGCGAGAGGGCCTGCGCCAGCGGAAGGTGAGGCGCACCCCGGCTGCGAGCCTGAGGTGGGGGTTCGGAGACTACGGCCCCCACGCCAGCACCTGGTGCGGGTCGGGGATCACTCCGGCGTGGCGCGCGAGCCAGTAGGGCTCGGTGGTCAGCCCGAGGAGCGTGATGCCCTGCTGGCAGGTCTGCACGTCTACCGCCGGCGGCGGCGCCGCGCGGACGCCCTGGCTCGGCTCGCGCTTGCCGCAGCCGAGCATGAGGAGCGCGGCCAGGGCTGCCGAGGCGAGAGGGTGGGCTTGCAGGCCGGGCTGCCGAGGACGCCTCCGCGAGCGCAGCGGACCTACTTCTGCGGGTAGTCGTCAGCTCGACTCCATCGCGCGGTCGTGGCTGCGGTCCGGGCAGCCGGCCTCGGCGCGCGAGTGGGAGAGGAGGACGAACAGCAGCGGCGCGAGCAGCAGCCGCCGCGGGAA
>JAYWAO010000613.1:0-7718 GCA_043782365.1 Deltaproteobacteria bacterium
CTCGCCGACGAGGGCGGCCGTGTCGCCCAGCAGTATGGCCTGCGCACGCTGATGGGCACCGCGCGCCGGGCCATCTTCATCCTCGACGCGACCGGCGTGGTGCGGTTCCGCCACGAGGACCCGCTCTCGCTCACCTACCAGAGCGTGGACGACATCCTGAAGGCGCTCACGAAGACCGGCCTCGTCGAGGTGCCCGCCCTCCCTCCGCAGCCCGTGCAGGTCGAGTCCGCCCCCCGCAGGTAGGCCCGCCGCCGCGTCCGGGTGTCGCAGGCCCCTGCTCTCCCGGGCAGATGGGGTTGCATCCCCGAGCGGCCTCGTGCATCAATCTGGACTGACTATATCCGCATTCGCGCCGGCCCCCACGGGCCGAAGGAAGGAAGCAAGCATGGAGACCGCCGTCGAGACCTCTGCCCACTCGCACTCCCACTCCCACTCGACCGAAGCCGAGCCCACGCCGGTGCGCCTCACCGACCGCGCCGCGGCGATGGTGCGCGAGACGATGGAGCGCGAGGGTGGCAAGTTCGCGGGCCTCCGCGTGGCCGTGGTCGGCGGCGGGTGCTCGGGCTTCCAGTACTCGCTCGACCTCGACGAGCAGGGCGCCAAGGACGGCGACTCTTCGTTCGTGGTCAACGGCATCACCGTGCTGGTCGACCCGATGTCGTCGATGTACCTGATGGGCGTCGAGGTGGACTACGTCGAGACCCAGTTCGGGCAGGCGGGGTTCAGCTTCAAGAACCCCAACGCCAAGCACACGTGCGGCTGCGGGTCGAGCTTCTCGGCGTAGGTCGTCCGCTGACGCGCAGCGCGCTGCCCGGTGGGCGACAAGGGCGGCCAGCCGAAGGCGGGCCTCTAGAGTGAGCGGCCGCCTTCGACGTTCTTGCTGCGCCACACCGGTCGGCCGCTGTCTACGGCGCCGCCGACCTGCCCCCATCCACCGCGAGGATCTGCCCCGTCACATACGGCGCGCTGGCCAGGTACAGCACCGCGCCCGCGACCTCCTCCGCGGAGCCCTCGCGCCCGAGCGGGATGCGCTTCACCCGGCGCGCCCGCTCCTCGGCGCTGGTGCCCTCCGGCGGCAGCACGAACCCGGGCGCTACCCCGTTGACCCGGACCTGCGGCGCCCACTCGACCGCGAGCAGCCTCGTCAGCGCCGCCAGCCCCGCCTTGGCCGCCGTGTAGTGCGCATACTGCGGCCACACCTGGCTGGTGCCGCAGATGTCGAGCACGGTGACGATCGCGCCGCCCGCCTGCAAGTGCGGATACGCCGCCCGCGCCAGCAGGAACGGGCCGGTGAGGTTGGCCGAGAGCATCGCCTCGAAGCGGGCCCGGTCCAGCTCCGCGGAGGCCACGCGCTCGAAGCCGGCGGCGCTGAGCACGAGCAGGTCGAGCCCCCCCAGCGCGGCCGCGGCTTGCGCGATGATCTGCTCGGGGCCGCCGTCGAGCGCCTGATCTCCCTGCACCAGCGGCGCGCGCCGGCCCATCGCCACCAGCTTGGCGGCGGTCCCGGTCGCGGCTTCGCGCGAGCCCCGGTAGTGCACCGCGACGTCAGCGCCAGCGCGGCCCAGCGCGAGCGCGATGGCGCGCCCCACGCGGACTCCCGCGCCCGTGACCAGCGCGCGCCGGCCCGCGAGGGGGAGCTGCGGATGCGATGCTGTGTCTCCCACCGGCGCTCCTTCTCCGCGCGTCGCTCGCCCGCGCGCTGCTCGAATCCGCATTGAACGGCCAGAGCAGATCACCTACGTTCCGCCGCCGCATGGGCGAGAGCAAGCGAAAGAAGAAGTCGGGAGGCTCCGCTGTCGAGCAGTCGGGGCCCGCCGCGAGCGCACAGGCCGGTTCCGGCGCTGTGAGCGCGGAGCCCGCGGCCGGCGCTGGAAGCGCTGCCGCGGCTGGCGCTAGGTTCCACGAGGCCGACGGTGGCCCCGCGAGCGCCGGCGACGGTCCGCCCGCGGCCACGGCGAGCGAGTCCGCCGCGAGCGCGGCGCCCGGCGCAGGTCTGGAGGGGGGTGGCCCGCCCGCGCCGCCGCCGCTCTCGACCGCCGCGCTGCCGCTGCTCTCGCTGGAGGCCCGGTGGCTGGGCGCGTTCCTCGAGTGCTGCTTCGCCGACAAGCGGCTGGTCTCGCTCTGCCACGAGCTGAAGATCATCACGCCGGGCTACCGCATCGAGGCGCTGCCTCCCGAGCAGGTGGCCCGCGTGCTGGCCGACGAGTACCTCGCCGCCGAGGACGTCCGCGCCCCGCTGGAGACCGCCGTCCGCGAGGCGCTGCGGACCCCGCTCTTCGAGGGCCGCGGGCTGACGGGAGATGGCCTCGGCGAGGCGCTGCAGGACGCCATCGACCTGCTCTCGGGCGGAGATCTCCTCCAGCACCTCGCGCGGATCGCCTGGGCGGGCCTGCTCGGCGCGAGCAAGGAGCACCCGGAGCCCGGCGAGGCCGCGCTCGACGCCATCGACACGGGCCTGCAGCTGCTCGAACACCCGGCGAACCGCAAGGCGCAGAAGCCCAAGGACCTGAAAGAGGCGGAGAAGCTGGCGCAGACCGCGCGGCAGCAGGCGGCCAAGGACGTGGAGGCGGCGCGCAAGGAGCAGAAGAAGGCCGAGCGCGAGGCCGAGTCGCTGCGGGCGCAGCTGGAGAGGGCCCGGGCCGACCTCTCGGCGCGCGAGCACAAGCTGGCCGAGGAGCGCAGCGAGCTGGCGGCGGTGCGGTCCGAGGCGGTGCGGCTCTCGGGCGAGGTGTCGCGGCTCACCGGCGAAGGCGCAGGCCGCGCGCTCAGCGACGCCCGGCGCGCCGAGGCCGAGGCCCGCTCGCTCGCCGACCGCCTGCAGAAGAGCGAAGAGGCGCGCGCGCTGGCAGAGGAGCGGGCCGCCGCGCTCGACCGCGAGCTCACCAGCGCCGGTGCCCGCGCGACCGCCCCCGTGCAGGCCGCCGCCGACGAGCTCCCCACCGAGGAGGAGACGGCCAACTTCCTGGTGCCCGTGCTGACGCGCGAGTTCTACGACTCGATCGACCGCTGGTCGCGCCGGATGCAGCGCGCGGCCTTCGACAAGATCCACCGGCTCGCCAACGACTGGCGCCACGGCTCCCTGCGCGCGCTCGCGCTCGAAGGGGTGCCCGGGTATTACAGAATCCGCGTCGCCACCGACGTGCGCCTCATCTACCGGCGCGATGGCAACCAGCTGGAGATCCTCTCGCTGATCGACCGCGAGGACCTCGACCGTTACATCCGCCAGGCGCGCACGCGCCCGGGTTAGTGTGTTACTATATCTCTACTGCGCGATGACGAGGCCCGCGTCGCCCGACGCCGCCAGCGCGGTCGAGCCGACGAACGCGTTCGCCGACGCCTTGCCCTCGGCCACCGAGAGCAGCGCCACCGCGAAGTAGCCCGCGCTGGGAAACGCGCGACCCGGGATGTCGAAGGAGGCCTTGCGGTAGGGCTGGTCCGAGAGCGCGAGCAGCAGCAGCTTCTTCGGGTCGCTGTAGTCGAGGGAGGTGTAGGTCACGGCCGGGATCTTGCCCGGGTCGTTCGGGTCCAGTTGGGCGACGAGCACGAACGCCGGCAGGAACTGCCCGTCCACCATCGCGTCGCTGCGCGTGAGGGTCATCGGCGTGCCCCTGGCGTAGCCGTCGATCAGCTTGGTGTTGTTCGCGAACTTGAACTGCGCGGCGGGCCCGGGCTTGAAGGAAGCGCCGTAGGCCTCGACGTCGGTCTGGTCGGCGGGGGCGCAGGTGGCCTTGCCGTCCGGGCACTGCGGGACCTCGAGCACCATCGTGTAGCGGACGCCGCTCTCAAAGTTGAACTGCGGCCCGTCCTTGGGCAGCTCGCTCGAGTTGAGCGCGTAGAGGCCGCTGCCCTGGTCCTTCACAGCGAAGACGCGGTCGAACCCGCCGGTGCCCGCCTGGCAGTCGCCGAGCGCCGCGCCGGTGAGCGTGAGGCACGAGCGGTAGTTGACCGAGGCATTCACTCCGCTGACGCCCGTGACCTTGGAGTCCTGGATCTTGGTGGGGTCGCTGGTGTCGATGGTGAAGACGGCGCCCGTCAACAGGGTGTAAGGCCCGAATGTCTGCTGAGGCAGCGTCACGCCCGGGGCCGGCGGCGGCGGCTGGTAGGTGACCTGCGGCAGGCCCACCAGGAGGCCGGCGACCAGCGTCTGCGTGCCGCAGCCCGTGACGACGGCGGCGGCCAGGGCGACGGCGACTGCGAGCGAGGTGTGGCGGGTCATGGTCCCTCCAGCGGGCTGCGGCCTTACGCCAGGGTCTGGCGCGCGAAAGTTTACACCAGTCCGGCTTGCGGCGCCCAGACCCCTGGTACAGTCAACGCGTGTCCCTCGAGAAATTCCCTCCCGGCAGCGCCCGCGAAGCGCTCTGGGCCTGGGCGGCGACCCTCGCCGCGCTCTTCGTGCTCACCGCGCTCGGCAAGGCGGTGCCCGTGCTCGCGCAGTGGGTGGGCGCGGCGGCGGTGGCGGCGTTCTTGTGGGTGCCGTCGTGGGTGCTCGAGCGGCGCGGCCTCGAGGTGCGCGACGCGGGCTTCCGCTTCGATCACCTCTGGCGAGACCTCGCCTGGGGCCTGGGCGCCTGCGCCGTCGTACTGCCCGTCTTCACGGTGGGCTTCCTCTGGTTCACCGAGGCGCTGCCGGCGCTGCCCGAGGGCCTGCGCGGCGTGCTGGCGCCGTACGTGAACGCGCGCGGGCCGATGCACGGGCTGCCCGCCTCGTGGGACGTGCGCCTCGACCTGCTCGGCCGCATCGCCGGGAACGCCGCCGTCGCGCTCGCCGAGGAGGTGTTCTACCGGGGCTGGCTGACCGCGCAACTGGAGCAGGCGTGGCCGCCCAAGACGAAGCTGCTCGGGGCGCCGTTCGGGAAAGGCGCGTTGGTGGCGAACCTGCTCTTCGCGGCCGGCCACCTCCTGGTGTTCGCGCCGTGGCGGCTGGCGACGTTCTTCCCTGGGCTGCTGTTTGCCTGGCTGCGCGCGCGCACGGGAGGCCGCGTGGTGGCGGGCGCGGCCTGCCATTGGCTGTGCAACGTCTGGCTGCTGCTCCTGGAAGTAGCGGCCTACGGGTAGCTAGAACTGGCTGACCGACAGATCGCGCCCGACCGCCACGATCCCGCCCTCGGGCAGGGGCGTGTACCCGTCCACGGGCACCGCCGGGTCCCCCGACAAGAGCAGCCGCGCCTGCAGCCCCGCGTGCGAGCGGCGGAGCGGGTTCAGCTCTTTCATCCCAGGACCGACCTCGTGCTTGGGACAGGTCGCGAGGCCCTCGATGCGCGCGAGCGAGAGCCCGTGGCCGCGCCGCAGCGCCACCAGCACGCGGCCATTGCTGGCCACCACCGCCAGCGGCGGATGCAGCACGCCCAGCGACTCCAGCGCGCGCTCGGCCTCTCCCACCGCGGCCGCCAGCGCCTTCGCGGCGGTGGGCGCGTCGAGGTCGGGATCGTCGAGGCGGCCGAGATCGCGCAGGCGCGCCAGGAAGTGCAAGAAGAGCACCTCGCCCGCCGTGTCCCCGCGCGCGTTGCGGCGCAGGTGCTCGGGGAGCGCTGCCAGCAGGACAGGCCGCGCCGGCAGGAGGCCGTCGGGCTTGCCCGCGAGCGCGAATAGCCAACGCTTGAACCGCAGCGGCAGCGTCGCCTCCTCCTGGAACCCGCGCGTTTGCGGGCCGTGCAGCGGGCCCTGCAGGAAGCCCGCGCAGACGAGCACCGCCTCGCTCTCCACCCCCTCGGCGAGCGCGGTCGCGAGCGAGCCCGGCAGCGAGACCCGGGCGGGCAAGGGTCGCTTGCGCAGCAGCACGTCGTCGCTCTGGAAGAAGCCCACGCCGGCCGCGGTCTCGCCCTCGCCCAGCGTCAGCTTCGAGGCGCCGGCGCGCAGGACGCAGCCGAGCAGCGCGGCGTCGCTCTGGTGGATGGCGAGGAACTCGGGCACGGCGTCCTCCCTTGCAGCGCGCCGTCATTGGACAAGCCGGGCACGCCGCGCTCTCCTGCCCGACCGTAACGCAGGACCCGCGCGAATGCATCCCAGCCACACGCGAGCGCGCGCACGGCCCGCAACCACGGCCCGCAACCACTCATTGACCCCCCCGGCGGGCGCCCGTACACTCTCCTACCCGCGCGTCTCCGCGTGGGGGGCTTGCAACACGCGCCCCGCACCCCTTTTGAATCGGCGCCGAACCTGAGGTTACGAGAATCCATGGCAAGCGAGATCGCGATCGGCATCGACCTGGGCACGAGCTATTCGTGCGTCTCGATCCTCGAGAATGGCCAGCCGCTCGTCATCCCCAACGAGTGGGGCGAGCGCACCCACGCGTCGGTGGTCAGCTTCCTCGACGACGGCACCGTGCTGGTCGGCAACAGCGCCAAGCGCAACATCATCACCAACGCCGAGAACACCGTCTACTCGGCCAAGCGCCTGATCGGCCGCTTCTACTTCTCCGACGAGGTGAAGAAGGCCCAGGCCGTGATGCCGTACCGGATCGCCGAGGGCGAGAACAACTCGGTCCGCATCCAGATCCGCGAGGCGCTCTTCAGCCTCCCCGAGATCTCCGCGCTGGTGCTCAAGGAGATGAAGGCGATCGTCGAGAACTACCTCGGCTACGAGGTGAAGAAGGCCGTCGTCACGGTGCCGGCCTACTTCAACGACAACCAGCGGCAGGCCACCAAGGACGCAGGCCGCATCGCCGGCCTCGACGTGCTGCGCATCTTGAACGAGCCCACCGCCGCCGCGCTCTCCTACGGTTTCGGCAAGGACATCACCCAGAAGATCGCCGTCTACGACCTGGGCGGCGGAACGTTCGACATCTCGATCCTCGAGATCGGCAAGGACGTCTTCGAGGTGCTCTCGACGGCTGGCGACACCTACCTGGGCGGCGACGACTTCGACGACCGCATCATGACCTGGCTGGCGGAGAACTTCCTCAAGGCCACCGGCATCGACCTGCGGCTCAACAAGTACTGCCTGCAGATGCTGAAGGAGGCCGCCGAGCGCGCGAAGATCGACGTCGGCCGCGACGCCATCGCCAAGGTGAAGATCGAGGGCATCTGCCAGGACCCCACCGGCAAGGTGATGGACCTCGAGGCGACGCTCACCGAGGCCGAGTTCAACAAGATGACGATGGACCTCGTCCAGCGGACCTTCAAGGTCTGCGACGAAGCGCTCCAGGGCGCGCGGATGACCGCGAGCGACCTCGACGCCGTCATCCTCGTCGGTGGTCCGAGCCGCCTGCCGATCATCCGCACCTCGGTGCGCCACTACTTCGGCAAAGACGTCATGGCCGGCATCGACCCGGACGAGGTCGTCGCGATCGGCGCTGCCATCCAGGCCAACTCGCTGCTCGAGTCGAAGGGCGACCACTACCTCCTCGACGTCACGCCGCTCACGCTGCGCGTCGGCACGGTGGGTGGCTACACCGACAAGGTGATCGACAAGAACACGCCGATCCCGATCGAGAAGTCGAAGAGCTACACCACCAACCGCGACGGCCAGGACAAGGTGAAGATCCGGGTCTATCAAGGCGAGTCGAACAAGGCGGCCGAGTGCGAGCTGCTCGGCGAGTTCGAGTTCAGCGGCTTCCGCATCGCCTACCGCGGAGAGGTGCGCATCGAGGTCGCCTTCGAGATCGACACCAACGGCATCGTCAACGTGACGGCCACCGACGTCGAGACAGGCCAGAAGACGAGCTGCACCATCCGCCTGAGCTCCGGTCTCACCGAAGAGATGATCAAGGCGGCTCAGCA
>JAYWAO010000614.1:0-7708 GCA_043782365.1 Deltaproteobacteria bacterium
GGCAGCCTCCTCACACGAACTACCCTGAGCCGCGTTCTCACGGAAAATCGCGAAGAGCCGCATTTGCCGGGGCTCCTGATCGGACGACCTTCCCTGGCGCCGAATCCCCTACTTGCAGCCGCCGCACCGAACGGCACTGGGACCTGCACGGAAGATCGCGAAGAGCCGCATTTGCCGGGGGTCCTGCCCGCGAGACCCCAACAGGCTTCAGCCCGACTCGCGGATCTGCACCCGTGTCAACTCGTAGCGGTTGAAGTTTGCCCTCCACTCGGGTACGTGGGCTGGCCGCTTTCACTCTGGGAGCCCCCGTCATGGCCGAGTCGCAGCCGGTTGTTGCCGAGCACAAGCCCTACATCGCCGACGACGCGAACGTCGCCGAGTTCACCCCCAAGGCGGTGATCATCGGCGCCGTCTTCGGCCTGATCTTCGGCGCCTCTACCGTCTACCTCGCGCTCAAGGCGGGGCTCACGGTCTCGGCGTCGATCCCGATCGCGGTGCTCTCCATCTCGCTGCTCAAGAAGTTCGGCGGCTCGACCATCCTGGAGAACAACATGGTGCAGACCATCGGCTCGGCGGGCGAGTCGATCGCCGCCGGCGTGGTCTTCACCCTGCCCGGCTTCCTCTTCCTCGCCATCGACCCGGCCACCAAGCAGAGCATCGGCGTCCCCTACTTCTCCTACTGGACCATCTTCACGCTGGCCCTGCTCGGCGGCATGCTCGGCGTGCTGATGATGGTGCCGCTGCGGCGCGCGCTCATCGTCAAGGAGCACGGCAACCTGCCCTACCCCGAAGGGGCCGCCTGCGCGCAGGTGCTGATCGCCGGCGAGAAGGGCGGCGACATGGCGAAGACCGCCTACCAGGGCCTCTTCTTCGCCTTCGGCTACGCGACGCTGCAGCAGATCTTCAAGGTGATCGCCGAGACGCCGGGCTACGTGGTGAAGGCCGGCAGCAAGCTCTTCAAGCACTTCCCCAGCGCCACCGTGAACGGCGCCATCACCCCCGAGTACCTCGGCGTCGGCTACATCATCGGCCCGAAGATCGCCGGCGTGCTGGTCGCTGGCGGCGTGCTCGCGTGGCTGGGGGTCATCCCGCTGCTCGCCGCGCTGGTGCCCGGCGACGTCATCGCCACCCAGCTGATCAAGCTCGGCTACCAGCCCGAGGCGTTTGGCTGGATCGCCTCGGCGCACACCTTCGAGCAGCTCAACAACGCCATCTACCGCGCCTACGTGCGCCAGATCGGGGCGGGCGCGGTGGCCGCGGGCGGCTTCATCACGCTGCTCAAGACGCTGCCCACCATCGTCTCGGCGTTCAAGGGCTCGCTCGGCTCGCTCAAGGAGGGGCCGGGCGCCGCGGCGAACACCGCGCGAACCTCGCGCGACCTGCCCATCACCGTGGTGCTGGGCGGCTCGGTCGGCTTGGTGGCGATCCTGGCGTTCCTTCCGTTCCTGCCCGGGACCTTTGGGGGCAGGCTGCTGCTCGGCGTGCTCATCGTCGTCTTCGGCTTCTTCTTCGTGACGGTGGCCTCGCGGATCGTCGGCATCATCGGCACCAGCTCCAGCCCGATCTCCGGCATGACCATCGCCACGCTGATGGCCACCTGCCTCATCTTCCTCGGCATCGGCTGGACGGGCGACGTCTACCAGCCGATGGCCCTCTGCGTGGGCGGCATGGTGTGCATCGCCGCCTCCAACGCGGGCGCCACCTCGCAGGACCTCAAGACCGGCTTCCTCGTCGGCGCGACGCCGCGCAGCCAGCAGATCGGCCTGATGATCGGCGCGCTGGCGGCGGCGATCGTCATCGGCGTCACCATCCGCGTCCTCGACACGCCGAACGCCGAGCAGCTCGCGCAGGGCATCACCCACGCCATCGGCTCCGACAAGTACCCGGCGCCGCAGGGCACGCTGATGGCCACGCTGATCAAGGGCCTGCTCGCGCAGAACCTCGACTGGCCGTTCGTGCTGGTGGGCGTGTTCCTCGCCGTCACCATCGAGCTCTGCGGCGTCTCCCCGCTCTCGTTCGCGGTCGGCGCCTACCTGCCGCTCTCGACCACGCTGCCCATCTGGGTGGGCGGCGCCATCAAGGGCCTCGTCGACTGGCGGCAGGGCAAGAAGTCGGGCGGCCACGGCGACGACGACCTCGGCCACGGCTCGCTCTTCGCCACCGGCCTCGTCGCCGGCGGCGCGCTCGCGGGCGTCCTCGTCGCGATGCTCTCGGTCAACGACGGCGTCTCCAAGAGTCTCGGCCGGGTGAGCCTGGAGCACGCCCTGACGCAGTCGCTCGGCGGCGGAGGGTACGAGCTGCTCGGCGTGGCCTTCTTCGTCTTCATGGGCAGCACCCTGTACCGGGTCGCCACCAAGAAGACGGCGTAGCCAACGGAGCGCGCGGAGCGCCACGCAGCGGCCTGTCCGGCCTGCGCGGCGCTCTTGTCGCGCCGCTACCCCCGTGCCCCGCCCTTCATGAGGTGCTGCGCCGCCTCGCCGAGCCCGTCGAGGGTGAGGCGGAACATCGGGAAGACCTTCGCGATCACCTCGGCTGTCCCCTGCCACGCCACCTTGGGCTCCGGGTTGAGCCACGCCGAATGGCGAAAGTGCGAGGACAGGTAGGCAAGCCACGCCACCCCCGGCGACCCGCTCGGCGCGCCACCCCAGCGCGAGCCCGTGCTCTGCAGCTCCCACGGGTGCATCAGCGCGTCGCCGACGATGATCAGGCGCCACGAGGTGTCGAGGTCGCGGACGAGCTCGGTGAGCGCAGGGCCCTTCCAGAGCTGCACGGTGTCGTAGAGGCGGCCGTAGACGCAGTTGTGGAAGTAGAGCGTGCGCAGCTCCTTGAAGTGGGTGGCGCGCTTCGCGGCGGAGAAGAGGCGCTCGCAGACCTCCGAGTACGGGTCCATCGAGCCGCCGACGTCGAGGAGGAGTAATACTTTCAGGTTGGAGCGCCGCGGCGCCTTCAGCTTCACCTCCAGCTCGCCGGCGTTCCTCGCCGTCGCGTCGATGGTCTGCTCGAGGTCGAGCTCGCTCTGCACGCCCTCGTGCGACCAGACGCGGAGGCGGCGGAGGGCCAGCTCGATCTGCCGCGTGTCGAGGGTGACGTCGCTGCGGAGCTCCTTGAAGCGGCGGTCCTCGGCCTCGGCCAGCGCGCCCCGGCCACCGCGCGGGCCTTCGCCGAGGCGCATCCCCTGCGGGTTCTCGCCGCCGCGGCCGAAGGGCGAGGTGCCGCCCGTGCCGACCCACTTGTTGCCGCCGTCGTGGCGCTCCTTCTGCTCGGCGAGGCGCTGCTGCAGCTCCTTGCGGAGCGCGTCGGGGTCGAGCTTGCGGAGGAGCGCGCGGTCCTCGTCGGTGAGCTCGCGCTGCGGCCTCGCGTCCCTGAGCCACTGCACCAGCTCTTCGGTGAGCTGGAGCGCCTCGTCGGGGACGCCCTTGAAGTGGTGTGCGAAGGCGCGGTCGAAGGCGTCGAGGTCCTGCTCGCGGTGGACGCAGAGCGCGCGGGCCACCTGGTAGAAGCCGTCGAGCTTCGTCTCGTGGAGGCCGAGGGAGAGGGCGCGCGCGAGGCCCATGCCCTCGGAGGGGCCCACCTTCAGGCCGCAGGCGCGGAGCTGGTAGAGGAAGTCGATGAACATTTGGTTACCGAAACCTAGGCCCGCACGCGCCGGCCGCGCTGCATCGCTTCGGCGAAGGCGAGGAGGTCTTGCTCGCGCTTGAGGAGGGCGCCCAGGAACGGGAGGGCGGCGTCGAGCTCCACCTTGGCGATGCCGGCGCGCTTGAGGACGGCGATCCAGTCGATCAGCTCGCTGGTGGAGGGGCGCTTGCGCAGGCCCTGGAGGTCGCGGAGCGCGTAGAAGGTCTTGAGGGCCTCTTCGAGGAGCTGGCCCTCGAGCGCCGGGTGGTGGACGCGGATGATGCGGGACATCAGATCGCGGTCGGGGAACTCGATGAAGTGGAAGACGCATCGCCGGAGGAAGGCGTCAGGGAGCTCCTTCTCGGCGTTGCTGGTGATGACGACGATGGGCCGGGTGGGGGCGATGATCTCGTCGCCCGTCTCCGAGATGGTGAAGCGCATGCGGTCGAGCTCGTGGAGGAGGTCGTTGGGGAACTCGAGGTCGGCCTTGTCCACCTCGTCGATCAGCAGGACGGTCTTGCCGGTCTGGAAGGCGCGGCCGAGCGGGCCCAGCTTGATGTAGCGGCGGATGTCCTTGACGTCGCCGTCGCCGAAGCGGGAGTCGTAGAGGCGCTGGACGGTGTCATACACATAGAGGCCGTCCTGGGCGCGGGTGGTGGACTTCACCGGCCAGTGGATCAGCGGCAGCTGGAGGGCGGCCGCGAGGGCTTCGGCGAGCTGGGTCTTGCCCGTGCCGGGCTCGCCGCGGATGAGGAGGGGGCGCTCGAGGGCGAGGGCGCAGTTGACGGCCGCTTCGAGGGAGGCAGAGGTGAGGTAGCCGGGGGTGCCGGTGAAGCGGCGGAAGGTCATGGGAGAGGGCTCGCGCAGGGAGGGGCAGCAGAGATAACAGGCGGGCGGCGGGGGGCAAGGGGACCGGCAAGCCAAGAGCCAACGACCGCGCGACCAAGGCGCTCGGTCCACGCGTGAGGCCCCGAGCCGCTCGCTTTGCCCGCGTGCAGCGAAGGCCGGAGAGCGAGGCCCGCCGGTGGTACCTTGCGCCCGTGCCTCCGCCCCGCTCCCCTCGACGCTTCCGCCGCCGCCTGCTCGCGGTGATGCTCGCGGTCGCCCTCCTTCCGCTCCTCCTCCTCGGCCTCGCCCTCGAGCGGACCGTCTCGGGCGCCCTCTCCCTCTCCCTCGAGCCCCTCGACCCCGTGCTCGAGCGCGCCGAAGCCGCCGCCCACTCGCGCGACCCCGCCCAGGAGCGGGAGCTGCGCGAGGCCCGCCTCAACCTCTGGCAGGCCGAGCTTGCCCGCCGCGCGCTGGCCCGCCGGGTCCCGCTGACGCTGCTCTTCGCGCTCGCCTCCACCGCGCTCCTGGTCATGGGCGCGGCGCTCCTGCTCGGTCTCCGGATCACCCGGCCGGTCGAGCGGCTCGCGGAGGGGATGGTCCGCGTCGGCGGCGGCGCGCTCGAGGGGCGGGTGCCGGAGTCCGCCGTGCCCGAGGCGCGCGCCGATGAGCTGGAGCTGCTGGTGCGGCAGTTCAACCGGATGGCCGCCGAGCTGGAGGCGCAGCGGGCCCGGCTTCGCGTCACCGAGAGCCTCGCCGCCTGGCAGGAGGTCGCCCGCGGCCTGGCCCACGAGCTGAAGAACCCGCTGACGGCGATGAAGCTGGCCCTCGCGCGGCTCTCGCGCGCGGGCTCCGGGCAGGGCCAGGGCACAGGCCCGGCCAGCCCCGAAGCGGCGCGGCTCGCCGAGGTGACCGGCCTGCTCGCCGAGGAGCTCGAGGTGCTGCTGAAGATGACCGAGGGGTTCTCGCAGTTCGCGAAGCTCCCGCCGCCGGCCCGGCGCGCGCTCGACTTCGGCGCCCTGCTGCAGGACGTCTGCTCGCTCTGGCGCGAGGGCTCGCCAGTTTCGATCGAGTGCACCGCGCCCACGCTCCTGGTGGAGGGCGACCCAGACCAGCTGCGGCGGCTGCTCGGGAACCTGCTCAAGAACGCGGTCGAGGCCTCGGCTGCCCGCGCGGGCCCGGCGGGCCCGATCGAGGCGCGCCTCACCGCCCGCGGGGGCCGGGTCGAGCTGCTCCTCGCCGACCGCGGCACGGGGCTCGCGGGCCCGCTGGAGGGCGCTGAAATGTTGCGCGCGCTCGGGAGCACCAAGCCGGGCGGCTCGGGGCTCGGGCTGCCGATCTCGCACAAGATCGCGCACGACCACGGCGGCCGGCTGCGGCTCCTGCCCCGCGAAGGCGGCGGCTGCGAGGCGCGCCTGGAGCTGCCGGGGCCGCTGCGAGAGGGGCAGACATGAACGGCGAGCTGATCCTCCTGGTCGACGACGACTCCGCCGTGCGCCGCTCTGTCTCGGGCCTGCTGCGCGACGAGGGGGCCCGCACCGTCGAGGCGGCCGACACCGCCGAGGCCTTCGAGGCGCTGCGCGCGCGAGAGCGGCCCGCGGCGATGGTGCTCGACCTGGGCCTGCCCGGCGAGAGCGGGCTCGCCTTCCTCGAGCGGCTCGGCAAGCCGCTGCCGCTCCCGGTGGTGGTGCTCTCGGGCGGGGCCACGCCGGGCGAGGCGGTGCGCGCGCTGCAGCTGGGCGCCACCGACTTCGTCGAGAAGCCGCCCTCGGCGGAGCGGCTGCTCACCGCGCTCGCCAACGCGCTGGCCCTGCGCGCGCTCGAGGATGAGCGGGGCCGCCTGCTCGCCGAGCGCGAGCGGATGGTGGAGGACCTCTCGAAGCCCGGCCAGCTGGTGGGCCAGAGCGCGGCGATGCAGGAGCTGCGCGCGCTGGTGGCGCGGGTCGGGCCCAGCGACACCTCGGTGCTGATCCAAGGCGAGACCGGCGCGGGCAAGGAGCGGGTGGCGCGGGCGCTGCACCAGGCCTCGGGGCGCGCGGGGCGCTTCGTCGCCATCAACTGCGCGGCGCTGCCGGCGGCGCTGCTGGAGAGCGAGCTGTTCGGCCACGAGCGGGGCGCCTTCACCGGGGCCAACGCGCGGCGGCTCGGCCGCTTCGAGCAGGCCCACCGCGGGACGCTGCTGCTCGACGAGATGGGCGAGCTCGACCTGGGCCTGCAGGCCAAGCTGCTGCGCGTGCTCGAGACCCGCGAGGTGGAGCGGCTCGGCGGCAACCACCCCATCCCGGTGGACGTGCGCGTGCTGGCGGCCACCCACCGCGACCTCGCGAGGCAGGTGGCGGCGGGCAGGTTCCGCGAGGACCTCTACTACCGGCTGGCGGTGCTGCCGCTCCCGGTGCCGCCGCTGCGCGCCCGGCCCGACGACCTGAAGCTCCTGCTGCTGGCCTTCGCCGCCGAGCTGGGCGGGCCACAGCTCGAGGTGCAGCTCTCGGCCGACGGCGAGCAGGCCCTCCGCGCCTGGCGCTGGCCGGGCAACGTGCGCGAGCTGCGGAATCTGGTCGAGCGGCTGCTCCTCCTGCGCGAGCCCGGCGGGCCGCTGGTGATCGACAGCGCGGTCGGCTCGCTCCTGGCCGGCACCGGGGCACGTGCGCCGCGCGAGCCGCCCGCGGCCCTGCTGGGCCAGGCGAGCTTGCGCGAGCTGCTCGAGGCCCACGAGCGGGCGGTGCTGCAGCAGGCGCTCGAGCAGTGCCAGGCCAACGTGGCGGCGGCTGCGAGGCTGCTGCAGGTCGATCGCGGCAACCTCTGGCGGCGCCTGAAGGCCCTGGGCCTCACGACCGACGCGTCGGAGCCCGAGGGCACGCCCTGATGTGCCCCCGACATCGGCCCGGGAGGCGGCCGATGTGCGGATGACATCGGCAGCCGCCGGTCGGCGTACGAGGGGTGCGTGATTCCGCCCTCTTGGCGCACCGGGCCCCTGGCAAGCATCCTGCTCTCTCGTGCAGCCATGACCTCCCCCAACTCCACTCCGGCCCCGACTCCGATCCACCGCTTCCGGCCCCGCGGCGCGCGCCTGTCGCTCTCCTTCAGGGCGGCGCTTCTGGTGGGCTCATTCCTCTCCCCGGCCTCGGCCCAGGCGGCTGCGCTGGTGGACCAGCCCGCGCGTGTGCGGGTCGCCCCGGCACAGACGGCTGCCGCAGCAGCGGAAGCGGCAGCAGCGGCAGCAGCCCCCGCGCCGGCTGCCACCCCCGGGGCTGATGCGGCCGCCGCACCC
>JAYWAO010000615.1:0-7679 GCA_043782365.1 Deltaproteobacteria bacterium
CTCTTGATTGGTCACAGCCCGGAGGGCGGCCGTCCTTCTAGCCCCGGCATTTGCCGGGGCTTCTGATCGGGCGACCTTCTCGGGTGCCAAATTCCCTACAGGCAGCCTCCTCACACGAACTACCCGGAGCCGCGTTCTCACGGAAAATCGCGAAGAGCCGCATTTGCCGGGGCTCCTTGCGGGCCAAGAGCGGGTGGAACTGCTGGCAACAGACTGCGGCCCGCCTACTGGGTGGCCTGACCCGATCGGTGGGAACTGCACCCGCTACCGGCCCGTCGCCGCCGCGTCGGCGCTCAGGGCGGACAGGGCTGCTTCCATGCGCTCTAACCCGAGAGTGGTCTGGGCGAGGCGTTCGAGCACCGTCGCAGGGCGAGCGAGCCCATGCTTGAAGGCGGCGCGAGCGAAGTCGCGGTCCTTCTCACGCGCTGCCGCGTACTTCGAGACGAGGAGGTCGTGCACCTCGAGCGCGAGGCCCGTGGCGCCACGAGTGGCGGGCGAATAGACGCGGCTGGCTCGCTCGAGCCAGCCCTGAGGAAGCACGGCCGTCTCGGGCCCGACGCCCTGAGCGTAGTACCCGAACGTCGCGTGGAAGGGCGAGCCTTCACCGATTGAACCGTCGATGAGGTCAGAGCGCTCTGGGTGCCCAAGCGGGTAGAGGTCTGCCTCCATCGACAGGCAGAGTTCCTGCGGGGCGTCGGGGAATTGGCCGAGGATGGATTGGCTTCCGATCACCACGATGTCGTCGTCAGCGACGATCACCGCCGCGGCGCGGATCAGGTGCTCGAGCTGGGCGCGGTTCACTGCGCCTCCCAGCGGTCGCGCACGTCCTTCCACAGCGTCCACCGCTCATGCGGATCGAGGGCGCCTGCAAAGGGCGTGGCCTGCCGGAGATCCCTCGCGGGTTGGGACGGGTCGACCAACCTGGCGAGCAGCTGGTCGAGCGGCAGCGCGAGGAGTCGCAGCCACTCGCGCGCGTAGGGAGCGTGGTGCCCACCGCTGGCGGCCCACTCCTGCGCGCGTTGCCTTGCGGTCGAGAGGAGGTCGGGCCGGTTCGGCAAGAGCTCCGCGACCCGCCGGTGGTAGGCGAGGCTGCGCTCCTCGGCGAGGTGGTGCAGGTTCTTCACGGCCGGATCATGGACGGCGCGGGGTTCGGGAGCAAGGGGCGCACCTACCTGAACTGCGTCCCCGACGGCACCTCGGCCCCCTCCGGCACCACCGCCCGCGCGCCGATGTAACACATATTCCCCACCCTCGCGCCCGCGCCGATCCGCGCGTTCGCATCCACCCCCGTCGCCCCGCCCACCTGCGCGCCCTTGCCCACCACGCAGCCGATCGACAGCGAGACCCGGCTCTTCACCAGCGCCCGCTCCTCCACCGTGGTGTTCGGCATCATCCCCACCTCGCCCGCCAGCAGCGCGCCGCGCTCCACCCGCACCTCGCCGAGCAGCAGCTTGCCGTCCTGCACGAAGTGGCCCGTGAGGATGCAGCGCGCGCCGATGATCGCGCCCGGGCCCACCGTGATCAGCGCCGGGTCGAGCAGGTCGGCGTCGGCCGAGAGGCTGGAGGAGAAGGCGACCTTCGCGCCGAGCGCCCGCAGCGCGCAGAAGCGCAGCACGTTGGAGGAGAAGACGAGCCACTTCAGCCCGGGAACGAAGAGCACGCGCCGGATGAGCGACCGGAAGATCCAGCCGAAGAAGACGCGGCCCTTCATCATCTCGTAGAGGCCGGGCACGAGGCGCGGGCAGAGGAGGGTGCCGAGCCCTGCCTCGGCGATCAGGACGGCGAGGCCCGCGTAGACCGCCAGCACCGCGGCGATCGGCCAGGGGAGCGGCCGCGCGAGCGCCTGGTACGCGTGCACCCCCGCGCAGGCGGCGCCGCCGTACATGACGGCCGACAGGGTCAGGTAGAGTACGTCGTAGAGCACGAGTCCGAACGCCATCGCCGCACCATACAGGATGCCAAAATGGCCGCGGCACGGGCCGGGAGCCTTCAGTGACCGAGAAGACGACTCAGGACAGCCAGGCGCCGTCCCCTCAGATGACGAGCGCCGAGGTGCTGGCGAAGCTGCGCGACCTCCTCGCCGAGGACTTCAAGGTGCCGGCTGCGAAGGTGACGCCCGAGGCTACCTTCCGCGGCACGCTGGGGATGGACTCGCTCGACGCGGTGGACCTCATCTACCTCGTCGGCAAGGCCTTCGGGATCAAGGCCACCGTCGAGCAGTTCAAGGACCTCCACTCGGTGGAAAAAGTAGTCGCCTTCGTGGTGGCCAGGAAGGCGGCCCAGCAGGCATGAGCGAAAAGCCCGCGTCAGCCCCAGGCCCGGGCGAGCCGGGCTGGAGCGAGCTGGAGACGCAGCGCCTTGCCCGCGAGGCGCGCGCCGACGAGGGCGGCGGCCGCGCACGGCAGGACCGGCTCAAGCGGCTCGGCAAGCTGACGGCGCGCGAGCGGATCGCAGGGTTGGTGGACGAGGGCACGTTCATCGAATCGGGCCGGCACGTCCTCCACCGGCACGCCGAAGAGAGCGAGGTGCTGGCGGCGAACCAGCACCCGGGCGACGGGCTCGTCTGCGGGCTCGCGGCCATCGCGGGCCGCACGGTGGTGGTCTACGCGCACGACCCCACCGTGCTGCGCGGCGCGCTCGGGCACGCGGCGGCGCAGAAGCTCTGCAAGCTGCTCGACCTCGCGGGCGAGCGCGGCTTCCCGGTGATCGCGCTGGCCGACTGCGACGGCGTGCGCGTCGAGGAGGGCACCTTCGCCATCGACGCCTACGGCGAGGTCCTCCGCCGCACCGTGCGGCTCAAGGGCCGGGTCCCGCAGGTAACGCTCGCCTGCGGCCTCTGCGTGGGCGCCGCCGCCTACTGCGCCACGCTCACCGACGTGGTGGGCATGGTGCAGGGGCAGAGCTGGATGTTCATCACGGGGCCCAAGGTCACCAAGGTGGTGACGGGCGCCGAGGTCTCGCTCGACGACCTCGGCGGCCCCGACCTGCACGCGCGCAAGACGGGCGCGGTGCACGCGGTGCTGCCCGACGAGCGGGCCGGGCTCGCCTGGGTGCGCGAGGTGCTGCGCCACCTGGGCGCGGCGCCCATCACCGACCTCGCGCTGCGCGCCACCCCCGAGCTGGAAAGTGTCATACCCACCGCGCCGCGCCAAGCGTACGACGTGCGCCGGGTGCTCGCCGCCGTCTTCGATCAGGGCTCGGTCCTGGAGCTCTCGCCCAGGTTCGGCGGGAGCCTGGTGACCGCGCTCGCGCACCTCGGCGGGCGGCCCGTGGCCGTGGTCGCGTCGAACCCGCTGGTGCTCGCCGGCTGCCTCGACATCGACGCCAGCCGGAAGGGGGCCGCCTTCGTGACGTTCGCCGCGCAGCGCGGGCTGCCGGTCATTACCCTGGTGGACGTACCGGGATATCTGCCGGGCCAGAAGCAGGAGGAGGGGGGAATCATTCCCCACGGCGCGACCTTGTTGACCGCGTATGGCAACGCGAAGACGCCGCTCCTCTGTCTCGTCTTGCGCAAGAGCTTCGGCGGCGCCAGCATCCTCTCCTTCGCGGCCGATGTGCGGTTCGCCCTGCCCACCGCGCGCATCGGCCCGATGGGCGCGGACGCCACGCTCGAGGTGGTGCTCGGGCCCGCGCTCCCGGATGCCACCGACGCCGACAAGGCCGCGCGCGCCGCCCGGCGGGCCGATTGGCTCGCCCGCCACGACCACGCCTGGGCCGCGGCCGAGGCCGGCTACATCGATCAGGTGATCGCGCCGGCCGAGGTGCGAGCGAAGCTCTGCGCGGCGCTCGACCGGCTCACCGCGGAGCGCGCCCATGCCTGAGCGCGGCCGCCCGGGGCCGCCGAAGCGCCCGGCCGAGTCCCTGGGCGAATTCGACGAGGTGTCGCGCGTCTTCCGCAGCTCGTTCCCCGACCTGGAGCGGGCCGATTTCCGCACGGGCTCATGGCGCGTCGCAGCCCCGCGCGGGAGCGGGCCGCTCGAGCTGGGGTTGCACCATGCCACCGTGCTGCACGCCTTCGCCGCCGCGGCGAAGCTGGAGGAGAAGATCGGGATCACGCTGCTCGCCGACGACGACGAGCAGCCCGAGGAGCACCGCTCCTACCGGAAGCTCTACGACCAGTCCAAGGTGATGGCCGCCGGGCTGGTGAAGCTCGGCGTGCGGCGCGGCGACCGCGTGCTGCTGGTGCTGCCCACGGGCTTCGAGTTCGTGCTCGCGTTCTTCGCCGCCCAGCGGCTGGGCGCGATCCCCGTCGGGTCCTATCCGCCCGCACTGCTGGAGAAGGCCGAGGTGGCGCTGGAGCGGATCCAGCACATCGCCGCGCACTCGCAGGCGTCGGTCTGCGTGACCAACCGCCTGCTCCTGCCGCTCTTGGGCTCGCTCGGGAGGTCGGCCTCGTCGGTGCAGGCGATCGCCTCGGTGGAGAGCCTCTTGGAGACCCGCGCCGCCGCGGTGCCGAAGGCGCGCGCGCAGGGCCGCGACCCGGCCTTCATCCAGTACACCTCGGGTTCGACCGGGCACCCGAAGGGCGTCCTGCTCTCGCACGACAACCTGGTGTCGAACATCCACGCCGCCGGGCTCGGCTTGCAGGTCAATCGCAAGGACGTCATCGTCAGCTGGCTGCCGCTCTACCACGACATGGGGCTGGTCGGCGGGCTGCTCTTTGCCTTCTATTGGCGCCTGCCCTGCGTGCTGCTCTCGCCCAATGCGTTCCTGCTCCAGCCGGCGCGCTGGCTCTGGGCGATCCACCATCACAAGGGCACGCTCTCTCCCTCTCCAAACTTTGGCTATGGGCTCTGTACGCGCCGCGTACGGCCGCGCGACCGCGCCGGGCTCGATCTGTCGTCGTGGCGCTGCGCCTTGAACGGCGCCGAGCCCGTCAATCTCCGCACGGTGGACGAGTTCGTCGCCGCCTTCGGTCCGCACGGCTTCCGGCGCGAGACGATGTATCCCGTCTATGGCCTGGCGGAGTCGACGGTGGCGGTGACCTTCCCGACCCCCGGCGAGCCGCTCCACGCGCGTACGGTCGACCGCGCAGCGCTCGCCTCGGGCTTCGTGCGCGACGTGCAGGTCCCCGCGCCCGGCGAGGCCAGCGCGCCTGGGTCCGACCTCGGCGACGGCCCGGGCAACGCGCCTGCCTCCCGCGCCGCCACGCTCCTGGGCTGCGGCCGCGCCGTCCCGGGACACGAGGTGGGCGTGGTCGACGCCAAGGGCAGCGCGGTGCGGCCCGGTGAGGTCGGCCACATCCTGGTGCGCGGCCCCTCGCTGATGCAGGGCTACTTCGAGGACCCCAAGGCCACCCGCGCCATCCTCCGCGACGGCTGGCTCTGGACCGGCGACCTCGGCTTCCTCGACGAGTCGGGCACGCTCTTCATCACCGGCCGCGCCAAGGACATCATCATCGTGCGCGGGAAGAACTACTACGCCGAGGACGTCGAGCGCGTCGCCGAGCGGGTGGACGGCGTGCGGCAGAGCGGCGCGGTGGCCTTCGCCGTCTACGACGAGGCGAGCGCGAGCGATCTGGTGGTGGTGGTCTGCGAGAGCAAGGTCGCAGACGAGCACGAGCGCGAGCGGGTGGTGGCCCGGCTGTCCGACAAGGTCTCGGCGGAGTGCGGCCTCTCGGTAGACGAGGTGGTGCTGGTGCCGCCCGGGACGCTGCCCAAGACCTCGAGCGGCAAGCGCCAGCGCGCGCTCTGCAGGCAGCGCTATCTGGAGGGCACGCTGCTGGCCAAGAAGGCGAGCCGCCTGCGGCTGGCGCTGGTCTTCGTGCGCAGCGGGCGCGGGTTCCTCTCGCTCTTGCAGAAGCGGCTGGTGCGGCGTTTGCGCGCGCCTGAGTAGGAGCCCCCCAAGCAGCTGCGCGCGGAGTAAGGTCGCCAGATGGACGAGTTCATCCACTCCGTCAAAGGTTCCTTCGCCGAGAACCGCGAGAACACGGTCTATGTGGTTCCGTTCCTGTTGGCGCTGGTGGTGCTCCAGCTCATCCTCTACCTGCGCGCCGCCCGCGGGAGGAGGCGCGAGCGCAAGAGCGCGCTGGAGGTGTTCGCTGCCCGCCACGCGCTCTCCGACGAGATGCTGCAGTGGGCCCTCGAATTGGCGACACAGCTGAAGCTCGAGCCGCTGCCGCTCCTCTCCAGCCTCGACCTCTTCGAGCACTCCACCGCGGAGCTGCTCGCGGGGCCCGCGCCGAAGCCAGATCACCTCGCGACCCGCATCCGCCTGCTCCGCCACGCGCTCGGCTACGACCGGCTCCCGGCGCACTTCCCGCTGCTCTCGACCCGGGAGCTCCCGCGCGGCACCGCTCTGGAGGTGGGGGGCCACGGCGCCGCGATCTCGCGCACCGACGAGCGGTCGTTCACCGTCGATCTGGTGCAGCCCCCGAAGGCCGTCGTCGGCGCCGAGGTGGCGCTCGGCCTCGTCCACGCCCGCGATGCCCGCTATGCGCTGCGCTGCAAGCTGCTCGAGGAGCAGCCTGGACAGCGCGGTTACGGCGGCCGCCTGTTGCTCGCCCACGACGAGCGCCCCGTGCGCGTGCAGCACCGCGACTACGCGCGCGTGCAGACGGGCGGCGTTATGTCGCTGCGGCCCGCGCCTCCGGAGACCGGCGAGGCTGCGCACCACGAGCTGCAGCCGATCCCGCCCACGGCGGACCTGCTCGACGCGAGCGGCGGCGGCGTGCAGGTGACGAGCGCCGCGGCGGTGCCCGTGGGCGCGCTGCTCTACCTCTCGTTCCCCATCGGCGAGGCGCGCTTCATCGACCTCCCCGCGGTGGTGCTCTCCGGCGAGGCGCTGCCGGAGGGCGGCTTCCGCTCGCGGCTCGAGTTCGGCGACCTCGGCGAGGAGACGCGGGAGCACCTGGTGGCGGCGATCCAGCGACTCGCCCTGGCCCAGCGCGCGGCAAGGCCCGGCGACGCCGCTCCCTGAGCCTCACCTCTCCCGCAGGCTCTCGGCGGTGGTGAAGATCGGCTCGATGTCCACGGGGATCGCGCCCAGCTGATCGAGGACCTTCTGCACCGCCGGCCGGAGCACGACGCGCTCGGTGAGCAGCTTGCGGGCCTTCGCCGCGTCGCCCGAGTGCTGCAGCTCCATCAGCTCGCGCGCCAGCGCCTCGACCGCGCCGCGGATCTTCGCGCCGTCCACGCCGAAGGTGCCCTTCGCAGAGACGGTGACCGCGCCCGCGTCGAGCAGCGCGTTGAGCTGGAGCGCCATGCCCTTGCCGTGGGCCTCGTTGAGCCCGAAGCGCAGCGTGCGGAACGCCGAGGCCACGAACGTCACGTACATCGTCTCCTGGAGCTTCTTGTCGAGCACGCCGCGGTCGACCAGGCGCTGGAGGGCCCAGAGCCCGCCGATGTCGGCCTTGGCCTCCTCGAGCGCGGAGCCCGCCTCCTGCATCGCCTCACGCACGGTGCGGCCGTCCGCGGTCTTGTGCGGCCCGAGCCCGTGCACCAGCTCGTGCATCAGGATGTGCACGAAGAAGGCGTCGAAGGAGAGCCTGGTCTGATCCTTGGCGTCGAGCGCCACCTTGGAGATCGGCAGCAGGGTCTTGTCGAACTTCGCCTGCTGGACGTTCTTCAGCATCACCCGCTTGGCGCCGCGCTCGCGGAGGATCCGCTCGTCGTTGGGCAGGTTGAAGGCCGCCGTCTGCACGCCGTGGTTGGCGTCGCCCGCGCAGAACACCTGGTTCA
>JAYWAO010000616.1:0-7675 GCA_043782365.1 Deltaproteobacteria bacterium
CCGCCCCGTCAGCAGCATCGCGACGGGGCCACCTCTGCAAGCAGCTTCCTCCGCAACCCAGCGCCGTCGTCTGAGCCTGGGGGCGATCTCGATCGACCCGCTCACCTTCGCCGAGGCGCTCGACGCCATCTGCGACCTCTGCGCTCGCGGAGAGGGCGGCAGCGTGGTCACTCCCAACGTGGACCACGTGGTGCAGGCCGAGCACGATCCGCGCTTCCGCGGCGCCTACGACCGCGCCAGCCTCTCCCTGGTGGACGGCATGCCGTTGCTCTGGGCAGCCCGCGTGCTCGGCGAGCCGCTGCCCGCGAAGATCAGCGGGTCCGACCTGGTGATGCCGCTGGTGGGCCGGGCCGCGGAGCGAGGGCTGCGGGTCTATCTTCTCGGCGGCGCCGAGGGCGTGGCCGCGCTCGCAGCGGAGAAGATGAAGGAGATGCACCCCAGCTTGATCATCGCGGGCATCGACTCGCCCCGGGTGGACATCAACGGCGGTGAGGCTGGGTACGCGCCGATCGTCGCCAAGGTGCGCGCGGCCAAGGCCGACCTCGTGCTGCTCGCCCTCGGCGCCCCCAAGCAGGAGATCTTCGCCGACGACTGCACCGCCGCGCTCCGGCCGGCGGTCTGCGTGGGCATCGGCGCGACGCTCGATTTCATCGCCGGCAAGTCGCGGCGGGCCCCGCGCTGGATGCAGCGGGTGGGGCTCGAGTGGCTGCACCGCCTGCTGCAGGAGCCCGGCCGCCTCTGGCGCCGCTACCTGCTCCGCGACCCCGAGTTCGCCGTCATCGTCCTGCGGACCCTGCTGCGGCGACGTGCCGCGCGCAGGTCCGCGGCGATCGGTCCTTAGTACCGCCTCGGGCGGCGGCACGTGCAGGGCTGGAGCGTGGCGTCGCGGCCGCTGCTCCGGCTGCCGTAGCGGCCTGGCCGCGGGCGCGCGCGTCGCTTTGCCGGTAGCCGAGGCCCGACCTCGGCTACCCTGCCCGCGTGCAATGGCCTGCGCGGCTCGCCGCCCTCCTCCTGCTCGCGGCCACGCTCTCGACCGCGCGCGCGCGCGCCGCCGAGACCGCCGCGCCCGCACCCATCCGCGGCCCGCTCGGCCTGCGCATCCAAGGGGTGCTGCGCGAGCTGTTCCTCGACCCGATCCTCCTCGACGCGCGCCCGCTGGAAGGCAGCCGCCCGGTGTTCGACCTGCGCTGGGCGGTGGCCAACTCGTGGAACCTGCCGATGCAGATCTACGACGGCGGCGCGCTGGTCGATCAGCTCCTCGACGAACAGGCCGACTCGCTGACCGCCTCGGTGCGCACGCCCTGGTCCTTCCTGCTGGACGCGGGCCCGCGCCTGCCGGGGAGCTCGCGGGGGCTCTGGGAGCGGCTCTCGACGCAGCTCGAGTACCGCGCCACGCTGCACTGGGGCGGCTGGAGCGACCGACCCATCGAGGGCTGGCACTGGCTGACGGGCGCCTTCAACTACGAGCGCAACGTCTACCCCCGAAACCAGGTGCACCTGCTGCTGCGCGACTCGAACGGCGTGACCTTCTTCGAGCTCGACAAGGCCACGCTCGCCCCGGGCGACCTGGTGGTCCGCACGCAGCTCGTCCTCTACGAGAGCGCCGACACAGCGCTCTCCGCGCGCGTCGACGTGAAGCTCCCGCTCGGCAAGACCAACCGGGCCGCGACCTCGGGCGGCGTCGATGCAGCCGCGACGGTCGCCGCCAGCGCAAGAGTGTTACCCAGGCTGACGCTGCACGGGCAGCTCGCCGCGGCGGTGTATTCCAACTTCGCCGCCGACCTCGCGCTGCAGCCGAACCGCTGGCACCTCTTCGCCGACCTCTCCGCGCAGGTGCACCTCGGGCCCGTCGACGCGTTCGTCGAGGACCGCGTCGCCTCGGCGCTGCTGCAGGGCGAGTGGCTGCGCCTGCCGTTCCTCGGCGACAACGGGTACCTCTCCAGCGGCCTCGCCGCGGACTTCCGGCCGCACAACCAGATCTCCTTCGGGCTGCGCTTTCGGGAGTGGACGGCGTGGCTCTCGGAGGACTTCACGCCAGGGAAGAATCCGCACTCGCTGCTGCAGATCTTGTACGTGAGCAACTCGCCGGACGTGGCGGTGGGGCTGTCGTGGAGGCGCGCGCTGTAGGGCGACCCTCCCTCCAGTTTCGTCCCCCTTCCGCGGCGGTCCGACATCTTTGTCGCTTCCCGCTTGCGAGCTCCCCAGCCCGCTGCTAACCCTCCGGCATGCCGAAGCGCTCCGGAGAAGCCCGCGAAGACCTGAAGCTCCTCGCCGCCCTCGAAGGCGTGGGCCGCGTCCTCGGCAGCGCCACCGAGCTGCGCTCCGGGTTCGAGCGCGCGCTCGAGCGGCTCGAGGCCAGCCAGGGCATCATCCGCGGCGCCGTCTTCCTGCTGCACGAGGACACCGGTGAGCTTCAAGTAGACGCCGCCCTCGGGCTCACCGCCGAGGGCCAGCGGGCCCGCTACAAGCGCGGCGAGGGCCTGCTCGGCCGCGTGGTGCAGAGCGGCCGCCCGGTGATCATCCCGGCCACGGGCAAGGAGCCGATGGTGATGGACCGGGCCTTCCAGCGGCGGCGCACCTCGGTGCCCGAGGCGAGCTTCGTGGCCGTGCCGATCATGGTCGATCGCAAGGCGGTGGGCGCGCTCGCGGTGGACTATCCGCCGGGCAGCCGGGATCTCGAGACCGCGGCCCACGTGCTGGCGGTGGTGGCCACCATGATGGCGCAGGCGGTGCGCGCCCAGGGCCGCATCGAGGAGGAGCGCGGCCGCCTGCTGCGCGAGAACAAGAGCCTGCGCACGGAGTTGGAGGACAAGTACGACCTCTCCAACATCGTCGGCACCAGCGGCCCGATGCGGCAGGTCTACGAGCAGATCGCGCAGGTCGCGCAGAGCAGCACCACCGCGCTGATCCGCGGCGAGTCGGGCACCGGCAAGGAGTTGATCGCCCACGCCATCCACTACTCGTCGCCGAGGGCGAAGAAGCCGTTCGTCAAGGTGAGCTGCGCCGCGCTGCCCGATGCGCTGATCGAATCGGAGCTGTTCGGCTACGAGCGCGGCGCCTTCACC
Organism: Deltaproteobacteria bacterium; assembly: GCA_043782365.1. Lineage (GTDB taxonomy): Bacteria > Myxococcota > Myxococcia > Myxococcales > 40CM-4-68-19 > CAIWCD01. The sequence continues at coordinate 3,066 of JAYWAO010000616.1, forward strand.
GGGGCCGACGCGCGCAAGCGCGGCCGCTTCGAGCTGGCCCACGGCGGCACGCTCTTCCTCGACGAGATCGGCGAGCTGAACCTGGCCACCCAGGTGAAGCTCCTGCGCGTCTTGCAGGAGGGCGAGTTCGAGCGCCTCGGCGGCACCGAGACGCTGAAGGTGGACGTGCGGCTGATCACCGCGACGAACCGCGATCTCGAGCTGGCGATGAAGGAGCGGCAGTTCCGCGAGGATCTGTACTACCGGCTCAACGTCTTCTCGATCTTCGTCCCGCCGCTGCGCGACCGGCGGCCCGACGTGATGCTGCTCGCCGACCACTTCCTCCTCGAGTATTCGCGCAAGCACCACAAGCGGATCCGCCGCATCGCCACGCCGGCGATCGACATGCTGATGAGCTACCACTGGCCCGGCAACGTGCGCGAGCTGGAGAACACCATCGAGCGCGCGGTGCTCACCTGCGACGGGCAGGTGATCCACGGCCACGACCTGCCCCCGGCCCTGCAGACCGCCGAAGCCTCGGGCACGGTGATGCAGACCTCGCTCACCGACGCGGTCGAGAAGTACGAGAAGGACCTCATCCTCGACGCGCTCAAGAGCGCCCGCGGCAACCGCGCGCGGGCGGCGAGGCTCCTCGGCTCCACCGAGCGGATCATCGGCTACAAGGTGGGCAAGTACGCGATCGAGCCGAGGCGCTTCTCCCCGCCAGTCGCGGGACGCAGACAGACCTAGATCACCGTCCCATCGGGGATGATCGCGTTCTTCTCGACCACCACGATGCCCTCGTGGATGGCCCAACCTGGACCTTCCGCCTCTTTGTGCGCGTGCTCGTTCAAGATGCGGACGTTCTTTCCAATGCGCGCGTTCTTGTCGATGATCGCGTTCTCGATCCGCGAGCCCTCGCCGATGCCGAACGGAGGCGCGCCGGGCGGGGCCTCGGGTGCGTTCGCGTCCACGCCCATCACCAGCACGCGCTTGAGCACGGCGTAGCGCACCGAGGCCCGCACTCCGATCACGGCCTCTTCGAGCACCGAGCCCTTCACGAACGTCCCGTCGGCGAGGATGCAGCGGGTGAACTTGCTGTTGTCGATCGTCGCGCCTGGCAGGTAGCGCGGGTGGGTATAGAAGGGCCATCTATTGTCGTTGAAGTCGAACGGCGGCGGGTCGCGCACCAGGTCCATGTGCGTGTCGAAGAACGACTTGATGGTCCCGATGTCGCGCCAATACCCGTCGAAGAAGTGGGCCTGCACCTTGCTGGTCCTGGCCGCGAGCGGGATGACATCGCCGCCGAAGTCCTGCAGGTTGTTGTCGAGCGCCTCTCTCAATGCCGCCTTGTCGAAGAGATAGAGCCCCATCGAGCCCAGGAAGGGCCGGTCGGCGCCGGCGTTCCAGCGCTTGAGCAGGCCCGGGTCGGCCTCCATCCCCGCGCGGGCGGCCTTGTCCTTGGGCTTCTCGCGGAACTCGACCACGCGGCCGGTGGGATCGACCCGCACGGCGCCGAAGCCCTCGATCTCCTCCTCGGAGCAGGGCAGCACCGAGAGCGTGACGCGCGCGCCGCTCTCGAGGTGGTCGGCGAGCATGGCGCGGTAGTCCATCTTGTACATGTGGTCGCCGGAGAGGATCAGCACCAGGTCACCGGGCGTGGCGAGGAGCTCCTCGAGGTTGCGCCTGACCGCATCGGCGGTGCCCTGGAACCACTTTTGGTTGCCCGGGGTCTGCTGCGCCGCCAGCAGGTGGACGCTGCCTCCTGAGAACTGGTCGAACTTGTAGGTGCTCGCGATGTGCCGGTGCAGCGACGTCGAGTTGAACTGCGTCAGCACGAACATGCGCTTCATGCCCGAGTTGATCGCGTTGCTGATCGGGATGTCGATCAGCCGGTACTTGCCGGCGAGCGGCACCGCGGGCTTGGCCCGCATCTTGGTGAGCGGCTCGAGGCGCTGGCCGCGCCCGCCGCCGAGGATCACCACCGTCACATCCTTCGCCCGATCGATGACGCGCATGAACCGGCTCCTGGTTGGTCTGGACCCAAACCAGAGCACAAGAGCGCCGCGGACGCTCGCGGTTACCGACGACGCGACCCATCGTCGCGGCGGGCTGGCCCCGGGCCATTTCAGCCGCCTTGGGCAGGTAGGTGCCGTCGAACGAGACCGTCCAGCTGAACCGCGTGCGCTGCGGCTGGCCCGCGGAGACGAGCGGTGCTGCAGGGGGCGCGGGGCTCGGCCGTCTGCGCCGCGTCCCAGCTGCGAGACAGGGTGTCGCGCTGGCGCCACGGCTTCGGGCGCAGGAGCGCCGGGGCGCAGCATTCGCTAGTCGTCGAGCTCCAGCGAGCTGCCATCGCCCTCGTCGAGCTCGAGCTCCACGACCTCGCCGTCGCCCTGTTCGTCGGCGTCGGCGCGCGGTGCAGCGAGCTGCGGACGGCCTGCCCGCAGCCACTCGGCGACCACCCGGCCCAGCTCCACTGCGCCGCGCCGGAAGCCGTGGTCCGCGTGCGCGATCACCTCCACCCGCGCCAGGTCACCGAGCGGCTCCAGCCATTTCTGTAACACCTGGCGATCGCAGAGCGGGTCGCGCTGCGCGCACACCACCAGGACGGGCTTGCGTAGCAGGGCGAGCGCCGACAGGTCGCACAGCTGCGTCGGCGGCGCCACCAGCACCAGGCGCGCCCACCGTGCGTCGGCCTGGTCGGCCACCGCGACGCAGGCGCCGAACGAGTAGCCGATCGCGCAGAGGCCACTGCCGGGGTCGGTAACCGATTCAGTCGTCGCGCCCGCCGTCTCGGCCAGCTGCGCTCCGGCCGCGCGCAGGTCGGCCACTTCATCGGCGAGCGCCGCGAGCTCGAGGCGCGGGAGCGCGCCGCCCCACTCCTCTTCTGGGGCGCCCTGGTGCCTGCTCTGGCCCTGGCTCGCGCCCACGCCTCGATAGTCGAATCGCAGCGTCGGGTGGCCCGCGCGGGTGAGCGCCCAGGCGAGCTCGTTGATCACCGGCACGGTCATGCTGCCGCCGAGCGCCGGGTGCGGCGCCGCGATCACGCAAGCGGGTCCGCGGACGCCCCGGTGATAGAGCCCGTCGAGGACGAGGTCGCCCTCGGTGCGGATGGCGACGGAGCGCTCGAGAAACTGGCCCGGGGCGACCATGGCGGCGCCCCGCTAGTCCTCGACCCGCTTGAAGACCATGAACTTGAGGTACTTCCCCTCGGGAAACGAGAGCAACGCCGGGTGGTCGGCGGGCTGCCGGCGCTCTTCCAGCAGCTGCAGCTGCACGTTCACCTTGGAGGCCGCTTCCTTGATGCAGCCCATGAACTCCTCGGCACTGACGCGCGCGGAGCAAGAGGCTGTCGCGAGCAGCCCGCCCGGCGGCAGCACCGCGAGCGCGGCGCGGTGAAGGCTGGCGTAGCCGTCGAGCGCGGCAGGGACGGCCTTCTGCGTCTTGGCGTAGGCGGGCGGGTCGAGGACGACGAGATCGAACCGCTGCCCGGCCGTCTTGTGCTCGGCGAGGAACTCCACCACGTCGCCGCAGTGGGCGGTGTGCTTGGTGGCGAGCCCGTTGAGCGTGAAGTTCTTCTCGGCCAGCTTGAGCGCGGCCTCGTCGCGGTCGACCGAGACCACCTCTCGCGCGCCGCCCAGCGCGGCGCTCACCGAGAAGCCGCCCGTGTACGAGAAGCAGTTCACCACCCGGCGGCCCTTGGCGTAGCGGCGCAGCGCCAGCCGGTTCTCGCGCTGGTCGAGGAAGAAGCCCGTCTTCTGGCCACGGCGCACGTCGACCGCGATCTGCATGCCGTGCTCGCGCACGATGATCGGGTCGGGAGGCGCAGCCCCGAAGAGCACCTGGCCCTTCTCGGGGCGGCGGTGGTCGCTCTCTTCGTCCTTGTCGTCTCCGCCATCGACTTCATCGTCGGAGAGCACCTCGGCGCCGCCCTCGTCGCGGCCGTAGATGCCATCGAGCGGGACCTCGCCGCGCAGCGCCTCCATGATGGCGCCGCGGTGCGGGGCGAGGCCTGCGCTGTAGAGCTTGAGCACGGCGAACTTGCCGTAGAGGTCGACGATCACGCCCGGGAGCCCGTCGCCCTCGCCGTGGATGAGGCGGCAGCAGTCGGTCTCGTCGCCCGGCGTGGTCACCGTGAAGGGCGCGAACGAGCGGCGGAGGGCGACGGCGCGGGCGATCTTCTTGCGGAAGAAGAGCGGCGTGATCGCTTCGGCGGGATCGCGCGTGAGCACGCGGACGGCGATCGGCGAGAGCGGGTCGTAGTAGCCGCGCACGACGAAGCGGCCGCGCTCGACCACGTCCACGATGGCGCCCGCGGCGAGGCCCGCGGGCGGCTTCTCCAGCGCGCGGCCATACACCCACGGGTGGCCGGCGCGGAGGTGGCGGGCGAGGTCTTTGGTGAGCTCGATCTTGATGGGGCCGGAGGCAGGGGCGGACATGAGGGCAGTGTATAGCGCGGTGGCTGGCGGCCAGGGAGTCCTCATGGGTGCGCTTCGGGCGCGCACCCTGGCGGTATACGATTCCCCCAGGGGTGACCATGCCAGACGGTTCCTTGCTCTTGCGCACCGGGTTCTTCGCGCTCACCGCGCTGCTCACCGTCGGCTTCACCGGCGCCGTCTGGCGCGTCGCTC
>JAYWAO010000617.1:0-7659 GCA_043782365.1 Deltaproteobacteria bacterium
CTGCTCGGGCTGCGCATCAAGGGCTTCTCGGGAGACGGCGCCGCCCGCGGCGTGCGCACGCTCGGGCTCTTCTTCGACGCGCTCCTGGCGGCCTCCAGCGGCAAGCTGCCCGAGGGGTTTTGTGTAACACTCCCAAAGGTCTCGCTGCCGCTCGAGGTGGAGACGCTGGCGGCGCTGCTCGCCGCTCTGGAGCGCCGCCACGGCCTGCGTGAGCGCGCGCTCGTGCTCGAGATCATGGTCGAGACCGCCGCCGCGCTGCTCGCGCCCGACGGCACGGTTCGCCTGCGCGCGCTGGTGGACGCTGCTGGAGGGCGCTGCGTCGCCGCCCACTTCGGGGCCTACGACTACGTCGCCTCGCTCGGCCACACGGGAGCAGCGCCTTCGCTCTCGCACCCGGCCTGTGACTTTGCCCGCAACCTGCTGCAGGTGGCGCTCGCCGGCAGCGGCGTGCGGCTCTCCGATGGCGCCACCACCGTCCTGCCGCTGCCACGCCACAAGGAGGCCAAGGGCGGTCCGCCGCTCGGTGAGGCGCTGCTGCGCGAGAACCTCGTCGCCATCCGGGCAGCCTGCCGCCTGCACTTCGCCAACGTGCGCCGCGCGCTCGACAACGGGCTCTACCAGGGCTGGGACCTGCACCCCGCGCAGCTCCCCGCGCGCTACGCAGCGGTCTACTCCTTCTTCCTCGAAGGGCTCGCGCCCGTCACCGCGCGCCTGCGCAACTTCCTCGGCGAGGCCGCCCAGGCCACCCGCGTGGGCGAGGTGTTCGACGACGCGGCCACCGGCCAGGGCCTGCTCGAGTTCTTCCTGCGCGGGCTCTCCTGCGGCGCGCTCACCGAGGCCGAGGCGCTCGGCGCGGGGCTGGCGCGGGCAGAGCTCGAGGGGCGCTCCTTCGCGCAGATCGTCGAGGGCAGGGCGGCCGCGGGCTAGCTCCAGGCTGTCCGGCAATTCCTACTCCCGGAACTTGGAGGGCCAGTCAGCTTCGCGCAGCAGCAGGAGCGCCGGGCATGCCGGCATGCCCGGCGCTAGAAGGGCCGCCGCCCCACCTCCGGCGGGGCTGTGGCGCCGTCATCCCACTCGAGGTGGGAGACGATGGGGCTCGCCGCTTCCCGGCGACGTGTCGAGCGCGGCTACTGCGCGCCCACCGTGGTCGTGTAGAGCCGGCCCTCGGCCGCGATCAGCTCGGCCTTGCGGATCTCCAGCGCCGCCCGCGCCTGCGCCGCGCCGCTCTGGGCCGTGAACTTCTTGTTGTCCGCGTCGGTGAGGTCGAGCGAGGTCGCCACCCCGGCCTTGTACGAGGCGTCCACCTGCGCCTGCGCGCGGGCGGCGAGCGAGGCCTGCGCGTCGGACTGCGCGAGCGAGGCCTGCGCCGCGGCAACGTTGGCCTTCGCCGCCAGCCACGCCGAGCGGGCCGAAGCGCGGGCGCGGGCGAGGTTCGCCACCGCCTGCCGCAATTTCGCCTCGTCCTCGGTGCGGGCCGCGTAGCGCGTGCCGCGGTCGTAGAGGGGGATGCTCGCCGCGACGATCAAGTCGTACGAGGTGCTCTTCCCGGAGAAGCCGGTGTTGGAGTTGTAGTTGCCCTTGGCGATCGCCGCGACGCTCGGCAGCCAGAGCCACTTGTCGAGATCGGCCGCGCCCGCCTGCGCCTTCACCGCGGCCACCGCCGACTTGACGCTGAAGGAGTTCTCCCAAGGATCGCTCGACTGCTCCGACGGACCCGCCAGCGCCGCCTCGGAGCCGGGCACGCCGGGCTCGATCGGCTCGCCGACCAGCGCCTCGAGCACGGGCAGCAGTGAGTCGCGCGCGCCCTCAAGGTTGGCGATTTGCACGCGGGCGGTGGCGGTGTCGCTCTGCGCGCGCAGGAGGGTCAGCTCCACCGCGGTGCCGGCCTTGATCTGCGCCTTCGCCTCCTCCTCGCGCCGCAGCGAGACCGCCTCGAGGTCCTTGGCCGCCTTGATGAGGCCCTCGATGCCCTGCAAAGAGTAATACGAGCGGGCGACGCCGAGCAGCACCTGCTCGCGCGCCTCGTCCGCGCCCCGCTGCGCCGCCTCCGCGCCGTTCCTGGCGACGCCGGGGAGGAAGAGTCCCTGGGGTGTGAAGAGCGGCTGCGAGATCTGCACGTTCCCGTACCAGGAGTTGGCGGCGACGATGTCGGTCGGCGGCGGGAGGCCGGCGATCTGGGCCGGCGTCAGCGGCAGGTTGAGGATGCCGGCCAGCTTCGTGACGATGTCGCTGATGGCGAAGGAGGCCGGCGCGCTGGTGTGGTCGAACTGCCCGCCAGCGGAGATGTCGGGATGCCAGGCGGTCCACGCGCGGTTCACGCCGGCCTCGGCCACCGCGGCCTGGGCGCGGGCGGCCGCCACGTCGGGGCCCTGCTTGTTGGCTAGCGCGAGGGCCTCGCGCAGCGGCACCGAGCGCCGGCCCTTGGCCAGCGGGCCTTCGGCGTGGGCCCCCTTCGGTCCGGCCACGACGGAGAAGAGCAGGGTGGCCAGCGCGGCGAGCGAGGTGGTGGTGAGGCGGTTCATCGGGTTCCCTTTCGGTACGTTCGACAACGATTCCGGTCATCACGAAACTGCCTGCTGCCTCACTGCGCGGCGGCCTCGGGGGCTTGCGCCACGGGACCTGCCGACGTCGTCGCCGGGAGCGGCTTGGTGACCCCGAAGCCGCCTCCCGTCAAGAGCCGTTTCAAGTTGGCCCAACCGAGCCACTCGATGCCGGAGAAGAGGATCGGCACCACGATCAGCGTCAGCGCGGTGGAGGAGATGACGCCGCCGATCACCGCGATCGCCATCGGAGAACGGAACTCGGAGCCGGTGCCCGTGCCGACGGCGGTGGGCACCATGCCGATCGCCATCGCGATCGAAGTCATCAGAATCGGCCGCAGGCGGCGCGGGCCAGCCTTCAGCAGCGCCTCGTCGATGGTGTCGCCCTCGCGCAGGTGCTGGAGCGCGCCGTCCACCAGGAGGATGGCGTTCTTGGTGACGAGGCCCATCAAGAGGATGATGCCGATCATCGCGCCCATCGAGAGGTTCTTGCCCGCCGTCAAGAGGCCGATGCGCGCGCCCACCAGGGCCAGCGGCAACGAGATCATGATCGTCACCGGGTGCTTGAGCGACTCGAACTGCGAGGCGAGCACCATGTAGATGAAGACGAAGGCGAGCAGGAACGCCGAGGCGAAGGCCTCGTTCTGCTCGTCGAAGGTCTTCATCTGCCCGTCGTACACGAGGTTGTAGCCCTGCGGCAGCGGGTGGGCCGTCATCTCGGCGCGCAGGAGGTTCGCGATCTCGCCGAGCGCGGCGCCCGTGCCCAGCTGGCTGTAGACGGCGATCTGCCGCTCGCGGTTCTCGTGCTCGATCACCGAGGGGCCGTCCTGCAGGCCCACCTTGGCGACGTCGCCCAGGTGCCGCGGGCCGCGCGGCGAGAAGAGCTCCATCCGCTCGATCTGCGCGGGGTTCGCGCGGTCGGTCCGCTGCAGCCGCACGCGGATGTCGGTCTCATCCTTGCCCTCGCGCAGCTTGGCGGCCACCTCGCCGTCGACGGCCAGCCGCAGCTGCGTGGCGATCGACGCTGCCGAGAGCCCCAGGTCGGCGGCGCGGGTCCGGTCGAGCGCGACGGCGAGCTCGGGCTTGGGCGGGTTCGAGTCCACCTTGATGTCCACCGTGCCGGGCAGCCTGCGGAGGATCCCAGCGACGCGCTGCGCTTCGGAGTTGAGCACCTTGAGATCGGGCCCGACCACCCTGACCATGATCGGGAAGTAGTCGCCGAGGCCCTCGATCACCGGCGGGTCGGAGACGAAGACCTTGGTGGCTTGCAGGTCCTTGAGCAGCTCGCGGGCCTCGTCCTTCATCGGGAAGACGCTCCGCTTGCGCTCACGCTTGGGCGTGACGAGGGCGCGCAGCTTCACCTTGTTGGTCTCGCCGTTGGGCCCGACGATCGCGTAGATGTCGCGGATCTCGGGGATCTTGCGCAGCAGCGCCTCGGCCTCGCCCGCGCGCTGCGCCGAGAGCTGCAGGCTGGAGGAGTCGGGCAGCTGCAGGTCGATGATGAACTGCGACCGGTCCTCGGCGGAGGTGAACTCGCCCTTGAGGCCCGAGGTGGCCCAGAACGACAGCACGGTGAGCCCGGCGAAGAGGGCGAACGTCGTCCACTTGTAGGCGAGCGCCAGCCGCAGCACCCGCGTGTAGAGCGCCTCCAGCGCCTCGAAAGATCTGCGGAAGAACGCGGCCACCACGTTCTCCTTCCGGGCCTGGCCCGGCACCCGCTGCTTCGCCAGCCGGGCCGAGAGCATCGGATCGAGCGTGAAGGAGATGAACAGCGAGATCAGCACCGCGGCAGAAATTGTAATACCGAACTGCTTGAAGAACTGGCCGACGATGCCCGGCATGAACGCCACCGGGATGAACACCGCGACGAGGGTGAAGGTGGTCGCCAGCACCGCGAGGCCGACGTCGCTGGTGCCGTCGCGCGCCGCCGCGAAGGGCTCCTCGCCCTGGTCGAGCCGGTGGGTGATCGCCTCGCGGACCACCACCGCGTCGTCGATGAGGAGCCCGATCGCCAAGGAGAGCGCCAAGAGCGTCATCTGGTTGAGCGTGTAGCCGAACACGTACATCACGAAGAAGGTGCCGATGACCGAGGTCGGCAGGGCCAGCGAAGAGATGAACGTGCCGCGCGGGTCGAGCAGGAACATCAGGATGATCACCACCGCCATCAGGCCGCCGAAGATGAGCGCGATCCACACCTCCTCGGCGTTGGCCTTGATCAGCTCGCTCTGGTCGATGAGGAGCGTGGTCTTGAAGCCGTGCCCGAGCGAGGGGCCCAGCTGCGCCAGCGTCTTCTTCACCTGATCGGAGGAAGCCACCGTGTTGGCGCCGGGCTGCTTGACCACCTCGACGATCACCGAGTCCTTGCCGTTGAGGCGGGCCGCCGTCCGCCGCTCGGCCACGCCGTCCTTCACCGCCGCGATCTCGTCGAGGCGCACCTGCGAGCCCGTGCGCGAGGAGGCGATCGGCAGCGCGCGCAGCTCCTCCACCGAGCGGAACTCGCCGAGCGTGCGCACGGTCAGCTCGGTGGGCCCGAGCGAGAGGCGGCCCGCCGGCAGGTTGAGGTTCTCCGCGCCGATCTTCTGGGCCACCTCGAACGGCGAGAGGCCCACCGACATGGTCTTGTCGATCGAGAGATCGATCTGGATCTCGCGCTTGTCGCCGCCGGTGATGCGCACCTCGGCGACGCCCTCGATCTGCTGCAGCGCGGGCTGCAGGCGGTCCTCGATCAGCTTGCGCAGCTGCTGCGAGCTGAGGTCGGCCGAGACGGCGTAGGTGAGCACGGGCGCCGCGCCGATGTCCACCCGGCTGACCACGGGCGCGTCGGCGTCCTTGGGGAGCTTCGAGACCACCCCCGAGACCTTGTCGCGCACCTCCTGCGTCGCCCGGTCGAGGCTCTCGGAGAGCTTGAACTGCACGATGACGACGCCTGCGTTCTCTCGCGAGAAGCTGTGGATCTTGTCGATGCCGCTGATGCCAGCGACCGCGTCCTCCAGCGGCTTGACCACCTGGGTCTCGACCTCGCCCGGACCCGCGCCCCGGTACACCGAGCTGACGATGACCACCGGGAAGGTCACGTCGGGGAAGAGGTCGGTGCCCAGCCGCTTGAACCCCAGCGCCCCGAGGACGATGAGGAGCAGCGCGAGCATGCTGGTGAAGACGGGGCGGCGGATGGCGACTTCGCTGATCGACATGACGGCTCCAGCGGTTCGACAGGGAGTGCGTGGGCTGCGGAGGTGTCTTGGTGACCGAAGACTATCGAATCGAGACCTTCTGGCCCGGCGCCAGATCGACCGCCGGGAAGTCCACCACCTTGAGCACCGGCTCGCTGGCGCGCACCGTCACCCGCTCGGCGCCGCGCTCGAGCACCACCACCGCGAGCTTGCGCACCTCGCCGCCCTCACCGACGACGAAGACGTGGTCGCCGCCCGTGGAGGCGAGCGCGGTCGCTGGCAGCGAGAGCGCCGGCTGGGCCGTCCCCAGCTCCAGCGCCGCGCGGGCCAGCGTGTGCGCGGTGAAGCGGCCCGCCTTGTTGGGCACGGTGATCTCGACAGGCACCCGCCTCGTCTGCGGGTCGGCCGAGTTGATGATCGAGCGGATGGTCGCCTCGTCGCTGGAGAACCCCGTGGCGGCCGACTCGACCCGCACCTTGCCGCCCAGCCGCAGCTGCTCGCGGTCGCTCTCCGCGACGGCGATCTTGAGGATGAGCGGGTCGAGCTGCTCGAGCAGGAAGAGCGGGGCCCCCGGGTTCACGTAGGCGCCCACCTGGTCGGGCGCGTCGATCAGCACGCCGGCGAAAGGCGCGCGCAGGTCGTGCCGCTTGCGCAGCGCCCTCGCCTGGGCGACCAGCGCCTTGGCGGCGGCCACCTGCGCGGCGGCGGCGTTGGCCTGGCCCTCGGCGCCCGAGAGCTGCAGCTCGCTGGCGTTGCTCGTCTCCTTGAGCGCGCGGGTGCGGGCAGCGGCGTCCTGGGCGATGCCGGCCTGCGCCTCGGCGGCCTTCAGCGCGGCCTCGGCCTGCAGCAGCTGCGCGTCGGCCAGCTCCGGGTCGAGCCGCGCGATCACCTGCCCTTGCGCCACCGGCGCGCCCTTCTTCACCTCGATCTCCATCAGCCGGCCCCCGGCCTCGAAGCCCAGCTGCAGGCCCTTGGCGGGCTGGAGCTGGCCGGTCGCCTCGCCGCGCCCGGCCAGGGTGACGGGCAGCGCCTCGGCGAGCGAGACGGCCGCCTGCCGCGCCTGCTGGGCGGTGGGGGTCGTCTTCTTCGCGTCGGCGCGGGCGCCGGCCACGACGAGGGCGACGAGCGCTGCGGAGCCCACTGCCGCGGCGGCGATCCAGCTCTTGCGGGTACGATTCACGGCTTGCTCCGTTTGTTGGGAACCTCGAGGGACCTGCGCCCCGCAGTACGTTGGCGGGGGGTCGAACCTGTCGAACGTCCGTGCAGCGCCGGGCCCGGGGGCGTCTCACCGGGGCTCTTGTGCAGGGCGCGTGCCGGGAGGCTCCCCTCGCGCACCAGCTTCTGGAGCCCGGCGGCCCACGCGCCGAGATCGGGCTTCTCGGTGAGCCCGATCATCCGCTGCGCGAGCAGCAGGTAGGTGCCGACGATCAGCGACCCGAACAGCTCCGGCGCGACGTCGGTGCGGCAGGCGCCTAGGTGCTGCTCGTCGCCGATCTCGGCGGCGATCCGCTGCACCTCGGCGTTGGTGATGGTCCAGACGACGCCCTCGAAGGGAGTGCCCTGGCAGCCGCCGATCAGCACGCCTAGCACGTCGCGGAAGGTCCACATCACCTCCAGCGTCTCGAGGTCGAGGCCGCGCTCGAGCTCCAGCATGCGGAGGAACTTGCGCGAGCGCCGGGCGACGTCGGCCGGGCCGAGCGGGCCGCCCTCCCTGGCGAAGGCGTCCATCGTCTGCGAGCGCGCGACCGAACAGCGCTCGATCTGCGCCTGGAAGCCTGCCACCACCTCGCCGAAGAGCGCCTCCTTCGACGCGAAGTGGAGATAGAAGGCCCCCTTCGAGAGGCCGCAGGCCGCGGTGAGGTCCTCGATGCGGGCCCCGCGCAGTCCGGCGCGCGCGAACTCGGCGCGGGCTGCGGCGACCAGGGCTACGCGGGCGTGAGGGTCTGCGG
>JAYWAO010000618.1:0-7648 GCA_043782365.1 Deltaproteobacteria bacterium
AGCAGCTCTAGGCGCGACGACGAGTCAACCCGTTGCGGTTTCCGAGGAGGAGCAACGACGAGATGCGCTGCCCATCGCCGCCCTGGCGACGGGAGGTAACCTGTTCGGTGCTCTAGGGCGACAGGTCGGTCGGGTCGGGGAGATCGGGCAGCACCGCCTTGTAGCGGCCGAGCTCGTCGGCGATGGCGCTGCCGATCGAGAGCGCGCGCAGCCCGCTCGGGTCGAGGGCGAAGAACTCGATGGCCGCGCCGGGCACGGGGGTGGCGCTGCCCCGCCCGTAGATGGTGCCGACCGCCTCGACTCCCGGCCAGAGGACCAGATCGGGCATCACCCCACCCTGCGCCTCCTGCAGATCGACCTCGACCAGCCGGTGGGGCAGGCCGAGCTCGCGCGGTGGGGCGATCTCGATGTGGTAGCGCCCGGCGTCGCCGATCAGCTGGTAGCTGCCCTTGGCGTCGGTGGGGAGCACCTGGGCCGCGCGGCCGGAGACGAGCCGGTCGGGCAGGCGGGTGGCGGTGAGCTGCGCGCCCGCACCTACCGCGTGGCCGTCGGGCTTGAGCACCGCGCCCGTGACCTTCACCTTGGGCGGGCAAGTGAGCGTGACGGGCCCGGACGAGGCGGTGACCTGCACCTGCACCTCGCCGGAGAGCCCCGGGTCGGTGACTGCCGTGCCCGGGACCGCCTCCAGCGCGTACTTGCCCTCGCGGACCGCGAGCGAGAAGAAGCCGTCGGTGCCGGTGGTCGTCGAGCGCGAGAGGGTCCAGTGGTCGCCGTCCAGGCTGAGCGCGAAGACGCGCGCGCCCGCCACGGGCTTCTTGCCGGCGTCGACCACGAGGCCGGTCAGGTTGGCCGGCGCGGGCAGCGCGCCCAGGTCGAGCGCGAGCGGATCGCCCTTCTGGAAGACCCGGTCGAGGTCGAAGCTGGGCACCGGCCCGTTGGTGACGACCGACCCGCCCGTGCGCGGACCCACGCGCAGCCTCCACGAGGCGGAGTCGGGCGGGAGCAAGAGCGAGAAGGCCCCGGTGGCGTCGGTGGTGGCGGCGGCCCCGAGCGCGTTGCCGGCGGCGTCCACCGGGAGCACCAGCGCCCCGGCGAGCGGCGTGGCGCCGTTGGTGAATGCCCCCTTGAGCGCGAGCAGCGCGGCCGGCCCGGGCAGAGAGAAGCGCAGCGCCAGATTGGGGGAGCGCAGGCCCAGGTCGAGGTGGAGCGCGGGCAGCGGCGCCTGCGGGAGCACCGCCACGTCCCAGGTGAGGTCGGGGAGCTTGAGCGAGAAGCCGCCCGAGGTGTTGGTCTGCACGCTCACCGAGGGCATGCGCCCGGGGATCGGCGACTCGCGCGCGGTGAAGGTGAGGGAGGCGCCGGGCACCGGAGTGGCCGGGTTGCCGTTGTCGCTCGTCTGCACCACCGAGCCGCCAGCCGGCAACAGCTCGTGCAGTGCCTGGTCGTTGAGCAGGCTCTGCCCGAGGTCGAGGCTGCCCACCTGCAAGAGGCCGTAGCGCACCTCCGCCGGCGGCCGCACCTCCACCTGCACGCGCCGCAAGAGGCCCGCGTGACCACGGCACGCGCCGAGGAAGCAGGCCTGGGCGCCTGGGCACTGCGCCTGCGAGTTGCAAGGCGTGGCCGGGCTCGACGCATCGATCCGGGCCGCGCTCGAGCAGCCCGCGAGCGGCGCCGCGCAGGAGAGCGCCAGCAGCGCAGCCGCGAACGGCCCGCGTGCCCGCCGCGGGGGAACGCCGCGCGGCCCCGCCTGCGTCGAGCCGAGCGGGCCCAGGGACAGCAGGCCGCTCAAGGCCCACCACCACAAGTGCGCTTCCACGGCGCGTCGCTGCGGCACACCTTGAGATCGTCGGTCAGCGCGTCGATGACGAACCGGTGGGCCGCCGAGGAGTACCCCGCCAGCACGGCCCGGTGCGCGAGCGTGGTGGCCGCGTCGTCGAAGGCCCCCTGCTCGGCGATCACCACGTCGGCCAGGTGGGCGCCGTCCCCGAGCCCGAGCGCCGTCAGGTCGAACTCCAGCTTGGGGCCCTGCCGCACCGAGGTGCTCGAATCGAACGAGCCCGCGAGGAACTGCGTCTGCACCGGGCGCTGCGTGGAGACCTTGTCGGGGTCGTAGTCGATGAACCAGCGGGCCTCGAGGTTGAGCGTCGTGTCGACCTCCTCGACCTGGGGCACCTCGAGCGCCACGCGGCACGAGCAGAGCGCCTGCGAATCGAGCTGCCCGTGGGTGAGCTTGATCGTCCCGACCAGCTTGGGGTCGAGCGACTCGACCACCACCCGCGGCGGGTACTTCACGCGGTTCTGCTGGGAGTCGACGCTCTGGGGCACGAGGCAGCCTGCGAGACCGTTCGCCGCGAGCAGGAGGGACAAGAGCGCCCCGCGTGCCGCCGGTGGGGCAGGTGCAACTGCACGAGTCTTGCCAAGGGCGAGCGCGCCTGATTCCAGCCCCTTGTGCGTAGGGGAGAGTGGACCCCCCGCAGCCGGGCGAGACAGTGGCGTCATGCGTCGCGCGGTCATGGGTCGCCCCGGCCGAGATCGCGCGCCTCGTCCGCGTCGAGCTGCGCCGGGGACTCGCCGCGCCGCTCGGCCTCCATGCGCTCGAGGTGCCGGAAGATGGTCCGCGGGTCGACGCCGAGGTCCTTGGCGGTCTTGGTGCGGTTGCCGCCGTTCCGCTCGAGGACCTCGTTGATGTAGCGCTTCTGCCACTCGTCGCGGGCGTCGGTGAGCGGCAGGATCGGCTCGAGCTGCTCGGGGCGGAGCTCCAGGTCGTCGGGTCCGATCAGCGGCTTCTCGGCGAGCACCACCGCCTTCTTGATGCGGTTCTCAAGCTGGCGGATGTTGCCGGGCCAGCGGTAGCGCTTGATGGCGATCAGGGCCTGCGGCGCGAAGCCCTTCACCTTGCTGGCGAGCTCGCGGGTGGACCGGCCGAGGAACCACTTGGCGAGCACGATGGCGTCCTCGCCGCGCTCCCGCAGCGGCGGCAGGTGCAGGCCCACCACGTTGATTCTGTAATACAGGTCTTCGCGGAACCGCCCGGCCTTCATCTCCTCGTCGAGGCTCTTGTTGGTGGCGGCGACCACCCGCAGGTCGATCGGCTCCGGCTTGGTCTCGCCCACCTTGGTGACGGCGTGATCTTGGAGGGCGCGCAGCAGCTTCACTTGTAGCTGCAACGGCATGTCGCCGATCTCGTCGAGGAAGAGGGTGCCGCCGCTCGCCGCCTGGAAGCGGCCCGGGCGGGTCGCCACCGCGCCCGTGAAGGCGCCCTTCACGTGGCCGAAGAGCTCGCTCTCGAGGAGATTCTCCGGGATGGCGCCGCAGTTGATGGCGATGAAGGGCCCCGACCGCCGCGGCGATCGCCGGTGCAGCTCGCGCGCGATCAGCTCCTTGCCCGTGCCCGTCTCGCCGGTGACCAGGATGGAGATGTCGGTGGCGGCGACCTTGTCGATCTTGCGGAAGATGTCCTTCATCGCCTCGCAGGAGCCGATGATGTCGCCGTAGGCCTGCTCCTCGAGTTGGGTCTGCAGCTTCTGCCGCTCGGCCTTCAGCTCGTCGCGCTCGAGCGCCAATTCGAGCAGCAGCGCGGCGGTGGCGCAGAACGCAGAGGTCAGCGTCAGCTCGCGGTCGGTGAACAGGTTGGCGACGCGGTCGTTGCCCAGGTAGACGATGCCCAGCACCTCGCCGCGCCGGACGAGCGGCACGCAGAGCACCGACGAGAGCTTCAAGTTCACCACGCTCTCGGAGGCGTTGAACTGCGCGTCGTTGAGCGCGTCGCTCACCACCAGGGCCGTCTTGGTCTGCAGCACGCGCCCGACGATCGAGTCCGACAGCCGCAGCGCCGCGTCGGCGATGTCCTGCCGCTGGACGTTGCGCGCCACCAGCACGCGCGGCGCGCCGTCCTCGACGACCAGCACGAAGCCCTTGTCGGCCCGCACCACCTCGACGAGCGCGTCGAGCAGCTGCGAGAGCGACCGGTCGAGCGGCTCCTTGGCCAGCGCCGCCGCCAGCTCCGAGAGCCGCTGGACCGCCAGCAGCGCGGGATCGGTGCCCGCGCTGCCCGACGACTTGAGCCGCGCCACCTCCACCGGCGTGGGGATCCGGTCGGCGCTCTCGAAGTGGATGACCGACTTGCCTAGGACGATGCGGTCGCCGCCCTCGAGCACGGCCTGGTCCCTCTTCTTGCCGTTGATCTCCAGCCGCGCGCCGTCGAGCGCCGAGGCGGTGAAGCGCACGCCGTCGAACTCGATCGCCACCACGCCCTTGAAGTCGGGGAGCGGCACGTCGGCGTCGGCGCCGCCGAGGGTGGTGAGCGGCTTGACCAGCGGGTGCGAGCGGGCGGGCGCGTTGGGGAGCTGGAGGACGAGCGTGGCCATGGAGTCTCTCAGGGAACGGGCGCGGGCACGGAGCCCGGCGCGAGGCGGCGCGCAGGGGGCGCGTCCGGAAGGGCGGGCTCCGGCTGGACCGGGGTCGCGGGAGCGACGGGGGCCACGGGAACGCGTGACGGCGCCGTGGCAGGCTGCGCGGGCGTCAGCGGCGCGAGGCCCGGGGGCAGCAAGGGTGCGGGCAGCGCGTCCGCGGGTCGCGAGGTGACCAGCCGGTCGGGGAGCTGCGTCTCCGGCTGGAAGTTCAGCGAGGCGTGCAGCGCGCCGCCCAGCCACAGCCCGTAGAAGAGCGCCGCGCCGACCCACTTGGCGACGTTCAGCCGCTGCGCCAGAGGATAGACGCCGCCGCCGAACTTGCCCGTGGACGGGTCGCGCAGCGTCTCGATGAGGAGCGCCGAGCCGCCGCTGGTGGCGCCTGCGATCACCTGCGTGGTCGCGAGCGCGATGCCCAGCATGCGGTCGCCGTTCTGCAACTGGCCGACGCCAAACGGCAGCAGGCTCACCCAGAACTCGCGCTGCACCACGCGGCGCTCGATGGTGGGCGCGAGCGCGGAGAGCCGGCGCTGCTCCTCTTCGCGCTCGCGCTGGCGCCTGCGGTTGGCCTCCTCCTGCGCGAGCCGGCGGCGCGCTTCTTCCTCCGCGCGGCGCTGGGCGCGGAGGGGCGCGAGCTGCTTCTCGGCGTCCTTCTTCACCTGCTCGAGCAGCGCCACCGCGGCGGGGGGCACGTAGAACGGGTCGAGCTCCGCGTCGGGGTCCACGTACGCCAGCTCGAGGAAGGCTTGGTAGGCGTCGCCACGCTTGGTCTGGTAAAAGTAAGACAGGCCCAGCAATCGATACGCCTCAGCGCGCAACTCGGCCGACTCGAACTTCCCGGTGTCGATGAGGCGCTTGAGGATCCGCGCGGTGCTCGCGTAGTCGCCGTACTCGAAGTAGTTGCGGGCGCGCCGCATCGACTCGATGACGTTCTCGTCATCGGTGGCCACCGGCGAGGCAGGCTGCTGTTGCGGCCGCTCCTGGGCGCGCGCAGGGGCGCCGAACAGCGCGCAGACCGCTAGCAGCGAGGCCAGGAGCGCTCGCCTCACAGCCCCGCCTGCGCGAGCTTGAGATAGTCAACCGGGACCGTGTTGCCGGCCTGGAGGGTCACGTCCCCGCTGCGATCGCCGATGGTGATCGGGACCCTGTTGAAGGGCTTTCCGTCCGTCGGGAAGGTCCAGTCTGGCAGGGTGCTGACGGTGCCCGCCCTCGAGCCGTTGATCCACACCTGCGCATCGGGCGGCGCGCCCTTCACCGAGAGCCTGGCGGGCTTGGGGTCTCCGAGTTCGAGCGGGTAGCGGGTCTGGTCCGCGGTGATCTCCAGCGGAACGGTCCGTTCGGTGCAACAGGGATGCACGACCCGCACCTTGTGAGAGCCCACCGCCATCCTGCGGGTGAACTGCTTGTTCTCGCCGAGGTCCACGTCGTCGAGGAAGACGTGGGCCGAGAGGTAGTGGACGTCGAGCGTGGCCTGCACCGAGCCCGCCCCCGACCCCGCTACGCGCGGCGCCCGCTGCGGCTCACCCTCGGGCCGGCCGCGCCGCCGGCCCTTGTCGAGCGGGTCGGCCGGGCGGGTCCCGGGGAGCTGGCGCGGCTCCCCCGCCGGCGCCAGCGAGGCCACCAGCGACTTCGGCCCGGCTCCAGCGGCGTTGCCAGCGGCCTCAGGCGACGACGGCGCGCCCGCGTCGCTGGCGGGGATCGCGACCGGCGTGACCACGGCGAGCGGCGCGGGGGCCGGCGCGACGGGCGCAGGCTGCGGCGCAGGCCTCGGCCGCAGCGCAAACCCAAGCCCCGTAATGCCCAGCGCGCACAACACCACCGCGAGCGCAGCGCGCCGCACCAGCCGCCTCCGCCGCGCGCGCGCCTTCAGCCGGTCGACGCGGGACTTCGCCCCCTCGTTCGCCGGGTCGAGCGCGAGCACGCGGCCGAACAGCCCCAGCGCCGCCGAGGTGCGCTTGTCCTTGAGCGCCGCCTCGCCGTCCTGGAGCGCGCGCGCGACCAGCTTTCCGCGCAGCGCCTGCGCCGCCGCCTCGGGCGGCTTGCCCTGCACGAAGTCGCGCAGCGCGGCCACCGGGTCGTCGATGCCCGCCTGCGCGAGCAGCGCCTCGAGGTCCTGCTGCGCCTCGGCCGCCGTCTGGTAGCGCTTCTCGGGGTCCCGCTCGAGCAGGCGCGAGATGACCTTCGCCAGCCCGTCGCTCACCGAGCGGCGCACCATCCGCGGGTCCTGCGGTGTGCCCTCGAGGATCTGCCGCAGCAGCGCGGCGGGCGTGGCCGCGTGGAACGGCAGCTTTCCGCAGGCGAGCCAGTAGAGCAGGGTGCCGAGCGAGAAGAGGTCGCTGCGGGTGTCGGCGGGCCGCCCGTCGATGGTCTCGGGCGCGAGGTGCGCCGGCGAGCCGAGGATCGACCCGGTGACGGTGAACTTCTCGTCGGGGTCGAGCAGCGCGGCGATGCCGAAGTCGGTCAGCTTGATCTGCCCGTCCTCGCGGACCATCACGTTCTCGGGCTTGACGTCCCGGTGCACGACCCCCGCCGCGTGCGCGTGCCCGAGCGCGGCCGCCAGCGGCACCGCGCAGCAGGCGGCGAGCTCCGGCGGGTCGAACGGGTGGGCCTCGGCGAAGGCCCGCAGCGAATGGCCCGGGATGAATTCGGTGACCAAATAGCTCGGCGCGGCGGCGTCGCCGGTGTACCCGGAGAAGTCATACACATCGAGGATGTGCGGGTGGTGCAGGCGGGCCACCGCGTGGGCCTCGCGGTCGAAGCGGCGGCGGATCTCCTCGCGGACGTGCAGGTGCGGGTGGAGCACCTTGACCGCCACGGTGCGCCGAAGCTGGGTGTCGAACCCGCGCCAGACCACGGCCATGCCGCCCTGGCCGACCTGGGCGTCGAGGCGGTAGCGGCCCAACATGGAGCCCGACAGGGTCAACTTGCGCCTCTCCGGCCGCGCGCTGGTGAGCGCCGGCCAAGATCTCCTCTGCGACAGAGTGTTGTAGTCGGCTGGGAGGGGGGGCAGCAAGGCGCGGTTTGGGGAGGGTCCCGGCGCTGCCACCTGGAGCGGGACGTGGCGCGGAAGCCCGTCACGCCGCCGGGCCAGAAGCGGCGAGCGGCACGCCAGCGCGGGGTGGCTCTGGCCGGCCGCGTGCGAGGGGTGCAGATCCCGCGAGTCGGGCTGAAGCCTGTTGGGGTATCGCGGGCAGGAGCCCCGGCAAATGCGGCTCTTCGCGATCTTCCGTGCAGGTCCC